>NZ_FNGR01000005.1:0-332508 GCF_900103045.1 Ensifer sp. YR511
TTGCTCGCCATCTCAACGACCAGCCGAGAAAGTGCCTCGACTACAGAACACCCGCCGAAGTGTTCCGGGCACATTTGCAAGAGGGAGGCTGAACCCCTACCCTGAAAACCGGCGTGTTGCACTTCAGTTAGGATCTCCCTCGGGCGGGTTCAAGGATGACATGCGACCCTCTTTCCAACGTTTGCGCAAAGCGCGCCCTCGCCACTTGCAGCACGCCCCTGGCGCTCAAGCCGTCCCAAACGCGGCACGCTCTTCCATGTAGGCCAATGGATCAGGTTCGTCTTTCATCATCGTCTTTCGCCAGGCTTCCTGCTCGGCGTTGATCAGCGCCAATTCCCAAACACAGGCAATGGCCGGTCTCCTTGCAGCATCCATCGGCTCAGAAGCCGTATAGAGCTTCCGATAGT
The DNA here is from genome assembly GCF_900103045.1 of Ensifer sp. YR511. Lineage (NCBI taxonomy): Bacteria > Pseudomonadati > Pseudomonadota > Alphaproteobacteria > Hyphomicrobiales > Rhizobiaceae > Ensifer > Ensifer sp. YR511. The sequence goes on from NZ_FNGR01000005.1 coordinate 408, forward strand.
TGCGCTGACACAGAACCGAACCTTGTATCCACCAGTGAGCCGAGATGGAGATGCCGAGGCTGCCGGGATGGACGATGACAAAGCCGGGGCCATTGCTATCGCCCTCAGCCGCCGCGCGCGGAATGACGTCCTGTCGGACGAATGACTGAGCCAGCGTCACCATCGCGTCATCGATGCGCCTGCAATCGGCGGCAAGGCCATAGGCTTTGAGGCCGCCGATGTTCCAGTCGCCCAGGGTAGAAACATCACGTGGGCGGTAAATCTCGATCGTTCCGGCATTCATCGGCGCTCCCATCGATACATTGCCTCCCGCCACCTTGGGTGGTGACATTCGGAGAAAAACGACGAACTGCCAAGCGGTCGGCAAACGTTAGCGTCGCATCGCGTGGAGAAGCTCAACCGGGAGCCTAACCCGGCTCAGCGCCTTTCCGCATGGCTGCCTCCATTGGGCGAGCCTGAATGGTTGGAAGGCTCCGCATAGCTGAGGTCGCGCATGTCAGCGGGCACTCGGCATTCCCCTACCCGCATTAGGTGCAATCATCGCCTTGACAAAAAAATCTGTCAAGGCGATGATTGCACCATGCTCGATCTCGATGTCATAGACGCGCCGGCCGCCGCCGCACTTGCCCTGGAGCCGATCAAGGCCCGTTTGCTGGCGGAACTTGCCGCGCCCGCATCGGCTGCCGCGCTGGCTGTGCGGGTGGGGCTGACGCGCCAGAAGGTCAACTACCATCTGCGTGCGCTCGAAGAGCACAAACTGATAGAACCGGCAGAGCAACGCCGCTGGGGCGGGTTGACCGAGCGCCTGATGGTCGCAACCGCCACGTCCTATGTAGTTTCGCCGGCGGCGCTGGGGCCGATTGCTGCCGACCCCGGGCGGAGCAGCGATCGCCTGTCTGCGAGCTATCTGGTCGCACTGGCGGCCCGCATGGTCCGTGAGGTCGGCGGACTGCTGCGCAGCGCCCGCACGCAGGACAAGCGCCTGGCAACGCTGTCGATCGACACCGTGATCAACTTTCGTTCGCCTGCGGAGCGCGCCACCTTTACCGCCGATCTCGCCCAGGCGGTGAGCGCGCTCGCTGCGCGCTACCACGACGAAGGCGCGCCGGACGCCCGGCCGCACCGGCTCATCATCGCCTCCTACCCTGGGCCGAGCGACGAGAGCGCAGCCAAGGGCGAACCCGACGACACCAACTCCTGAAAGGATAACCCATGCCGATCAAGAAGGATGGCAGCGGAAAGCGCTGGGTTGAAATGAAACTGATCGTGCCCGGCTCGCCCGAAGAGGTCTGGCAGGCGATCGCAACCGGCAGCGGCAACAATGCCTGGTTCACCAAGACGGAAATCGATGAGCGGGTCGGGGGCAAGATCGCCTTCGACTTCGGTCCGAACGGCAGCTCGACCGGCGAAGTGACGCATTGGGAGCCGCCTGCCCGCTTTGCCTATGTGGAACGCGAGTGGAGCGAGGGCGCGCCGCCGGTCGCAACCGAAATCACCGTCACGGCGCGTTCCGGCAATCGTTGCGTGCTGCGCATGGTGCATTCGCTGTTCACAGCGAACGACGACTGGGACGACCAGTTGGAAGGCTTCGAGGGCGGATGGCCGGCGTTCTTCGAGATCCTGAAGATCTATCTCGCACATTTCGCCGGCGAGAAGGCGGTCAGCAGCTTCGCCATGGTTTCAACCGGGGAACCGCAGGCAAGTGTCTGGGAACGCCTGACCGAAGCGCTGGGACTTGTCGGCGCCAATGTCGGCGAGGAGCGCAGCACGCCACCACGGCCCGAACGCCTTGCCGGCATCGTCGAACGGGTGCAGCAGGACACCAAGCAACGCTATTTGCTGCTGCGCCTGAAGGAACCCGGCGCCGGCATCGCGCTCATCGGAAGCTACTCGACCGGCGAAGGCACCAATGCCAGCATCGCGCTCTATCACTATGGAGACGGTGCCAAGTCGCGCGCGAAAGGCAGCGAGCCGAAATGGCAGGAATGGATGGCGACAACGTTCAACTAGATCGCCCATTGGCAGCGGGCGCCTCGCCGCCGCCAGCCTGCGCACGCCATTACGCGGACATCACCAACTTATGATATCTGATATCTGACTTTCATATCGCCAGGCAACAAATTGAATTAACACGATTTACATAGACAGATCTGAGCAACTATCTGAAGCTGCCACCAAAGCTCCTGTTTCCAAAAGCCGCGACTGTCCTATGGTCTTTCATTGCGGCTATGGAGATCGACGATGTTCAGGAGCTTTGCGATTGCCCTCGGTATGGTGGCACAACTGGCAGCCGCGACTGCCGCTTGTGCGGAGGAACCCGTCGATACGGCGCGAACGATCATACGGGAACAGATCACTGCCTTTCTGCAGGATGATGCGGAGACCGCCTACTCCTTCGCTTCACCCGCGATCCGCGGCAAGTTTCCCGATAAGGAAAGCTTCTTCGAGATGGTGAAGCGCGGCTACCAGCCCGTCTACCGGCCTGGTAACTTTGCTTTTGGTCGATCGAAGGTGGTTGGCGACCAGGTGCTGCAGGAAGTTCTGATCTCGGCGCCAGACGGCAGGGACTGGACCGCAGTCTACGAACTCGTGAAGCAGCCGGATGGCAGCTACAAGATCAACGGCGTGATGATTTTGCAGTCGGCGTCGGGACCGGCCATCTGAGACACCGGTCCGCTGGCGGCCATCAAACCGGGGGAAGGTCCCCTCGCCGCCAGGTTTCCTGCGTTTCGGCCATGAAGTCAGCGAAGCGACCTTCTTCGATCGCCAGGCGAATTCCGGCCATCAGTTCCTGATAGTAGGCCAGATTGTTCCAGCTGAGCAGCATTCCGCCGAGCGATTCGTTCGAGCGGATCAGATGGTGCAGATAGGCACGCGAATAGTCGCGCGTCGCAGGGCAAGAGGATTGCTCGTCGAGCGGGCGCATGTCTTCGGCGTGGCGGGCATTGCGCAGGTTGATGCGGCCGTGGCGCGTGAACGCGAGGCCGTGGCGTCCCGAGCGGGTCGGCATCACGCAGTCGAACATGTCGATGCCCTCGGCGACCGACCGCAGGATGTCGTCTGGCGTGCCGACGCCCATCAGGTAACGGGGCTTGTCCACCGGCATGATCGGGCAGGTAATGTCGAGCATGCGCAGCATCACCTCCTGCGGCTCGCCGACGGCGAGACCGCCCACCGCATAGCCCTTGAGATCGAGGCCCTTCAGCGCTTCAGCCGAGCGTTCGCGCAGCTTCGGGATATCGCCGCCCTGCACGATGCCGAACATCGCCTTGCCCGGCTGGTCGCCGAAGGCGACCTTGCAGCGCTCGGCCCAACGCAGCGACATTTCCATCGCGCGCTCGATTTCCTTTGGCTCGGCCGGCAGCGCCACGCATTCGTCGAGCTGCATCTGGATGTCGCTGTCGAGCAAGCCTTGAATCTCGATCGAGCGCTCCGGCGACATATGGAAGAGCGCGCCATCGACGTGGCTCTTGAAGGTGACGCCCTGCTCGTCGAGCTTGCGAAGGCCCGCCAGCGACATGACCTGGAAGCCGCCCGAATCCGTGAGGATCGGGCCCTGCCAGCGGATCAGGCCATGCAGACCGCCGAGCCGCGCGACGCGTTCGGCGCCTGGGCGCAGCATCAGGTGGTAGGTATTGCCGAGAATGATGTCGGCGCCAAGATCCTTCACCTGGTCGAGATACATCGCCTTGACCGTGCCGACGGTACCGACGGGCATGAAGGCCGGTGTGCGGATCGTGCCGCGCGGCATGGACACTTCGCCGCGACGGGCCTTGCCGTCGGTCTTGTGTAGCTTGAACTGGAAGGTCTCGGTCATTTAGTCTTTCCGGAAAAGCAGGCTGGCGTCGCCATAGGAATAGAAGCGGTAGCCGGTTTCGATCGCGTGCGCGTAGGCCGCGCGCATCGTGTCCAGGCCGCTAAAGGCCGAAACCAGCATGAACAGCGTTGATTTCGGCAGATGGAAATTGGTCATCAGCATGTCCACCGCGCGGAAGCGGTAGCCGGGCGTGATGAAGATACCCGTCGGACCGGACCAGGACTTGACCGTGCCGTCTTCCGAGGTGGCGCTTTCGATCAACCGCAGCGAGGTAGTGCCGACGCAGACGATGCGCCCGCCCCTCGCCTTGACGGCGTTCAGCCTCTCGGCGGTCCGGGCATCGACGTGGCCGATCTCCTGGTGCATCACGTGGTCGTCGGTATCATCAGCCTTGACCGGCAGGAACGTACCCGCGCCCACATGCAGCGTCACGAAGTGGCGCTCGATGCCGGCCTCGTCGAGCTTGGCGAAAAGACGGTCGGTGAAATGCAGACCGGCGGTCGGCGCCGCAACGGCGCCCTCCTCTCGGGCATACATGGTCTGGTAGTCGGCGCGGTCCTGCGCATCCTCGGCGCGCTTGGAAGCGATGTAAGGCGGCAAGGGAATGTGGCCGACCGCCATGATCGCCTCGTCAAGCGAGGGACCCGAGAGATCAAAGCGCAGCGTCACTTCGCCGGCATCGCCCTTTTCCTCGACGGTCGCGTCGAGCGTTCCGAGAAAGCAGCTTGAGCCACCGTGGCCGAAGGCAATGCGGTCGTCGACCTTGAGGCGTCGTGCCGGGCGGGCGAAAGCCTTCCAGCGGTCGGGTGCGACCCGCATATGCAGCGTCAGCGAAACTTGCGTCGCGATCTCCTCGCCGCGGCGGCGGATGCCTTCGAGCTGCGCCGGGATCACCTTGGTGTCGTTGAAGACAAGCGCGTCGCCTTCCCTCAGGAACGACGGCAGGTCGAGCACGCCCTTGTCCGCAAGAACGTCGGCGCCATCGGGGCGCACCACGAGCATACGGGCGCTGTCGCGCGGGCTTGCGGGCCGAAGCGCAATCGAAGTTTCCGGGAGGTCGAAGTCGAACAGGTCTACGCGCATTGTTATCTTCAGACAAAAGCAAACCCGCCCCGGCGCAGTTGGCGACCGGGGCGGGTTCGTGCATTAGCGCAAATCAGGCGTCTGCGGCAACCCGCATCGTGACGATCGTATCGGGATCGCGCACCGGCTCGCCGCGCTTGATCTTGTCGATGTTGTCCATGCCTTCGATGACCTGGCCCCAGACAGAGTACTGCTTGTTGAGCCACGGCGCGTCGGTGAAGCAGATGAAGAACTGCGAGTTGGCCGAGTTCGGCATCTGGCTACGGGCCATCGAGCACGTGCCGCGAACGTGGCTGACGTTCGAGAATTCGGCCTTCAGGTCCGGCTTTGAGGAGCCGCCCATGCCGGCGCGGGCCGGGTTGAAGTGCTCGCCGCCGGTCTTGCCGTACTGCACGTCGCCGGTCTGGGCCATGAAGTCCTCGATCACGCGGTGGAATACCACGCCGTCATAGGCGCCTTCGCGGGCCAGTTCCTTGATGCGGGCGACATGCCCCGGAGCGACGTCGGGCAGAAGCTCGATGACGACTTTGCCCTTGGTGGTCTCCAGGATGATCGTGTTTTCCGGATCCTTGATCTCGGCCATGGGTTTTCTCCTTCTGTTGATTTTACTTGCCGACCTTGACGCTGATCATGCGGTCGGGATCGGTGACGGAGCCGTTGTTGGCGTCGTCGCCGAGCTTGATCTTGTCGACATTCTCCATGCCGGAGACGACCTTGCCGACGACCGTGTACTGGCCGTTGAGGAAGTCGCCCGGGGCGAACATGATGAAGAACTGCGAATTCGCGCTGTTCGGGTCCTGCGAGCGAGCCATGCCGACCGTGCCGCGTTCAAACGGGACGTCGGAGAACTCTGCCGGGACGTCCGGACGCGACGAACCGCCGGTGCCGGCAGCCTGCGGCTGGTAGCCGTTTTCCATGTCGCCATACTGCACGTCGCCGGTCTGGGCCATGAAGCCCTTGATCACGCGGTGGAAAGCGACGTTGTCGTATTCACCGGCCGCGGCCAGCGCCTTGATCTGCTCGACATGCTTCGGCGCGATGTCAGGCCTGAGTTCGACGACGACCGGACCATCCTTGAGCGTGATGGTGATGAAGTTGTCGGCCGCTTGCGCAAGCGCCGTGCCCGTGAAGGAGGCAAGCGCGATGGCGCCGGCAAATGCGAGGTGGAGGATTTTCATGGTTTCTCCCTGCGTGGTGAATTTGGGGCCGCCCGTCAGGTACGGCGTTTGGCCTGCAGTGCTTCGTAGACGGACTTGGGCACGAAGGCACTGACGTCGCCGCCCATGGCCGCGATCTGGCGGACCAATGTGGCCGTAATGGGCCGTGATGCCGTGCCCGCCGGCAAGAACAAGGTCTGGATATCCGGCGCCATCTGCCGGTTCATCCCGGCCATCTGCATCTCGTAGTCGAGGTCGGTGCCATCGCGAAGGCCGCGCACAAGCAGCTTTGCGCCGCGCTCTCGCGCCGCGTCGACGACCAGATTGTCGAAGGAAACGACATCGATGTCGCCTGCCCTGTCCGGCAGAAATTCCTGGAGCGAGCGGCGGATGAGCTCGGCGCGTTCGTCGAAGGAGAAGAGTGGTGCTTTGCCGGGGTGGATGCCGATCGCGACGATGACTTTCGCCGCCACGTTCAGCGCCTGCACGAGCACATCGAGATGCCCGTTCGTCATCGGATCGAAGGAGCCGGGATAAAATGCCGTGGTCATCGCACCTGTTTCCGTTTGGTGAAGCCTTTTGTCACGGACGGCGACAGATCGCAAGAGTTGTACGGCGGTTGACCCTGTTCCCTGGGAAACAGCGGGACAGAAAGAATGAATGCTAGATGAATGCCATGTTCAACGGTGCTTCACAGCAAAGACGTTAAGTGTAGTGCCAGTAACAACGGAACTTTTTTGAACGTACTGCCGTTTAGGATGCGAAAGGATTACGGCTATGGGACTTGCTCTGTTTTCGATGGCGATGTTTTTCGCGATGATCTTTGCGACGATACATGGACTGCGCAACGAGTCCCGTGACCGGCGCGAGCGCTACGCGACCCAGAAAATCTTCCGTTGATGGAGGGCACTATGGCCACCCTATTCATGATCGCGGCAGCGGTCATTAGTCTCGTATTCTTGATCGACTTTGCCCGGACGATACGCGACCTCCAGCGCGATCGCCAGGGTTCGGAACGGCTCGACGGCTTCAACGTCTAGCAGTTCCAAAGCTTCGTAAAACGAAGCGTGGTAGTAAGCGGCCGTCGTTCCCTTCCCCTGAGGCGACCGCCATTGTAAGCCGGACGGCATCCCCTGCCCGTCCGGCTTTTTCTTTTCTCTTCTTCGCCCCAAGTCAGGCGCCCTTAGCGGCAGCCTTCGCCGTGATCTCGCCGAGCATCCGGAAGAAGCGCCAGTTCAACAGCACCGCGGCGGCTGCAAGCCCGAGGACGAAGCCGAACCACACGCCGATCCCGCCGAAATTGAAGGGAAAGGCAAAGAGCCAGGCGCAGACGAAGCCGATCGGCCAATAAGAAACCATCGCCAGCAGCATCGGCACCTTTGTGTCCTTCAGGCCGCGCAGCATGCCGGCGGCGATCGCCTGCATGCCATCGACGAGCTGAAACGCACCGGCAATGACAATGAGCGGAGCCGCGAAGGCAAGCACCGCCGCAGCGTCCGGACGGGCTGTGTCGAGATAAAGGGCAGCCAGTTGGCTGGGGAAGAATGCGAAGATGGCGCTGCCGACAATGGCAAAGCCGGCGCCGAGCACCAGCGAAGCGATCGCCGCGCGCCGAACGCCCAGGAGGTCACCGCGGCCATAGGCAAGCCCGACCCGCACCGTGGCGGCCTGCGCAAGCCCGAGCGGGATCATGAAGGCCATCGAGGCGAATTGCAGCGCGATGCCGTGCGCCGCAAGCTCGACCGTGCCGATCGTGCCCATCAGCAGCGAGGCGACGGTGAACAGGCTGACCTCGGCAAGGATCGTCAGCGAAATCGGAATTCCGAGAAAAACGACTTCGCGGAAGGCGACCCAGTCGGGCCGCCAGAAGCGGACGAAGAGTTCGTACTGGTTGAGTTCCGGCTTGGTCTTGATATAGCCGATCGTCAGCGCAGCGCCGAGCACGGCAACGCCAAGCGCTGCGACCGCCGCACCGAAGATGCCGAGTTTCGGGAAGCCGAAGTGGCCGAAGATCAGCACGTAGCAGAGCGCGGCATTGAGCACGAGCGTCGCCAGCGTGACATAGAGAATGATCCCTGCCCTCTCCAGGCCGCTCAGGAAGGCCCTCAGCACCATGAAGATGAGGCCGGGGAAGATCGCCCATTGCGCGATGCGGACATATTCTCCTGCAAGGGCTGCGACCTTGGGCTGCTGGCCGGCAAATAGCAGGATCGGCTCGGCCATCCAGAGGATCGGCGCGGTCAACAGGCCGTAGAGCATCACCACCCACATGCCCATGCGCACCGAGCGGCGCACCGAAACCTTGTCGCCACGGCCGACGGCCTGTGCTGCCATCGGCACCACCGCATTGGCAAATCCGTTGCCGAAAACATAGACGGTGAAATACATCTGGGTCGCGAGGATGATCGCCGCGAGCTCGGTGGCGCCGAGCTTACCGACCATCAGGACGTCCGTCGTGTTGATCGCGAGCTGCGCAAGCTGCGCACCGATGAACGGCACGCCCAGATAGAAGCTCGCGCGATAGTGCGTCCGCCAGGAATTGTCGGTCGTCAACGGTATCGGGCTCGCATTCGCGGTCAGCATGGCAGATTCCTGGCAGTCAATGCGGCTCCGGGCCGCAACCGAAGATCGGGGGGAGGAATCCGGAAATAGAATACCGTCGGGCAAAGAGCCAGCCGCAAGGGCGAGGTTGCTCAAAGTTTCATCGATAGATCACGAAAATTGATCAATTTCCGTGCAATCGTGGCCGCTCCATCGCCTCTGGCTCGTCCGGCGCTACGGCGTCGGCCGGCCCGACATTCTCTGCGCCTTGCGGTCCGACCGCCCTGCTTCTCGGTATCTTCAGGAAGAACACGATAAGCGCGCCGACGAGGAAGCAACTGGCGAGCGCATAGGGCGCGCCGGCAAAGGCGACGGGCGCGGCAGGGCTGGTGAAATAACCGAAGGCCTGGGTGAAGATCAACGGACCGATGATCGTGGTGATGCTGCCGATGCTGGTCAGCGCGCCCTGAAGCTCGCCTTGTGCCGACGACGGCACGTGGGCCGCGGCGATACTGCGCAGCGGCGGATCAGCGAGGCTTTCGAGCGCGGTCGCGATGATCACCGCATAGATCATCCACCCCTGCCAGGCGCCGGCATAGCCGATGGCTCCGAGCGTGGTGAAGGTCAGGCCGAGCACGGCCGTGCGCCACTCCCCAAGCCGCGGCACCACGCGCGGCAGGATGACGGCCATGACGAAGGCACCGCCGATACCGAAGATCCCGAGCGAAAGTCCGATCTGCCCCTCGCTCCAGCCGTAGCGGTAGCTGGAAACGAAGGACCAGACGGCCGGATAGACCGAATGGGCAAGCCAAAAGAGAAAGAACACCAGCCCCACCCAGCCGATGCCGGGGTAATTGCGCATCTGCTTGAGGGCGCCGAGCGGGTTGGCGCGTTTCCACTCGAAGCGGCGGCGGTTGGCGCTGTCGAGCGTCTCGGGCAGCAGGAATACGCCAAGGATAAAGTTGACGAAGGACAGCGCTGCCGCGCCGTAGAACGGGACCCGCGGGCCGAGTTCGCCAAGCAGACCGCCAAGCACCGGCCCGAGCGCGAAGCCGGTACCAAAGGCAATGCCGATCAGCCCGAAATTCTTGGCTCGGTTCCCGTCATGACTGATGTCGGCGATGTAGGCCGATGCCGTGCCGAAGCTGGCGCCGCTGACGCCGGCGAGTACACGACCGATGAACAGCATCCAGTAGCTGGTGGCGAGCGCGCAGATCAGGTTGTCGAGCGCGAAAGTGAAGACGGATGCGAGCAGCACCGGGCGGCGGCCGAATCGATCGCTGAGATTGCCGATCAGCGGCGCAAAGAGAAACTGCATCGCCGCATAGACGAGCAGCAGCCATCCACCATCGATCGCCGCCTCGCTGACATTGGCGCCGGTCAATTCCTTAAGATAGGCCGGCAGCACCGGCACGATGATTGCGATGCCAATGATATCGAGAAACAGGATGAGGAAGACGAGGAACAGGCCGCGTCGCACAAATTTCTCGTCGCGCATGCGATCCCTCCCCGGCGGCCTGCCCCGGGAAAAGAGACAGAACGTGAACAACGCTACCAATTTAGGTGTAACGGATCATTTCGCACGAAACAATCCGTGAACGTCTCAAATTTTCTGATGGGACTATCGCAATGGTTGATAGGTCGAGCGATCTACAGCCTATGCCTCAGCGATGATCCCGCCGCTGTTCGCGCTTCAGGAAGTCCACGAAGGCACGCAACGCCGCCGGCATATGCTTGCGGCTTGCATAATAGAGAAGCGGACCCGAGAAGCTCGTCGTCCACGCCTCAAGGATGAGCATCAGGCGCCCTGCGGCCACCGCGGGCGCGATGAATTCCTCGAACGTCCGGATCACGCCAAGGCCGTCGATGGCCGCCCCGAGTTCGAGATCGATCGTGTTGGCGGTGACGACGGCTGGCGGCGCGATCGTCAGCGCCGCCTCGCCCTCGCCGAACTCCCAGGGAAGCGAGAAGCCGCTGGCGAAGCGGTGGCGAATGCAGGCGTGTTCAAGCAGGTCGCGCGGATGGCCGGGCACGCCGCGCCTTGCGAGATAATCCGGCGCTGCGGCGGTGACATAACGCTGGCGGCTCGGCCCGATCGGGATCGCGATCATGTCGCGCTCGACGCGTTCCTCGTAGCGGACGCCCGCATCGAAACCGGCAGCGAGGACATCGACGAAACCGTCCTCCGCCGTCACCTCCAGGGAAATTGCCGGGTGCTCGCGCAAGAACCGGCCGATGATCGGTGGTAGAATTTCGCGCGCGACGATGGTCGGAACGTTCAGTTTTAGCGTTCCCGCCGGACTGTCGCGCATCTCGTTGACCTGATCGAGCGCACCGGCGATCTCGCCAAGGGCCGGCGTCAGCCGATCGAGCAGCCGCGTGCCCGCCTCCGTCACGGTGACGCTGCGGGTCGTGCGGTTGAGCAGGCGCACCTGCAGCTTCGCTTCAAGGCGGCGGAGCGCCTCGCTCAGCGCCGACGCGGAAACGCCGCGCTTCTTCGCAGCCGCGCGGAAGCTCCGCGCCGCGGCCACTGCGGTGAAGGCATCGAGATCGGCAAGCGGCAAGTCGTCCATTGTGCGGAATTTCGTACAAGTCGTTCGATTGAGATCGGATTATCGCACGGCATCGGACGAAGTAAACAGGAGACCGAGCAAACGGCCGGCTGGTTTTCGGCCTTGTCGAAGGAGAACGAAGATGGATTACGTTTCACTCGGAAAGACCGGTCTCTCGGTTTCGGCGCTCGGCCTCGGTTGCATGGGCATGTCCGGCATGTACGGCCCTGCGGACCGGGCCGAAAGCATCGCCACGATCCATGCAGCGCTGGAAGCCGGCATCACGCTGCTCGACACCGGCGATTTCTACGGCATGGGTCACAACGAGATGCTGATCGGCGAAGCGTTGAAGGGCGGAAGGCGCGACAGGGCGCTGCTGAGCGTGAAGTTCGGCGCCCTGCGCGATGCCGCCGGCAACTGGTTGGGCTACGATTGCCGGCCCAAGGCCGTTCGCAATTTTCTCGCCTACACGCTGCAGAGGCTCGGCGTCGACCATATCGACATCTATCGTCCCGCCCGGCTCGACCCGGATGTGCCGATCGAGGACACCATTGGCGCAATCGCCGATCTGGTGAAGGCGGGTTACGTCAGGCATGTCGGCCTCTCGGAAGTCGGATCAGAAACCATCCGGCGTGCGGCGGCCGTGTATCCGATCGTCGACCTGCAGATCGAGTATTCGCTGATTTCGCGCGGCATCGAGGATGAGATCCTGCCGACCTGCCGCGAACTCGGTATCGGCATCACCGCCTACGGCGTCCTTTCACGCGGGCTGATCAGCGGCCATTGGCAGAAAGGCGCGGCCGGCAAGGGCGATTTCCGCGCCATGAGCCCGCGGTTTCAGGAAGGCAACATCGATCGAAACCTCGCCCTCGTCGAGGCTTTGAGACGAATCGCCGAAGGCAAGGGCGTGTCGGTGGCTCAGACCGCGATCGCCTGGGTTGCGGCCAAGGGCAAGGACATCGTGCCGCTCGTCGGCGCGCGGCGGCGTGATCGACTGGCAGAGGCCCTGTCGTCGCGCGACGTCCATCTCAGCGCAGACGATCTGACGGTGATCGAACAGGCAGTGCCGAAGAATGCGGCAGCCGGCGCGCGGTATCCAGAAGCCCAGCTCGCCCACATGGACAGCGAGCGCTAAGCCACAAACGAAAGGGCCGGCAGACAAGCCGGCCCTTTCGAATGATTCTGGTTCAAAGAAATCAGGCTGCGCCCGAGAAAGTATCACAGGCCGTCATCTTGCCGCTGTCGAAGCCGCGCTTGAACCAGCGCATGCGCTGCTCGGAGGTCCCGTGATTGAAGCTCTCGGGAACGACATAGCCCTGCATGCGCTTCTGCAGCGTATCATCGCCGATCTGGGTGGCCGCGTTCAGCGCCTCTTCAAGGTCGCCCTGTTCGAGCAGGCCCTTCTGCTGGGTGTACTTGCCCCAGACACCGGCGAAGCAATCGGCCTGCAGTTCGACGCGCACCGACATCTGGTTGGCTTCGGTCTCGCTCATCGACTGGCGCATCTGGTTGAACTTCGGCAGAACGCCGATCAGGTTCTGGACATGATGGCCGACCTCATGCGCGACGACATAGGCCTGGGCGAAATCGCCGGCCGCATCGAACTTCTGCGCGAGTTCGTCGAAGAAGCTCATGTCGAGATAGACCTTGCGGTCGCCCGGGCAATAGAACGGCCCGGAGGCAGCCGAAGCAAAGCCGCAGGCAGAACGCACCTGGCCACGGAAAAGCACCATCTTCGGCTCTTCATACTGCTGGCCGTTTGCCTGGAAGATGCCGTTCCAGGTGTCTTCAGTCTCGGCGAGCACCGTCGCCATGAACTGCTTCATTTCCTCTTCCTGAGCGGATCCGCGCGGTGCCGGCGAACCATCGCTCTGCTCGAAGCCCGGCATCTGCACCTGGCCGCCGCCGCCTTCCAGCACCTGCAGCATGTCGATGCCCATGGCCTTGAGGATAAAATAGAGCACGACGAGGAAGATAATCGTACCGAAGCTCATACCGCCTCCGGCGCGCCGCATGCCGCCGCCACCGCCTGGCATGCGGAAACCGCCCCCCCGCCCAAACGGGTTGCCGCCACCGGGGCTCGCGCCGCGCTGGTCTTCGATATTGTCGGATTGGCGGCGGCCCTTCCATTCCATGATCTGTCCTCCCCGGCCTCTGAAAGGCGTTGTCGGTCTGCTCTTTTATAAGACGGCCCTAACGTCGTTGTAAAACGCAATCGCGCCCCGTAAGTTCGCGATCTCACCAATCTTTTTGACAAGGCGGACACTTCGCCAAGGCGCTGCCGGCAGCCGGGCCGCCGGCCCGACCGGCCGCCCTCTCTTGAACAGCCGCGCTCGCCTTGACGCAAACCTGCTTTGCGGCTCCTATGCCCATGCGGACAGGACGAGGAGGCAGGGCGATGAAGGCATTGCGGCTCGAAGGTATCGGTCAGCTGCGGGTCGCAGAAGTGCCAAAGCCCCTGCCCGGCCCGGACGATCTGCTGGTGCGGGTCGAAGCCTGCGGCATCTGCGGCACGGACCGGCATCTGCTGCACGGCGAATTCCCCTCCAGCCCGCCGGTGACGCTCGGCCACGAATTCTGCGGCATCGTCGAGGCGGTCGGAAGCAGGGTCTCCGATATCGCAATCGGCGCGAGAATCACCGGCGACCCCAACATCGCTTGCGGTATCTGTCCGCAATGTACCGCGGGGCGCATCAATCTCTGCCGCAATCTCCGGGCGATCGGCATCCATCGTGATGGTGGTTTTGCCGAGTACGTGGTTATGCCCCGCAAGCAGGCCCATGACATACCACTGAGCCTCGACCCCGTTCATGGCGCCTTCTGCGAGCCGCTCGCCTGCTGCCTGCATGGCGTGGATATGGCGGGCATCCGCGCCGGCTCCTCCGTCGTCGTCCTTGGCGGCGGTGTGATCGGCCTACTGGTCGTGCAGCTCGTCCGCCTCGCCGGCGCAACGACGGTCATTCTTTCCACACGACAGGCGGCAAAGCGCCGTCTTGCCGAAGAGGTCGGCGCAACGGCGACGGTCGATCCTTCCTCTACCGATATCATCGAACAGATCGCCGGTGACACCGGGCTCGTTCCCAGCGGGGTCGATGTCGTCATCGAATGCGCCGGCGTTGCCGAAACCGTCATGCAGTCGACTCGCCTTGCCAGGTCCGGTGGCACCGTCGTGATCCTCGGCGTCATGCCGAAGGGCGAGACCGTGGAAATCGAACCGTTCGACATTCTCTTTCGCGAACTGCGGGTGCTCGGATCCTTCATAAACCCCTTCGTCCACCGCCGTGCAGCAGACCTCGTCGCCTCAGGCGCCATCGAGATCGACAAGTTGATCTCGCGGCAAGTGACGCTCGGCGAAGCAGCCGACGTCATTGCGCATCCGCCGGCGGCCGGAGAGGTCAAAGTTCTCGTCATCCCCGGCCGCCCCTGACATTCCCGGCGTTGTTTCGCCGCGCGCGAAGCGCGCTGCATGGCCGGAGGTGCGCAAATATGGCTGGTTCCTGTCGATTCCGGAATTTTCGGGGTTTCGCTTGCAGAAACATTTGCCTATAAGCCGCTTCTAGCCTGAAAAGACCCATCAATGCGTGCCCGGCCGGTGACCTCCCACCTCGGCCGGTTTTTCGCGCAGCTAGAAACGGATGATCGACCATGCCGAAGCGCCAAGATATCAAGTCCATTCTTATCATCGGCGCGGGGCCGATCGTCATCGGTCAGGCTTGCGAATTCGACTATTCCGGCACCCAGGCCTGTAAGGCGCTGAAGGAGGAAGGCTACCGCGTCATCCTCGTCAACTCCAACCCGGCGACGATCATGACCGACCCGGGTCTGGCGGACGCAACCTATGTCGAGCCGATCACCCCGGAAGTCGTCGCCAAGATCATCGCCAAGGAGCGCCCGGACGCGCTGCTGCCGACCATGGGCGGCCAGACCGCGCTCAACACGGCGCTCTCGCTGCGCCGCATGGGCGTTCTCGACCGCTACAATGTCGAGATGATCGGCGCCAAGCCGGACGCCATCGACAAGGCCGAAGACCGCGCCCTCTTCCGCGAAGCCATGGCGAAGATCGGCCTCGAAACGCCGAAGTCGCGGCTGGCGAATGCCACCGACATCAAGGACCATGACCGCAAGACGCACGAGGCCGAGCGCGCCGAACTGAAGAGCCGGCTTTCCGGCGCCGAGCTCGACAAGGCGCTCGATGACCTCGAGAACCAGTGGAACCTTGGCGAAGGCGACCGCAAGCAGCGCTACATGAACCACGCGATGGCGATTGCCGCGCAGGCGCTTGACGATGTTGGCCTGCCCGCCATCATCCGTCCGTCCTTCACGCTCGGCGGTACCGGCGGCGGCATTGCTTATAACCGCACGGAATTCTTCGACATCGTCGGCAGCGGTCTCGATGCGTCGCCGACCACCGAAGTGCTGATCGAAGAATCGGTGCTCGGCTGGAAGGAGTACGAGATGGAAGTGGTCCGCGACACGGCGGACAACTGCATCATCATCTGCTCGATCGAAAACATCGACCCCATGGGCGTGCACACCGGTGATTCGATCACCGTTGCGCCGGCGCTGACGCTGACCGATAAAGAATATCAGATCATGCGCAACGCCTCGATCGCGGTTCTGCGCGAGATCGGCGTTGAGACCGGCGGCTCGAACGTGCAGTTCGCCGTCAATCCGAAGGATGGCCGTCTCGTCGTCATCGAAATGAACCCGCGCGTGTCGCGCTCGTCGGCCCTCGCCTCCAAGGCGACCGGCTTCCCGATCGCCAAGATCGCGGCGAAGCTCGCGATCGGTTACACGCTCGACGAACTCGACAACGACATCACCGGCGGCGCAACCCCGGCCTCGTTCGAACCGTCGATCGACTACGTCGTCACCAAGATCCCGCGCTTCGCCTTTGAAAAGTTCCCGGGCGCCTCGCCGGTTCTGACCACCGCCATGAAGTCGGTCGGCGAAGTCATGGCGATCGGCCGTACCTTTGCCGAATCGCTGCAGAAGGCGCTGCGCGGCCTCGAGACCGGCCTTACCGGCCTCGACGAAATCGAAATCCCCGACATGGACGAGAACGGCGATGGCCGTAACGCCATTCGTGCGGCGATCGGCACGCCGACGCCGGACCGACTGCGCATGGTTGCGCAGGCGCTGCGCTTTGGCATGAGCGAAGCCGAGGTTCACGAGGCGAGCAAGATCGACCCGTGGTTCATCGCCCAGTTCAAGGCGATCGTCGACATGGAAGCACGCATCCGCGAGCACGGCCTGCCTGCCGATGCCGAGAACCTGCGCATGCTGAAGGCCATGGGCTTCTCCGACGCCCGCCTCGCAACGCTCGGCGGCAAGCGCCCGAAGGAAGTCGCGGAACTGCGCAATGCGCTTAATGTCCGCCCGGTCTACAAGCGCATCGACACCTGCGCTGCCGAATTCGCCTCGCCGACCGCCTACATGTACTCGACCTACGAGACCCCCTTCGTCGGTGCCGCCCGCTCGGAAGCAGAAGTCTCCGATCGCAAGAAGGTCGTCATTCTCGGCGGCGGTCCGAACCGCATCGGTCAGGGCATCGAGTTCGACTATTGCTGCTGCCACGCCGCCTTCGCGCTGAAGGATGCCGGCTACGAAGCGATCATGATCAACTGCAACCCGGAAACGGTCTCGACCGACTACGACACCTCCGACCGCCTCTACTTCGAGCCGCTCACGGCCGAGGACGTGATCGAGATCATGCGCGCCGAACAGGAAAAGGGCGAACTGGTCGGCGTCATCGTCCAGTTCGGCGGCCAGACGCCGCTGAAGCTTGCCGAAGCGCTGGAAAAGAACGGCATCCCGATCCTCGGCACGGCACCCGACGCGATCGACCTGGCCGAAGACCGCGACCGCTTCCAGAAGCTTCTGATGAAGCTCGACCTCAACCAGCCGAACAATGGCATTGCCTACTCGGTCGAGCAGGCCCGCCTTGTCGCTGCCGAGATCGGCTTCCCGCTGGTCGTGCGCCCGTCCTACGTTCTCGGCGGCCGCGCCATGCAGATCATCCATTCGGAAAGCATGCTGCAGAGCTACCTGCTCGACACGGTGCCGGGCCTCGTTCCTGAGGACATCAAGCAGCGCTATCCGAACGACAAGACCGGCCAGATCAACACGCTGCTCGGCAAGAACCCGCTGCTGTTCGACAGCTACCTGACCAACGCCACGGAGGTCGACGTGGACTGCCTGTGCGACGGCAAGGATGTCTTCGTCTCGGGCATTATGGAGCATATCGAGGAAGCCGGCATCCACTCGGGCGACAGCGCCTGCTCGCTGCCGGTACACACGCTCGACAAGGACATGGTCGACGAACTCGAGCGCCAGACGGCAGCCCTTGCCAAGGCGCTCAATGTCGGCGGCCTGATGAACGTGCAGTTCGCGATCAAGGACGGCACGATCTACGTGCTCGAAGTCAACCCGCGCGCTTCGCGTACCGTACCCTTCGTCGCCAAGACGATCGGTGCACCGATCGCGAAGATCGCGGCCCGCGTCATGACCGGCGAAGCGCTCGATGTCGCGATCGCCGCCTATGGCGAAAAGCCGGATCCGCGCAACCTCAAGCACATCGCGGTCAAGGAAGCAGTCTTCCCGTTCGCACGTTTCCCCGGCGTCGATACGCTGCTTGGCCCGGAAATGCGCTCGACCGGCGAAGTCATCGGTCTCGACACCGACTATGCACTGGCCTTTGCCAAGTCGCAGCTCGGCGCCGGCGTCGACCTGCCGCGCGATGGAACAGTGTTCGTTTCGGTGCGCGACGAGGACAAGACCCGGGTGTTGCCGGCAATCCGCATCCTCGTCGACATCGGCTTCAAGGTGATGGCGACCAGCGGCACGGCTCGATTCCTCGGTGAACACGGCATTGCCGCCACCAAGATCAACAAGGTTCAGGAAGGTCGTCCGCACGTCGAGGATGCGATCCGCAACCGTCACGTTCAGCTCGTCATCAACACGACGGACGGCAACAAGGCGATCTCGGACTCCAAGTCGCTGCGCCGCGCCACGCTGATGCAAAAGGTGCCCTACTACACCACCATGTCCGGTGCTGAAGCGGCTGCGCACGCAATCAAGGCTCTGAAGGCAGGCAGCCTCGAAGTGCGCCCGCTGCAGAGCTACTTCAAGGCCTAAGAAAGACCGCGGCGCGCGAAACCGTCGCGCGCCGCCGCCATCCCCGAGGGTGTGATGCGCTTCAACAGCCCGCCCCTCCGCTGAACGCCGCATGAACGACCGGTTCAGCCTGCATTCCCCCGGCACATGTTTCTATGACCCTGCGCACTGAGAGATCGGCGGCTTCGCCGGTGGGCGCGACATGGGGCAAGATCGTGCAACTCTATTTCTTTGATTTGCTGTGGGGCGACGAGCACTTCGTCGATGAAGACGGTATCAGCCATTTCGACGAGGGATCGGCCCTCTATTACGGCCAGCGGATCGCAGACAAGATCGGCCGCGATGCCGATTATGGTTCGCTGAAGGTTCAGGTCCGTTCCAGCAACCGCAGGCTGCTGGCAACAATCGTGCCCTCCATCGGCCGCGGCGCCGAACAGCGGGCTCTGCTTGCCCGCCGCCACGTCGGCGCCTCTCTCTACGCTGCAGCCTGAAGCAGCGCCACGAGCAAAGCGCAGGAACATCCATCCTGCGCTTGATCACACTGTTAGTCTGCCGCCAGGGCCTCGGCAGCAGTTCTGGCCCGATCACGACGCGCGTGGCTCGCTGCGAGCCGCACGGTTCTGACGCCCAGATAGAGAGAAGCCGTGGAGATCAGGAACGCGACGACGAAAACCGTGAACAAGGCGGCGTGCATCGTGGCAACGTTCGCCTTCTCGTCGAAACCGCGAAGATTGGCCGTCAGCCCGCAGATCGCCGCGCCGATCGCATAACCGGCCGACTGCAACGTCGGCAGAAACGCTGAGGTCTTGTCCCGCTCTCCTCGCAAGGAGACGTCCATCATCAGCTGGCTGAGCGTGCCCCACGACATGCCGAACCCGGCCCCGACCGCGATCTGGCTCGGGAAGATCAGCCGGTAATCGTCGATCGCGAAGGCGATCATCAGACCAGCGAGCCCGAGGCTGAGAAGCGCAGGTCCCGCAGGGATGAGCTTCACGCGCAGAGCGTGCGAGTGCAGGCTTGCGACGGCGATAGCGGTCACACTCCAGGAGATCGCCATCAATGCCGCGGAAAAACCGGCGGCCGTGGGGCTGAAATTCCAGACATGTTGCAGGCCATAAATGAGGTACACCGAGCCGGACGCCTGAGCGAGCGGCATCAGCAGCACGACCCAAAGTCCGGTGCCGAGCGGTTTTGTGAGCTGAAAGGCGCCCGCGGGCAGGATCGGATGCTCCGCCCGACGGTCGGTTGCGACGGCCGCCCAGAGGATGGTCAGCGCCGTCGCCAGCGCCGCCGCCATCAATGGGACGCTGCTCGCCGTATTTGAGACCGATATCAGCAATATGCCGGAACCGACGACGGTCAGCCGCAGCAGCGGGATTGGACGAGGCGTGTCGGTCGATGGCACCTTGCGTGCCGGTACGATCAGCAGAACGAGCGCAACGAAGATGACGGTTGCGGGAACGTTGACGGCGAAAGCCACCCGCCATGACCAGTGTTCCGTCAGGAATCCGGACACGAGTGGCCCGCCAAAGGCCGCCGTTGCCCAGACGATGGCCTCGGCTCCGAATACCTTTGGGACCAGGCGCGGCGGGAAGAGTTCGGGAATCAGCGCGTAGCAGACCGCAGCAATGATCCCCTCGCCGAATCCCTGAAACACGCGACCGGCGAGGACCTGCGGCATGCTGCCGGCGGCGGTCGCGATGAGGGTGCCGACGACAAAGATGAGCGCGGCCGTAATCAGCGTCCCGCGTGCGCCGAACCTTGACTTGAGCGTGGCGGCAACAGCGCCGCCGAGAATGGCAAAGACGAGATAGAGCGTGACGGCCCAGGACAACAGCGTAGCGCCGCCGATCTCTTCGACGGCTGTGGGCAGCGCGGTCGCTACGAAAAACTCGTTGAATGCGAACAACGCGACCCCGAGGCAAAGGGCAGCCGTCGTCGCCAGATAGTCCGGCCGCAACAGTTCGCTCCAGCGGCCGTCCTCCTGAAGTGCGGTATTGCCCCCGCCTGCCTTGGTTTCGTCCCTCGCCAGAACCATGCCCAACGTTCCTCGCTGCTATCTCTTCGGAACACCTTTGTTACGACCTCAACCGCGGTTGAGGTAAAGCGCTTTCTGCGTAGCTTGCCACCCCATCGCTTCCCCCACAAGTTGCAGTCGCCTTTCAGGGTTCGGTGGATGATGGCGAAATATCTGGCTTTCGCGCTTCCGTTTCTGCTATAACCAAGGTTCGAAGTTTCGGACGGTTCCGGCGTTTACGCGCCGGAGACCGTTTTCTTTTGCGTTGGCGCCGCCCTAAGGGCGGCGCCTCGTGCTTGATGAAGGACATTGAAATGGTCGAAAAAGTGCCGATGACACAGGGCGGATTCGTCAACCTGCAGGAGGAGCTGCGCTGGCGCCAGCAGGAAGAACGACCGCGAATCATCGAGGCGATTGCCGAAGCCCGTGCACATGGCGACCTGTCGGAAAATGCCGAGTACCACGCTGCCAAGGAAGCGCAGAGCCACAACGAGGGCCGGATCACCGAGCTCGAAGACTTGATCGCCCGCGCGGAAGTCATTGATCTCTCGAAGATGTCCGGTTCCAAGATCAAGTTCGGCGCCAAGGTCAAACTCGTCGACGAAGACACTGAAGAAGAAAAGACCTACCAGATCGTTGGCGACCAGGAAGCCGACGTGAAGGCTGGCCGCATTTCGATCTCGTCGCCGATCGCGCGCGCGCTCATCGGCAAGGAAGTCGGCGATTCCATCGAAGTGAACGCGCCTGGCGGTTCCAAGGCCTACGAAATTCTCGCCGTCAACTGGGGCTGATCAGCCCTAGCCAAGGGGCGAAGCCTGCCTTCGCCCCGTTTCTCCTTTTCAAAAGACGATCGTTGCTCGCGCAAGGAGTGCGCTTTCGTGGCCGATATCCGGAACGTCGAGGTCATCGCTCCCAATTTCAAGCGCCGCCTCTCGGGCGTGACGTCCACCATCATCCAGTTAATTCCGATCCAGCGCGCGCTCGGCGAAAAGATCGCCGTGCTTGGCCCGGGTTTGCCTGACACCCTGCCCTCGATCCGCTTCCGCGATCTCCTGCGCCTGTGGAGCGCACCGGACGGACGGCCCTGCCGGGTCTGGCATGCCCGCCGCAATGTCGAAATGCTGCCGGCGATCGTGCTGCGCGACCTTCTCGGCATGAAGCTGAGGATCGTCTTCACCTCTGCGTCGCAGCGCCGCCACACCGGCTGGAGCAAGTTTCTGATTTCGCGAATGGACGCGGTAATCGCGACCAGCGGCAAGACCGCCGCCTATCTGCAAGTGCCGAACACGGTGATCCTGCACGGCATAGATACCAAGCGCTTCCAGCCGCCGGTTGACACAGCGGCAGCCAAAGCTGCGCTCGGGCTCGACCCCAACCAAAAATATGTCGGCTGCTTCGGGCGGGTGCGTAAGCAGAAGGGCACGGATCTCTTCGTCGACAGCATGGTTGGGCTTCTGCCGTGCCGGCCTGGCTGGAGTGCCATCGTCGCCGGTCGCGCCACCGGCCCGCACGTCGCCTTCGAGAACGAATTGAAAGAGCGGGTCGCAAAGGCCGGGCTCACCGACCGCATCCGTTTCGTTGGCGAACACACCAACATTCCGGACTGGTATCGTGGGCTCGATCTCTTCATCGCGCCGCAGCGCTGGGAAGGTTTCGGGCTGACGCCGCTCGAAGCGATGGCGACAGGCGTGCCCGTTATCGCAACCGACGTCGGCGCGTTTTCGGAACTGGTCGTCGTCGGAGAGCAGGAAACCGGCGCCGTGATCGCCGCCAACGATCTACAGGCCATGGTCGAGGCAACGGCTGGCTTCATGGACGATGATCATCGCCGGACCTTGGCTGGCGCGAACGGTCTGGGGCTGACCCGCGCATCCTTTGCGATAGAGGGCGAGGCCCGCGCGATCAACGCGGTCTATGAACGCCTGATGCGTCCCTGACAGGCTGCCACCGCGTGGCAGCCTCGCACTAGACTCTCTCAGCGCTTCGAAGCGAAGAGCTTCAGATAGGCGTCGGTAATCGCCTGCTTCGAGAACTGGTTCATCAGGGTCTCGTGCCCACGTTCGGCAAGCCGTTCACCGAGCGACGTATCGCCCGCGATGCGGTCGATTGCCTGGGCAAAGCCGTCGGCGTCACCGATATCGACCATCAAGCCGTTTTCGCCATCGCGCATGAACCATTGCGGCCCTTCCGAACGGCTGGAAACAACCGGTGTCCCTTGCGCCCAGGATTCGAGGATTACGTTGCCGAGCGGCTCGTGGCTCGACGCCATCACGAAGATGTCGGAAGCGGCAAGGAAAGGCCGCGTGTCCTTCTGCCAGCCGGCGAAACGCACGCGCTTTGCTACGCCGAGGTCGGCGGCCAGTTTCTCCAAATTTGCACGTTCTTCGCCATCGCCGACGAGCCACAGATAGGCGTCCGGCACCTTGGCGATCGCCTGGATCAGCGTGTGGAAGCCCTTGCGCGGAACGAAGCGCCCCATCGACATGACCACAGGCACGTTCTCAGGCGTGTCGAGCGTGGCGCGGCTGATGGGCGCGACCCGCTCGGTTCCGGTGAAGTTGGAGATGACTTCGACGTCGCGCTTCCAGCCGATCTTGCGCACATGCTCGGCAATGCCCGGCGTGTTGCAGACGAGGCAATCGGTGTTGCGGAAATAGTCGAGCCGCAGCGGATAGTCGCCGAGACGCGAGATCTTGATGCAGCCCTTGTAGTTGGGCATCAGGCGGCTGGCGCGCGGCATCCAGGCAAACAGCGCATCCGGCTTTTCGCGGCGTGCCATGCTGCTGACCTTCATCGGCAGGAGGATCCGGTCGAGCGACAGGTTGCGGAAGTTGCTTTCGATGATGCGCGTCGCACCCTCGATGTCCTTCTTCCAGATACGACCATGGCGGATGACCGAGGTCTGCTCGACGCCACGCTCGGCGAGCGCGTTGACCAGGTGGACGAAGAAACGCTCAGCGCCGCCATCCTTGCCGAAGTGAAAATGCATGACTTTCATGAAAACCTCACCGCTTGCTGGCGCGCCGATCCATGTCGTCATGGTTCGGATGCCGCTTGAGCGCGTGCCTCTGATAGATCTTGGCGGCGGTCAGGAAAGCGTACACCGCTCCCGTCATCGCCTCAATGAAGCCTGGAAAACCGCAGCGCCACAGGCCGTTGCGGAAATAAAGCCTAAGGAAATAGAGTGGCGGGCTGAACAGCATTTTGTAAGGGCGCGCCGACTTACCGGCGGCGAACTGCTGATCGGCCTTCAGCGTCGAATACTTGTTTTCCTTGAGGATCTGCTCGTCGATGATCAGCGGCCGATAGTGCAGCAGGCTGCCCTTGGCAGCGGCGCCGACCGCGCCATCCGGCACGATCCCCTCGTGGACTTTCTGATTGAGATCGTATCGTCCCCTGCCCTGGCGGATCAGACGCAGGTTTCGCCGCTCGTGCGCCCGCTCCGGCGTGTAGCCGTAGCCGATGAGGTAGGGCCTGCGCGCGACGCGCCAGCCGACCGTCTCCGGCGGCGCATCGAGCAGCGAGGGCAGCAGTGCCTTCAGCGGTTCGTCCAGGCGTTCGTCGGAATCGATGTTGAAGCACCAGGGCTGCGTGCATTGGTCGAGCGCGAACTGCTTCTGGCCGGCATAGCCCCGCCACGGCTCATGCAGGAAACGGATCGGCCAACCCTTGTCGATGTAGGACTGCACGAGTGCTGCCGTTCCGTCGGTCGAGCCGGAATCGACGATGACGATTTCTGAGCATTGCTCGAGGCTCTCGATGCAATTGCCGAGATAGGCTTCTTCGTTCTGGCAGATGATGAAGGCGGACAGCGGAAGCTTGTTCATGGGCGGGCCTTAGATCTGGACGAGGCCGATATCCTTGACCTGGCGAATGGTCAGCATCGTGCGCACCGTGTCGACCCGTTCATTGGCCGTCAGCACTTCGATGACGAAATCCTGGAAAGTCGTGAGGTTTTCGGCAACACAATGCAGCAGGAAGTCGCTTTCGCCGGAAACCGTCCAGGCCTGCCGGACGATCTGCCATTCTGCAGTAGCGGCCGAGAACGCCTTGAGGTCGGCCTCCGACTGACGCTTCAGGCCGACCATGCAGAAAGCGACGAGATCGAAGCCGAGCGCCGGTGCGTTCAGCAGTGCGTGATAGCCCTTGATGACGCCGGTCTCTTCGAGCTTGCGCACGCGCCGGAGGCAGGGCGGCGCGGAGATGCCGACCCTTTGCGCGAGATCGACATTGGTCATCCGGCCATCACGCTGGAGCTCGCGAAGGATCTTGAGATCGATAGCGTCGAGCTCGACTTGTTTCGTCATGAACGTTCGTCCTTTTCGTGGTGACTTTGAGCGCGAGGCAAAGTCGAAAACTTGTGTCTGCCGATGGTGAGGTTGCCCCGATGGCGGGCGACGTCGACTGATGTCTGCCTATCCCGGCGCTGCCGCGATCATCTCGGTCGAGATTTTCAGCAAGGCGCGCTCGTCAAGGGCAAGGTCGTCTCGAGTCGGTGCGTGGCCGAGCGCAGCGCTTTCGCAGTGCAACCATGCACGGCCGGCATTCAACCCCATATGCTTCTCCAGCAAAGTGAATCCGCGTGAAATATCGTCAAACCCGCTGGACAACAAGCAGCCCGGCCGACTATTCGCGGGAAAATGGCGTTGGCGATGCCGGTAGATGCGCAAATAGAGGTGGACATCTTCAGGAGCGACGCGAAGAGCGCTCCATTGTCGGCGCGAGGCGCGGATCGATGCCGGGCCGACGCCTGTGCCCTAAGCGCGTCATCTGGTGGCAAAAGCGGGCTTGAGGCTCAAGCACTTGTGTGTATCAGGCTGCGCACTCTTGAAAGTCATGGTGGGGAATACCTAAAGTATGGGACGATTTCCCATTGACGCAATGGAATCGGATGTGGAGGCAATCCTCTCCGATGAGCGAAGGACAAGATTATGACTGCCCGTCACGTGAAAGTGCTGATCATCGGCTCCGGCCCGGCTGGCTATACCGCCGCCATCTATACGGCGCGCGCCATGCTCGAGCCCGTACTGATCGCCGGTATGGAACAGGGCGGCCAGTTGATGATCACGACTGACGTCGAAAACTACCCGGGCTATGCCGATCCGGTCCAAGGCCCGTGGATGATGGAACAGATGCTGAAGCAGGCGACCCATGTCGGCGCCGAGATCGTCAACGATCTCGTGACCGATGTCGATCTGTCGGTGCGCCCGTTCCGCATCAAGACCGACAGCGGTAACGACTGGACGGCGGACGCGCTGATCATCGCAACCGGCGCCAAGGCCAAGTGGCTCGGCATCGAGACCGAACCGACCTTCATGGGCTTCGGCGTCTCGGCCTGCGCCACCTGTGACGGCTTCTTCTATCGCAACAAGGACGTGATCGTCGTCGGCGGCGGCAACTCGGCCGTTGAGGAAGCGCTCTATCTCTCGAACCTCGCCAAGACGGTCACTGTCGTTCACCGCCGTGATAGCTTCCGCGCCGAGAAGATCCTGCAAGAGCGCCTGTTCGCCAAGCCGAACGTCAAGGTGATCTGGGATCACGAGGTCACGGAATACCTGGGTGCGCCGGCCAAGCCGCCGATGCCCGCTTCCGTCAACGGCGTGAAGCTGCGCAACACCAAGACCGGCGAAACCTCCGACATGGTCACCGACGGCGTGTTCGTCGCGATCGGCCACGCGCCGGCAGTCGAACTTTTCAAAGGCAAGCTTCGGCAGAAGTCCAACGGCTATCTTTGGACCGCGGCCGATTCGACGGCGACCGACGTGCCCGGCGTTTTTGCCGCAGGCGACGTGACGGACGACATTTACCGTCAAGCGGTTACGGCGGCCGGCATGGGCTGCATGGCAGCGCTTGAGGCCGAGAAATACCTGGCGGGTCATATGCCCGTCGCAATTGCAGCCGAATAGAAGCTGCGAATCGGGGTGGTGCCGCTGAGGCACCTCGCCCGTGTGGGAACAGATGCATCAGCCACGCCCGGAAGACAGGACCCCGTCTTCCGGAGTGGTTTCTTATGGGGGACTACATGTCGCTGGACTGGGACAAACTGCGCATTTTTCACGCGGCGGCCGAGGCTGGGTCGTTCACCCATGCGGCAGACAAGCTTCATCTTTCGCAGTCCGCGATCAGCCGGCAGGTGAGTTCGCTGGAGCAGGATGTCGGCATCAAGCTGTTCCACCGCCATGCGCGCGGCCTGATCCTCACGGAACAGGGCGAGATCCTCTATCGCACCGCGCATGAAGTGCTGATGAAGCTCGAGAGTGTCAAGGTCCAACTGAGCGAAACCACGGACAAGCCGAGCGGCAAGCTGCGCATCACCACCACGGTCGGGCTCGGCCAGGGCTGGCTCACCGACAAGATCCAGGAGTTCATGTCGCTGCACCCGGACGTGCAGGTTCAGCTCATCCTCGACAATGAGGAGCTGGACGTGAACATGCGCCACGCGGACTGTGCCATCCGCCTGCGTCAGCCGCAGCAGTCGGACCTCATCCAGCGCAAGCTCTTCACCGTGCACATGCACGTTTACGCCGCCCCCTCCTACATCAACAAGTATGGCGAGCCGCAGTCGGTCGAGGACCTCGACAACCACCGCATCATCACATTCGGCGAGCCGGCGCCGAACTATCTGCTCGACGTGAACTGGCTCGAGATCGCCGGCCGCGATTCCGACAATCCACGCGTGTCGCACCTGCAGATCAACAGCCAGACCTCGATCAAGCGCGCCTGCCTGCTCGGCATCGGCGTCGCCATGCTGCCCGACTATATCGTCGGCCGCGATCCTGGCCTCATCCAGCTGCCGATCAGCGCCGACATCCCGTCCTTCGATACCTATTTCTGCTATCCGGACGAGATGAAGAACGCCGCGAAGCTCAAGGTCTTCCGCGACTACATCGTCGCCAAGGCCCGCAACTGGAACTTTTAAGACGCTTCGGCGAATGCTCATTTTCCGAGCATTTCCCCAAGAGGCCGTCAACCATCTGTTTTTACATCGATATTACGGATTCGCCGTCTATATTGTGCGGCGCATTTTTATTGTTCGCCGCAGAAATAGGCAGGGATGCGCGCATGACATGGCTGTCATGCACAGAAAATGATTGTTGCGCGCCCAAAAAAGCAGCATACCAAACTCAGCTGATGCATCTTTGGTGGCTTCTCCTCCCAGTGCCACCGCAGCAGCTGTTCCCCTCTGGAGGTTTAATTACCTTCACAACTTATAAGGGCCCAAGTCATCTTGTGGCCCTCTTTTTTTGTCTACTGTTAGATACAGGCGAAACGTGACGAAAATCACAGCCGGCTATTGAAAGCCGATACTTCGCTTCCCATATTAAAATGCAGCTGATGCATTCTTGGTGGCTTCTCCTCCCCGCCACCGCATTAGCTGTTCCCCTCTGGAGGTTCTTATTACCTTCACAACTACAAGGGCCCAAGTTTTCTTGAGGCCCTCTTTTTTTGCCTGCAGCACGCTCACGGTCTTGTGATTTGAATATCGTGTTTTAGCGATACATTTATCGTTAAAACACGATATGGCGATATACCATGGACCGAGACGAAATCCTCAAGGCGCTTGCCCATCCCTTGCGGGTGAACATCCTCGCCTGGCTGAAGGAGCCGCAGCGCCATTTTCCGACCCAGGAGCATCCGCTCGATCTCGGCGTATGTGCCGGCCAGTTCGAACGCTGCGGCCTGTCGCAGTCGACCGTTTCCTCGCATCTCGCTGTGCTTCAGCGCGCCGGCCTCGTGACAACCCGCAAGGTTGGCCAATGGATCTTCTACCGCCGCGATGAAGAGACGATCGCCGCCTTCCTCGAGAGCATCGGCGATCTCTGAATCAACCACCTTCTCCCAAGCAGCCCCCTGAAAGGACCTCCCATGGCCTCGCTTTTCGACCCCATCACCATTGGTGACATCGCGCTGAAAAACCGCATCGTGATGGCGCCGCTCACCCGCAACCGATCCCCGGGCGCCGTTCCGAACACCCTGAATGTGACCTACTACGAGCAGCGCGCGACGGCAGGCCTGCTGATCTCGGAGGGAACGGCGATCACCCAGCAGGGCCAGGGCTATGCCGACGTTCCGGGCCTCTATACGCCGGAAGCGCTTGAAGGCTGGCGCAAGGTGACGGACGCGGTGCACGCCAAGGGCGGCCGGATCGTCGTCCAGATGTGGCATGTCGGTCGCATTTCGCATGATTCTCTGCAGCCGGGTGGCGGCAAGCCTGTTGCGCCGTCGGCCGTTCGCGCCAAGTCGAAGACCTATCTGGTCAATTCGGACGGTACTGGCTCCTTTGCCGAAACCTCCGAGCCGCATGCACTGGAGACCACCGAGATCGAAGCGATCGTCGAGGACTATCGCAAGGCTGCGCGCGCCGCGATCGACGCCGGCTTCGATGGCATCGAGATCCATGCGGCCAACGGCTATCTCATTGACCAGTTCCTGCGTTCGGGTTCGAACCACCGCACGGATACCTACGGCGGTTCGATCGAAAACCGCGCCCGCTTTTTGTTCGAGGTCATGGATGTCGTGACGAATGAAATCGGCGCCGGCCGGGTCGGTATCCGCCTTTCGCCCGTCACTCCCGCCAACGATGCCTTTGATCCGCAACCGCAGGAGGTGTTCGGCCATGTGGTCAAGAACCTCGCTCGCTACCCCCTCGCCTATGTCCACATCATCGAAGGCGCGACCGGCGGCCCGCGCGACCACCAGCAGGGCGACCAGCCATTCGACTACGACGCCCTGCGTTCGACCTATGTCGCTGCCGGCGGCAAGGCTGCCTGGATGACCAATAATGGCTATGACAGGGCACTCGCGGTAAAGACGGTCAAGGACGGCGAAGCCGACCTTGTCGCTTTCGGCAAGCCGTTCATCGCCAACCCGGATCTCGTCGAACGGTTGAAGCGCGATGCGCCGCTCAACGCGCCGGATCAGGCAACCTTCTACGGCGGTGGCGCCAAGGGCTATACCGACTATCCAGCCCTTGAACAGGTCGCCTGACACTCCCACATGGCAATGCTCCGCCTCTTCGGCGGGGCATTTGTCTTTGGGAATGAAGAGCTTATGTTTTCGCTATATTCAGAAAAATGGTCATTGCATCCTGACGGCGACGTCATCGTAACCCCCTCCAGCCGTCTTTACCCCGTCCGCTATCGCGGCCAGCAGGCGATGCTCAAGGTCGCCGAGGACCCGGAAGAGAAGTATGGTCGCCTGCCCCTGCTCTACTGGAACGGGCATGGCGCTGCAAAGGTCTATGAAGCCGATGGCGACGCGGTGCTGATGGAGCGCACGGACAGCCAGCGCAACCTTTTCCACATGGCGATGACCGGAAGCGACGAGGAAGTGACGCGCATCATCTGCCGCACCGTCGCCGAGCTCCATGCGCCGCGCTCAACACCGGTTCCCGGCGGTCTCGTTCCACTCGACAAATGGTTCGCTTCCCTGGAGACGGCTGCTCCCGCTCAAGGCGGTCTCTTTGCCCGCGCGCTCGAGGCGGCGAAAAGCCTTTTTGCAGATCCCGAACCGCCGGTCGTGCTGCATGCCGACGTCCACCACGCCAACATCCTCGATTTTGGCGACCGCGGCTGGCTGGCGATCGATCCGAAACGCGTCCTCGGCGATCGCGGATACGACTACGCCAACCTGTTCTGCAATCCGGAACTGCCCCTGGTCACCGCTCCGGGCCGGCTGCAGCGGCATCTGCCGATTGTCGCGAAGGAGACCGGCCTTCACCCGCACCGCATTCTCAACTGGGTGCTTGCCTATGCCGGGCTTTCCGCAGCCTGGTTCCTGGAAGACCATGACGATTTCGGCGTCGAGAACGACCTTACGATGGCGCGGATCGCAATCGCCGAGCTCGGCAGCTAGGCTCAACCCGTCCGCAACAGGACGACGGCGTAGATACAGGTCTCTCCGCCGACATTGCGGAAGACGCAATCCTGCGGCGGGCCGAGCTCCAGGCAATCCCCGATGCCGAGCGTATGGGTCTCCAGTCCTTCCACGAAGGTCAGGCGCCCCGCAGTCACCCATATCCACCGGCGATGGAGCGCATAGGCGGATGCCGGGATCGGCACCTCGGCGCCGGCCGGAAGCTCGACCTCGACGAGCTCCAGCGGCAGGTCCGACATCGGCGAGACGTGGCGCCGAAGATATCCGGTCTGCGGATCGCGCCACACCGCCTGATCCTGGCGCCGCGACAGCCTGCCCTGGCTAATCTCCGCACGCGCGATCAGGCTGGACATGGTGAGCCCGAACGCGCCGGCGAGCTTTGCCAGCAGCGTCGCCGTCGGGCTGCTATCGCCCCGCTCTACCTTGTGGATCATCGCGCGCGAGACGCCCGATCGCTCCGAAAGCTCGCTCAGCGACCAGCCGCGCCCCTCTCTTTCCAGACGAATTCGTTCACTGAGCCGTTGATCCAGACTGTCTACTTTAGTATTCATATCGTAGTCATATAGTGAACGAATGCGAGGAGCAAGCATGCTGATCCGGGCGGCCATCCAAGACGATATGCCAGTCATCTGCGAGATCTACAACGACGCCGTGGCGAACACGACGGCGATCTGGAACGAGACCCTGGTCGATGTCGCCAATCGCGTGGCCTGGTTGAAGGCGCGCACGGACGTGGGTTATCCTGTACTGGTGGCGGTCTCCGAGGAAGGCGATGTCATCGGCTATGCATCCTTCGGCGATTGGCGCGCCTTCGATGGCTATCGCCATACGGTCGAGCACTCCGTCTATGTTCACAAGGATCGGCGCGGTGGCGGCATCGGCCGGAAACTCATGGTCGCGTTGATCGCCGAGGCCGAACGGCTTGGCAAACATGTGATGATCGCCGGCATCGAATCGGAGAACGCAGCCTCGATCCGCCTTCATGCCCAACTGGGTTTCGAGGATACCGGCCGGCAGCGTGAGGTCGGCACGAAGTTCGGCCGCTGGCTTGATCTGACATTCATGCAACTGGTGCTTCCGACGGGCTCGCCGCGCTAACCCGCGGCGGCGCCTCGACAATGGCCGTTTGTCTAGGCGGCGGGAGATGCTATGAACCTTCAAGGACTGTTTCTGGAAATGTTTTGACGTGGGTCTTCGGCGGAAGGTCAGATCGGGCGCCTGGGCGCGTATCGCGAGAGCGGCACTGGCGTTGGCTGTCAGCATTCCTGCATTAAACATGAGCGAGGCAGAGGCTCGTATCGACGACTTCGCCGCGCAGCCCAAGTGCGTCTATTCCGGCCCGTCGGCCACCGACTCCGCCAAGTCGCTCTGCATCAGCAAGGAAAACTTCGCCCGCGATATCTGCGGCGTGATCGACCACTATGCGACGGTCAACGACCTGCCCGCGGCCTTCTTCGCCCGGCTCATCTGGCGCGAAAGCCTGTTCCGGCCCAATGCCGTCAGCCCCAAGGGTGCCGAAGGCATCGCGCAATTCATGCCTGGAACGGCGAAGATGCGAGGGCTCAACAACAGCTTCGATGTCGTCGAGGCGCTTGGCAAGTCGGCAGAGTATCTGAACGAACTCAAGTCGCGCTACGGCAATCTCGGCTATGCGGCTGCCGCCTACAATGCCGGCGAGAACGGGCTGGAGCGTTTTCTCGAGGTCGATTGGCTGCCGGCGGAAACGCGCAACTACGTGCTCGCGATCACCGCCTACAGCGTCGAGGACTGGCGCGACAATCCGCCGAAGATCCTCGACCTGACGCTCGACAAGAACAAGAGCTTCATCGACGGCTGTGTGGCGCTCGCCAGCACCCGCAACCTCCGCGACATCGAGGTGATCGACGAAGCCGAATGGGCGCCCTGGGGCGTACAGCTTGCCGCGCATTTCCAGAAATCAGTGGCGCAGCGACTGTTCGTCAGCGCCGTCAAGCGCCTGCCGGAGCCGATCCGCAGCGAGAAGGCGCTTCTGCTGCGCGAGCGCAATGCCAGCTTCGGCCTGCGAATCCGCTACGCCGCACGCATCGGCCGCGAGACCCAGGCGGACGCGAACAAGCTTTGCGCCACCATCCGCAAGAGTGGCGGCGCTTGCCTCGTCTTCCGGAACTGACAGCTATCGAGGCCTGTCCGATCCTGGACATGAGCGCGCGCTAGCCTGCGGCAATCCCTTGCGGAAGCGCCCGCGGGGCGTTCAGGCAGCCAAGTCCGACGAGCGTCGTTGCAACCGCCTCGTCGATCGGCGTGTGCGGCTCTTCGCCGAGCACGGCAAGCAGCCGCTCGTTTGGCATTCTCAACGGTTCGCGCCAGAGATAGCGCATCTTGCGCAACTCCCTGAAGAGCGGAACGAAGGGCGAAGCCAAGTCGATCAGCCACCACGGGAAGGCCCGGACGGGAAGCGCCGGCTTGCCGACAACCCGGCGGATCGCCGCGATCATCTCGGTTCCATTGCGGTCGAGGAAGCCGCGCATGTGGTAAACGGCGAAAGGCGGCAGGTCCTCGGCGCGCTCGACGAGGCGGATCATGGTTTCGGCGACATCGGGCAGATAGGCCCATTGGTGGCCGATCCCCTCGCGGCCCGGGTAGGAAATCGCGCCCAACGCTCTGCCCGGCTTTATCAGCCCTTGCGAAAACCAGTTATTGGCCGCACCGGGACCGAAGAAGTCGCCTGCCCTCACGATGATGACGCCGACACCTGCCTCCGAGGCGTCCTTCAGACGGCGCTCCATCTCCCTGCGGATCAGACCCTTGTCGGTATCCGGGTTCTGCGGCGCGTCCTCCGTCAGGACGGGAAAGGCGTCGCGGCCGAAATTGTAGATCGTTCCCGGTAAAAGGATGCGTGCACCGGTGGCCTTGGCGGCGGCGATCGTATTGTCCAGCATCGGCAGCACCAAGGTGCCCCAATTGCGGTAACCCGGCGGATTGACCGCGTGCACGATCAGATCCACCCCTTCGGCAGCAGTGCGAACGTCGTCCGCGTTCATGGCATCGCCTTGCCGCCAGTCGAACGCCGGCTCGGCCTGCGCCGCCGTCGCGGCGTTTCGGTTCAAGGCATGCACCTGCCAGCCGCGCCTGAGGAGCCCACGGGCGACGGCGCTGCCGATACCGCCCGTCGCGCCGAGCACCAGCACACGTCTTGTTCTCTGCTGCATCTCGGTCATGTCACACTCCATCCGCTTCGATGAAGGCAGGATCACGCATTCACGAGCTAAACGGAATTGCCGAAAAACCTTGCGCGGCTATACTGAAATCCATGAGCAAGATGGATTTGAGCTGGGATTTCTACCGAACATTCCTCGCCGTGCTTAAGGAGGGATCGTTGTCAGCCGCCGCCCGCGAGCTTGGCCTGACGCAACCGACCGTTGGCCGGCACGTGGACGCCATGGAAGCGACACTCGGCTATCCGCTGTTCGTGCGCTCCCCGCACGGTCTGTTGCCGACCGACGCCGCGTTGGCACTCAAGCCCTATGCCGAGACGCTCGCCGCGACGTCGGCTGCGCTCTTGCGCGCCGCGTCGGGCCAGCGCGATACGGTCAGCGGCACTGTGCGCATCAGCGCCAGCGAAGTCATCGGCATCGAGGTCCTGCCGCCGATCCTTTCAGAACTGCACGCCGCCTATCCTGCATTGACGATCGAGCTCTCCGCCTCGGACACGGTCGAGGACCTCTTGCGCCAGGAGGCCGATATCGCGGTGCGCATGGTGGCGCCCGCACAGGATGCGCTGATCGCCCGCCATCTCGGCGCGGTTCCCTTAGGCTTTCACGCCCATCGCCGCTACATCGAGCGACGCGGCATGCCGCAGACACTGGCAGACCTTAGCAATCACAGCCTGATCGGTTACGACCGAGAGACTGCTGCGATCCGGGCGATCATCGCCCGCTCGCCCGAACTGCCGGCTACACGCTTTGCGCTGAGGGCCGACAGCAATCTTGCCCAATTGGCCGCAATCCGCGCCGGCTTCGGCGTCGGCATCTGCCAGAACGGACTTGCGGCACGCGATCCCGACCTCCGCCCAGTGCTGCCCGGCCTGTTCGAGATGAAGCTCGATACCTGGCTGGTGATGCATGAGAACCTGAAGACGGCTCCCCGCTGTCGCGTCACGTTCGACGCACTTGCCGCGGGACTGCGGGCCTATATTCGTGGCACTGCGCTTGCAGACGCGAATACCGAAATCTGACTTTCAGACACCTCCCGCTGCTGCTCAATACTAGTCCTACGCACAAAAAAGCCCGCCAAAATGGCGGGCTTTCAGTTTCCTTGGCACTTCAAGTCGAGCGCTTAATCTTCGGATTCGGCTGGCGTTTCCGCTGCGCCGTTCTCGACGGCCGCCTCTTCGCCTTCCTCTTCGTCGCTTTCCGGTTCGCTGATGCGCTCGACCGAAACGACCTTCTCGTCCTTGGCGGTCGAGAAGATGGTAACGCCCTTGGTCGCGCGGCTCGCAAGCCGGACGCCATTGATCGGCACGCGGATCAATTGGCCGCCGTCGGATACAAGCATGATCTGGTCGTTGTCTTCGATCGGGAAGGCCGCGACGAGCACGCCAATTTCCGTCGTCTTCGAGGTGTCGGTGGCGCGGATGCCCTTGCCGCCACGGCCCGAAGTCCGGAAATCGTAGGACGACGAGCGCTTGCCGAAGCCCTTCTCCGAGACCGTCAGCACGAACTGTTCGCGTGCCTTCAGTTCCTCGAAGCGTTCGTTCGACAGTTCTCCGCCGTCAGCGACTTCCTCGCCGACCAGAGCGATTTCTTCCTCGTCGCCGTTCGTCGCCCGACGTTCCGCCGCAGCGCGCTTGAGATAGGCGGCACGCTCCCACGGTTCGGCCTCGACATGGCCAAGGATCGCCATCGAGATGATGCGGTCGCCGTCGCCGAGATTGATGCCACGAACGCCGATCGAGTTGCGGCCGGCAAAGACGCGCACGTCGTCGACCGGGAAGCGGATGCACTGGCCGAGCGCTGTCGTCAGCATGACGTCGTCATGCTCCGTACAGGTGTCGACGGAGAGAATCTCGTCGCCCTCTTCCTCGAGCTTCATCGCGATCTTGCCGTTGCGGTTGACCTGGACGAAGTCCGACAGCTTGTTGCGGCGAACCGTGCCGCGGGTCGTCGAGAACATGACGTCGAGGTTTTCCCAGGTTGCCTCATCCTCGGGCAGCGGCATGATCGTGGTGATGCGTTCGCCGGGTTCCAGCGGCAGCATGTTGATCAGCGCCTTGCCGCGCGATTGCGGCGTGCCGATCGGCAGGCGCCAGACCTTCTCCTTGTAGACGATGCCACGCGAGGAGAAGAACAGAACCGGCGTATGGGTATTGGCAACGAATAGCCGGGTAACGAAATCCTCGTCCCGGGTCGCCATGCCCGAACGGCCCTTGCCGCCACGGCGCTGCGCGCGGTAGGTCGTCAGCGGCACGCGTTTGATGTAGCCGAGATGCGAGACGGTCACGACCATGTCTTCACGGGCGATGAGATCCTCATCGTCCATGTCGGGGCCGCCTTCCATGATCTCGGACCGGCGCGGGGTGCCGAACTCGTCGCGGATGGCGACGAGTTCGTCCTTGACGATGCTCATGATACGCAGGCGCGACGACAGGATGTCGAGGTAATCCTTGATTTCCTCGCCGATCTTGTTGAGTTCGTCGCCGATTTCGTCGCGGCCGAGCGCTGTCAGGCGCTGCAGGCGCAGGTCGAGGATGGCGCGGGCCTGCTCTTCCGAGAGGTTGTAGGTGCCATCCTCGTTGATGCGGTGGCGCGGGTCGTCGATGAGGCGGATGAGGCTCTCGACGTCATGGGCCGGCCAGCGGCGCTCCATCAACTGCTCGCGCGCCGTCTGCGGGTCGGGCGCATGGCGGATGAGCTTGATGATTTCGTCGATGTTGGCAACCGCGATGGCAAGACCGACGAGCACATGGGCACGGTCACGCGCCTTGCGCAGCAGGTATTTCGTACGCCGGCTAACAACTTCCTCGCGGAACGAGACAAAGGCACGCAGCATGTCGAGCAGCGTCATGTGCTCGGGCTTGCCGCCGTTCAGTGCCACCATGTTGCAGCCAAACGAGGTCTGCAGCGGCGTGTAGCGGTAAAGCTGGTTCAGGATGACATCGGCATTGGCATCGCGCTTCAGTTCGATGACGACGCGGTAGCCCTGGCGGTCCGATTCGTCACGCAGGTCCGAGATGCCTTCGATACGCTTCTCGCGGACCAGCTCGGCCATCTTCTCGATCATCGTCGCCTTGTTCACCTGGAACGGGATCTCGGTGATGATGATCTGCTCGCGGTCGCCGCGCATCGGTTCGATATGCGCACGGCCGCGCATGATGACGGAGCCGCGGCCGGTCTCATAGGCCGAGCGGATGCCCGAGCGGCCAAGGATCAGCGCGCCAGTCGGGAAATCCGGGCCGGGGATGATTTCCATCAGTTCCGGCAGTTCGATCGCCGGATTGTCGATCAGCGCCATGCAGCCGTTGATGACTTCGACCAGGTTGTGCGGCGGAATGTTCGTCGCCATGCCGACGGCAATACCGCCGGCGCCGTTGACGAGCAGGTTCGGGAACTTCGCGGGAACGACCGCCGGCTCCTGCAGGGTGCCGTCATAGTTGTCGCGGAAGTCGACCGTTTCCTTGTCGAGATCGTCGAGCAGCGAATGCGCGGCCTTCTGCAGGCGGCATTCGGTGTAGCGCTCGGCCGCGGGCGGGTCGCCGTCGACCGAACCGAAGTTGCCCTGGCCGTCGATCAGCGGCAGGCGGAGCGACCAGTCCTGCGCCATGCGTGCCAGCGCGTCGTAGATCGCGGCGTTGCCGTGCGGGTGGTACTTACCCATCACGTCCCCGGTCACACGGGCGCATTTGACGTATTTCTTGTTCCAGTCGATGCCGAGCTCGCTCATCCCGTAGAGGATGCGGCGGTGCACGGGTTTCAGACCGTCACGCACGTCGGGAAGCGCGCGGCTGACGATAACGCTCATCGCGTAATCGAGATAGGACCGCTGCATTTCCTCGATGATGGAAATCGGCTCGATGCCTGGCGGAGTTTTTCCGCCGCCGGGGGTGCTTTGCTCAGTCAATGGTGATCACGATCTTTGTTCAGAATCAGTCGGATATTTATAGCGGATTGCCATCGGAAGCGCCAATTTGCGGCCTTTGGCGCCACTTGCCCGCCGGACTGTGAAGATGTCCTTGTAATGCCTTGATTCGCTGTACGATTCACCCAGTTATCCCAATCGGGACCGGTGAGCCGCACAGCAGTTGTGAACAGTCTTTTGCCGCCGGAGCAGGCTTTTCTAGGGCATCGCGCCGGAAATCGGAAGAGCCTGTCCGTCAAAGCCCGACTCGCCGCGGATTTCCGGCCTCTACGCTCGCAGCGATTGCTGATTAAGTCATTGCTGAGACTTTGTTTGTCTGCCCCTTCCCAATGCCCGGCCGCTTGCCTAACAATGTAGGCATGCCACCGGGAAAACCCGGGGCAAAAATCCGGAAGGGGAAACGGATGTTCAATGTCGACCTCCTGGTCAATGCGCTGACGACGCTTCTCGTCACGCTCGATCCGCCTGGCCTCGCGCCGATCTTCCTGAGCCTCACGGTCGGCCTCAGCCGGCAGGAGCGCTTTCAGGTGGCCACCCGTGGCTCGCTGATCGCCTTCTTCATCCTGGCGGCCTTTGCGCTCTTCGGAAACAGCATCCTCGGCCTGCTCGGCATCTCGATCGGCGCCTTCCGCATCGCCGGCGGCCTGCTGCTCTTCTGGATCGCCTTCGAGATGATTTTCGAGAAGCGCCAGGAGCGCAAGGAAAAGACCGGCGAGAATGCGACGGTCAAGGACCACATTCACAACATCGCGGTCTTCCCGCTGGCCCTGCCGCTCATTGCCGGGCCGGGCGCGATTTCGGCAACGATCCTGCTTGCCGGCTCGTTCCCGACCGCTGTCGAGCGCACTCAGCTCCTGATCGTCATCGCGCTGTCGATGCTCAGCCTGTTTCTGGCGCTGGTCATCGCTGAACGCGTCGATCGCTTTCTCGGCGTCACCGGCCGCGCCATCCTCACCCGCCTGCTCGGCGTGATCCTGGCAGCACTCGCGGTGCAGTTCGTCGTCGACGGCGTCAAATCCGCGATGGCGACCTGAGGTCGGATGGCTGGGCGCATCCTTCGCCCGATGCAGTCGAAGAAGACCGGAAACGAAAAACGCCACGTCCCGAGGACGTGGCGTTTTTTTCTGTAACAGGATCCGCTTGCGATCAGAACGGGATATCGTCGTCCATGTCGCGCGAGAAGCCGCCGCCCTGGCCGCCTTGACCGCCCTGGCCACCGCCCGAGCGACCGCCGCCAGAGGACTGGCGCGGCTGGTCGTAATCGTCGTAACCGCCGCCGCCATAGTTGCCGCCGCCGCCGAAGTCACCCGCTCCACCGCCGCCGCCACGGCTGACACCGGAGCCGCCGCCTTCGCCGCGGCCGTCAAGCATGGTCAGCGTCGAGTTGAAGCCCTGCAGCACGACTTCGGTCGAGTAACGGTCGTTGCCGTTCTGGTCCTGCCACTTGCGGGTCTGCAGCGCGCCCTCGATGTAGAGCTTGGCGCCCTTCTTCACATATTGCTCGACAACCTTGCAGAGGCCTTCGTTGAAGACCACGACCGTGTGCCATTCGGTCTTTTCCTTGCGCTCACCGCTGTTGCGGTCGCGCCAGGTCTCCGACGTTGCAATGCGCAGGTTGGCGATCGGCCGGCCGTCCTGCGTGCGCCGGATTTCCGGGTCTGCCCCGACATTTCCGATCAAGATCACCTTGTTGACGCTTCCAGCCATGTTGCTTTTCCCGTGGTTTCACCGGGCCATGGACCCGGCTTGGAATTTCAAGAGCGCGCATCTTAGCGGCCTGATGCCGCCGATACGCCCCGCCTCGCACATAATCCACAACAGTTTTGGTCGTTTTATGGGCGATTTGTTCTTTATTTGTTCTAGTATTTGGCTATGATCCTGTCAACCGACTCGAATTGGCCGCCTGTTTTGCCGATTGCGCCTCGACATGGGCGTTGGCGTCATTACATAGGGGGCTTTCAACCGACATGCAAAAGCTGGCTTCCGATGAGTGAACTCAAGACCATCTCCATTCGTGGTGCGCGCGAGCACAATCTGAAAGGCATCGACCTCGATCTGCCGCGCAACAAGCTGATCGTGATGACCGGCCTTTCCGGCTCGGGCAAGTCCTCGCTTGCTTTCGATACGATCTATGCCGAAGGCCAGCGCCGCTATGTCGAAAGCCTTTCGGCCTATGCGCGCCAGTTCCTCGAAATGATGCAGAAGCCGGACGTCGACCAGATCGACGGCCTGTCTCCGGCGATCTCGATCGAGCAGAAGACGACGTCGCGCAATCCGCGCTCGACGGTCGGTACCGTCACCGAAATCTACGACTATATGCGCCTGCTCTTTGCGCGCGTCGGGGTCCCCTATTCGCCGGCGACGGGTCTGCCGATCGAAAGCCAGACGGTGAGCCAGATGGTCGACCGGGTGCTCGAATTCGGTGAAGGCACGCGCCTCTATATTCTTGCGCCGCTCGTGCGCGGCCGCAAGGGCGAGTACAAGAAAGAACTCGCCGAACTGATGAAGAAGGGCTTTCAGCGCGTCAAGGTCGACGGCACCTTCTACGAGATCGCCGAGGTGCCCGCACTCGACAAGAAGTACAAGCATGACATCGACGTCGTGGTCGACCGCGTGGTCGTGCGGCCCGACCTCGCCTCGCGCCTTGCCGACAGCCTTGAGACCTGCCTGACGCTCGCCGATGGCCTCGCAGTCGCCGAATTCGCTGACAAGCCGCTGCCACCCGAGGAGACCGCTGCCGGCGGCTCGGCCAACAAGTCGCTGAACGAAACCCACGAGCGCGTGCTGTTTTCGGAAAAGTTCGCCTGCCCGGTTTCCGGCTTCACCATTTCCGAGATCGAGCCGCGGCTGTTCTCGTTCAACAACCCCTTCGGCGCGTGCCCGACCTGCGACGGTCTCGGCAGCCAGCAGAAGATCGACACGGCGCTGATCGTGCCGGAAGAGCACCGGACGCTGCGCGACGGCGCAATTGCGCCCTGGGCGAAATCCTCCTCTCCCTACTACAACCAGACGCTGGAAGCGCTCGGCAAGGTCTTCGGCTTCAAACTCGGCAGCCGCTGGAACGAGCTGTCGACTGCGGCGCAGAACGCGATCCTGCACGGAACGGAAGAGAAGATCGTCTTCCATTACGAGGACGGTGCCCGCTCCTACAACACCACCAAGAACTTCGAGGGCATCGTGCCCAATCTCGAACGCCGCTGGAAGGAAACCGACAGCGCCTGGGCGCGCGAGGAGATCGAGCGCTACATGTCGGCTGCGCCCTGCCCGGCTTGCGCCGGTTTCCGCCTGAAGCCGGAGGCGCTGGCGGTCAAGATCGACAAGCTGCATATCGGTCAGGTGACCGAAATGTCGATCCGCGTTGCACGCGACTGGTTCGAGGTCCTGCCGGAGCATCTGAATGCCAAGCAGAACGAAATCGCCGTCCGCATCCTGAAGGAAATCCGTGACCGACTGCGCTTCCTCAACGACGTCGGTCTCGAATATCTGAGCCTGTCGCGCAATTCCGGAACGCTCTCAGGCGGTGAAAGCCAGCGCATTCGGCTGGCTTCGCAGATCGGCTCCGGCCTCACCGGCGTTCTCTACGTGCTCGACGAGCCGTCGATCGGCTTGCACCAGCGCGACAACGCCCGCCTGCTGGACACGCTTCGGCATCTGCGCGACATCGGCAACACGGTGATCGTCGTCGAACATGACGAAGACGCGATCCTGACGTCCGACTATGTCGTCGATATCGGCCCGGCTGCCGGCATCCATGGCGGCGAAGTCATCGCGCAAGGGTCGCCGTCGGACATCATGGCCAATCCGAAATCGCTGACCGGCAAGTATCTGTCCGGCGAGCTTTCGGTTGCCGTTCCCTCCGAACGCCGCAAGCCGAAGAAGAAAAAGGAAATCACCGTCGTCGGCGCCCGCGCCAACAACCTGAAGAACGTCACCGCCTCGATCCCGCTCGGCGTCTTCACCGCCGTTACCGGTGTCTCCGGCGGCGGCAAGTCGACCTTCCTGATCGAGACGCTCTACAAGGCCGCCGCCCGCCGCATCATGGGCGCGCGCGAAAACCCGGCCGAGCACGACCGCATCGATGGCTTCGAGCATATCGACAAGGTGATCGACATCGACCAGTCGCCGATCGGTCGTACCCCGCGCTCGAACCCGGCAACCTATACCGGCGCCTTCACGCCGATCCGTGACTGGTTCGCCGGCCTGCCGGAAGCCAAGGCACGCGGATATCAGCCGGGCCGGTTCTCCTTCAACGTCAAGGGCGGCCGCTGCGAGGCCTGCCAAGGCGACGGCGTCATCAAGATCGAGATGCACTTCCTGCCGGATGTCTACGTCACCTGCGACGTTTGCCACGGCAAGCGCTACAACCGCGAAACGCTCGACGTGCATTTCAAGGGCAAGTCGATCGCCGACGTGCTCGACATGACCGTCGAGGAAGGCGTCGACTTTTTCGCCGCCGTTCCCTCGGTGCGCGACAAGCTCGTCACGCTCAACCAGGTCGGCCTCGGCTATATCAAGGTCGGCCAGCAGGCCAACACGCTCTCGGGCGGTGAGGCCCAGCGCGTCAAGCTCGCCAAGGAACTGTCGAAGCGCTCGACCGGTCGCACGCTCTACATTCTCGACGAGCCGACCACCGGCCTGCATTTCCACGATGTCGCAAAGCTTCTTGAAGTTCTGCATGAGCTCGTCAACCAGGGCAATTCGGTCGTCGTCATCGAGCACAATCTCGAAGTCATCAAGACTGCCGACTGGGTGATCGACTTCGGCCCTGAAGGCGGCGACGGCGGCGGCGAAGTCATCGCCAAGGGCACGCCGGAAGACGTGGTCAAGGAAAAGCGGTCGTATACCGGCCTGTTCCTGAAGGAGCTGCTGGAGCGCCGGCCGATGAAGAAGGTCGAAGCAGCAGAGTAAGTCTGCCGATCTGGTCGGCGCGCTTTAGGAGTGATCACGGCATGATGCGGCCTGCTCGTCTGGAAGATCTGGCCGCCGTGCAAAGCGTGACGGAGGCGGCCTATGAGCCCTATCGGGCGCTCTTTGGTGGGCCGCCGCTCCCGGTCACCGAGGACTACGCGCCTCGCATCCTTCGCGACGAGGTCTGGCTTCGGGAGCGAGATGAGGTTGTCTCGGCGCTTGCCGTTTTCGAACGGCACGCCGATCACCTTATGATCTTCAGCCTTGCGGTTGCCCCGGCCTATCAGCGCCAGGGGTTCGGCATCGAATTGCTGCGCTTCGTGGATGCCAAAGCGGCCGAGTGGGGCTTGCCGGAGGTGCGGCTCTACACCAATTCACGCATGGAGCGAAACATCGCGCTCTATCGCGCCTATGGATTTCAAGAAACGGGTCGCCGACCCAATCCCTATCGTCCAGGGTGGGCACTCGTGGACATGACGAAATCGATCAAAGACTGAAAAGCACGCGGTCAAGCGATGGCCGTTGTTGAGGAGGATGGCATGGCAAAATCCGGAAAGATCCGCGTTGGTATCGGCGGCTGGACCTTCGAGCCCTGGGAAGGCACCTTCTATCCCGACACGCTGGCAAAGAAGCGGCAGCTCGAATATGCCGGCAAGCAGTTGCGGGCAATCGAGGTGAACGGCACCTACTATTCGTCGCAGAAGCCGGAGACCTTCGCCAAGTGGGCGTCGGAAGTGCCTGATGATTTCATCTTCTCCCTGAAGGCGAGCCGCTTCGTCACCAACCGCAAGGTTCTCTCGGAAGCCGGTGAATCCATGGAGCGATTCCTGACGCAGGGACTGACCGAGCTTGGGCCTCATCTCGGCCCCATCCTCTGGCAGTTTGCGCCGACGAAGAAGTTCGAGCCCGACGATTTCGAAGGCTTTTTGAAGCTTCTGCCGGATAAGCAGGACGGCTTGCCGCTGCGCCATGTGGTCGAGGTCCGCAACCCGACCTTTCAGTCTCCGGATTTTGTCTCCCTGTTGGAGAAATACGG
Organism: Ensifer sp. YR511; assembly: GCF_900103045.1. Lineage (NCBI taxonomy): Bacteria > Pseudomonadati > Pseudomonadota > Alphaproteobacteria > Hyphomicrobiales > Rhizobiaceae > Ensifer > Ensifer sp. YR511. The sequence continues at coordinate 43,624 of NZ_FNGR01000005.1, forward strand.
CGTCGCCGTGGTGCTCGCCGAGCATGCGGACTATCCGATGATCGCCGATGTCACTGCCGATTTTGTCTATCTGCGCCTGCAAAAGGGCAGCGACGACATCAAGACTTGCTATGCTGCCGACAAGCTCGACCTCTGGGCCGAGCGTGCCAAGGCGTTTGCGGCGGGCGACGAGCCGAGTGGGCTTGAAAAAAGTGCGCCTGATCGCACGGCCAAGAAGGAGCCGCGTGACGTGTTTGCCTACTTCATCACCGAGGGCAAGGTGAATGCGCCGAACGGCGCACGCGAGCTGCAAAAGCGCGTCGATTGAGATCAGCAGGGCCAGACCGCGCGCAGACGCGTCTGGCCCGCCTAGGGCGCATCCGCGCCCGAGAGCCCCACCACGCTTGGAGTTTCGGGCCTGTCGCAAGGCGTTGATGTTCAGGCGTGCTGAGGCCGCGCCGACGTCGGCTGCGAACCAAATGCCGGTGCTTACGGGCCCGCCAAAAAACGAATCACTGCCCCACCCCATATCGCTTTCACCGATGCAACCGAGCCTGCTGTAAGGGACACTTTTTATGCGGGTTTTTACCCGTCAAAATTTCGATTGCGTGCCGACCGTTGCGTCAGTCTCACAGGCAACCTCCGGAAGTGCCTGATTTTCATGGCGTTGACCGATGTCCCCGTTTTCCACAGCCGGTCCACACAACATCTAGGGCTCAAACTTCCGTCACAAACCACCCCTTGACGCCTCCGGACGATTCACGGTTAATGGATTTCACGTTGCAACGGCGGCGGACCGGATTGTTCAAGTCCCGGTTCCTCTCCCCAAATCGGCGGTTCTGAAAGGCGGCAGTCATGGATTTCACCATGGGGTCGCCCTGAGGATTTCTGTGCGATTTTTCGGGTCCACCGGGGCAATATTTGGCTGGCATCAAGAAGTTGTTGATACTATATTTAGTATTTGCAGACAGCCTATCTCACAAGATACAGGGTCACCCAATTATGGGTTTCTCTCCAAGGACGGAAGCTGAGACTGGCTGCGGGATGCCCTCGCGGCCGGGCGGGGACAATTGCGCCTGTGGCGGGCGCTAGGCAACACGAAGGACCAGGGACAATGAAGATCGAACGTCGTTTCACAAAAGCCGGGCAATCCGCCTATGCGGAGATCGAATTCCGCAAGGCTACGAGTGAAATCAAGAACCCCGATGGTTCGATCGTTTTCCGCCTTGCCGATATCGACGTGCCGGCTCAGTTCAGCCAGGTTGCCGCCGACATTCTCGCCCAGAAGTATTTCCGCAAGGCCGGCGTTCCCGCCAAGATGAAGCGCGTCGAGGAGAACGATGTCCCCTCCTTCCTCTGGCGCGCGGTTCCCGACACGGATGCGCTGAAGGCGCTGCCGAAGGATGAGCAGTACGGTTCCGAAACCGATGCCCGTCAGGTCTTCGATCGCCTGGCCGGCACCTGGGCCTATTGGGGCTGGAAGGGCGGCTACTTCGACACCGAGGAAGACGCTTCGGCCTTCCAGGACGAACTTGCCTACATGCTCGCCACCCAGCGCGTCGCGCCGAACTCGCCGCAATGGTTCAACACCGGCCTGCACTGGGCCTACGGCATCGACGGCCCCGGCCAAGGCCACTTCTATGTCGACCCGTTTACCGGCAAGCTGACCAAGTCCAAGTCGGCCTATGAGCATCCGCAGCCGCATGCCTGCTTCATCCAGTCGGTCGGTGACGATCTCGTCAACGAAGGCGGCATCATGGATCTGTGGGTGCGTGAAGCGCGCCTGTTCAAGTACGGTTCTGGTACCGGCTCCAACTTCTCTTATCTGCGCAGCGAAGGCGAAAAGCTCTCGGGCGGCGGCAAGTCCTCCGGCCTGATGTCGTTCCTGAAGATCGGCGACCGTGCTGCCGGTGCCATCAAGTCGGGCGGCACCACCCGCCGCGCTGCGAAGATGGTCGTCGTCGACATCGACCATCCGGATATCGAGGAATACATCAACTGGAAGGTCAAGGAAGAGCAGAAGGTTGCCGCCCTCGTCACCGGTTCCAAGGTCGTCGCCAAGCATCTGAAGGCGATCATGAAGGCCTGCGTCAACTGCGAAGGCACCGACGACGCCTGCTATGACCCGAAGCAGAACCCGGCGCTGAAGCGCGAAATCCGCGCCGCCAAGCAGGCGCTGGTTCCGGAAAACTACGTCCAGCGCGTTATCCAGTTCGCGAAGCAAGGCTACAAGGACCTTGAGTTCAAGACCTACGACACCGACTGGGATTCGGAAGCCTACCTCACGGTTTCGGGACAGAACTCCAACAACTCGGTCTCGATCAAGGACGACTTCCTGCGCGCCGTCGAAGCCGATGGCGACTGGCACCTGACCGCCCGCAAGGACGGCCGCGTCATGAAGACGCTGAAGGCACGCGACCTCTGGGAATCGATCTCCTACGCCGCCTGGGCGTCGGCCGATCCGGGCCTGCACTTCAACACGACGATGAACGACTGGCACACGAGCCCCGCTGCCGGCCCGATCCGCGCATCGAACCCGTGCTCGGAGTACATGTTCCTCGACGACACCGCCTGCAACCTCGCCTCCCTGAACCTGATGATGTTCAAGGATGCGGCGACCAAGCGCATCAACATCGCAGACTACGAGCACGCCGTCCGCCTGTGGACGATCGTTCTCGAAGTCTCGGTCATGATGGCGCAGTTCCCGTCCCGCGAGATTGCCGAGCTTTCCTACGAATACCGCACGCTCGGCCTTGGCTACGCCAACATCGGCGGCCTCTTGATGTCCTCGGGCATTCCCTATGACTCGACCGAAGGCCGCGCCATCGCCGGTGCGCTGACGGCGATCATGACCGGTGTCTCCTATGCCACCTCGGCCGAGATGGCCGAAAAGCTCGGTCCGTTCCCGGGCTTTGCGCCAAACCGCGACAACATGCTGCGCGTCATCCGCAACCATCGCCGCGCCGCCTATGGCGAGACGACCGGTTACGAAGCGCTTTCGGTCAACCCGGTCGCGCTCATCCATGCCGACAATCCGGACCAGGACCTCGTCATCCACGCCATGAGCGCCTGGGACAAGGCACTGGAACTCGGCGAAAAGCACGGCTATCGCAACGCCCAGGCAACGGTTATCGCGCCGACCGGCACGATCGGCCTCGTCATGGACTGCGACACGACCGGCATCGAACCTGACTTCGCGCTGGTCAAGTTCAAGAAGCTCGCCGGCGGCGGCTACTTCAAGATCATCAACCGCGCCGTTCCGGAAGCGCTGCGCTCTCTCGGCTACAGCGAAAGCCAGATCGCCGAAATCGAAGCTTACGCAGTCGGTCACGGCAACCTGAACCAGGCTCCGGCGATCAACCCGTCGACACTGAAGGCCAAGGGCTTCACCGACGAGAAGGTGGAAGCCGTCAACGCCGCCCTGAAGTCCGCTTTCGACATCAAGTTCGTCTTCAACCAGTGGACGCTCGGCGCCGACTTCCTCAAGGGCACGCTGAAGGTCTCCGACGAACAGCTCGCTGCGATGGACTTCAACCTGCTCGACCACATGGGCTTCTCCAAGAAGGACATCGAAGCGGCGAACATTCACGTCTGCGGCGCGATGACACTCGAAGGTGCACCGTTCCTGAAGAACGAGCACCTGCCCGTCTTCGATTGCGCCAACCCCTGCGGCAAGATCGGCAAGCGTTATCTCTCGGTCGAAAGCCACATCCGCATGATGGCGGCCGCCCAGCCGTTCATCTCGGGCGCGATCTCCAAGACGATCAACATGCCGAACGAGGCGACCGTCGAGGACTGCAAGAACGCCTACATGCTTTCGTGGAAGCTGGCGCTGAAGGCAAACGCGCTCTACCGTGACGGCTCCAAGCTGTCGCAGCCGCTGAACGCCTCGCTGATCGAGGACGACAAGGACGAGGATGCGCTGGAGGATCTGATCCAGGCGCCCGCCGCCGCCCAGGCCGTCACCATCACCGAGAAGATCGTCGAGCGCGTCATCGAGAAGGTGATCCGCGCCCGCGAAAAGCTGCCGAACCGCCGCCAGGGCTACACCCAGAAGGCCGTCGTCGGTGGTCACAAGGTGTATCTGCGCACCGGCGAATTCGGTGACGGCCGCCTCGGCGAGATCTTCATCGACATGCACAAGGAAGGGGCCGCCTTCCGTGCGATGATGAACAACTTTGCCATCGCCATCTCGCTCGGCCTGCAGTACGGCGTGCCGCTCGAAGAATATGTGGAGGCCTTCACCTTCACCAAGTTCGAGCCGGCCGGCATGGTCCAGGGCAACGACGCGATCAAGAACGCGACGTCGATCCTCGACTACGTCTTCCGCGAACTGGCGGTTTCCTATCTCGGCCGTCACGACCTCGCCCATGTCGACACGTCAGACTTCGGCAATACCGCGCTCGGCAAGGGCATTCAGGAAGGCAAGACCAACCTGATCTCGACCGGCTGGACCCGCGGCTACAAGCCGACGATCGTCGGTGGCACCGGTGACCGGGCCTCCAGCGAGCCGAAGGGCTCGTCGACGGCAGCCCCTGCCCGCGCCTCCTCTGGCGCAACCGTGACGGCGATCGCCGGAAACACGGTGCGCAAGATCGAGACGACGACGGCGATCGCAACGTCCGAAATCGTCGCCTTCAAGCGCGACTATGAAGAGCGCGCTGCGGAACTGGCAGAAGAGATCGCCGACGAAGTCGAGCAGGAAGTAACCGCCCTCTTCTCCGACAAGGCGGCCGCCGAAGCGGCATCGGCCAAGTCGGACGCCAAGAAGGTGGAAGCTGAGCGCCGCGCCCGCTCGATCATGCAGGGCTACACCGGCAACATGTGCACCGAATGCCAAAACTTCACGATGGTGCGCAACGGTACCTGCGAGAAGTGCGACACCTGCGGCGCGACGAGCGGCTGCAGCTAAGCGGCCCGTCGTCGTTGATGACGACGACGACCACCATCATTGCCAACCCGAGGTTTTCCTCGGGTTGGATTTCTCTAGAGAACAAAACGAGAATTTATAGACCGAACCACCATTCGACCAAGTTCCCATCATGCTCACCCCGATCATAGACATCCTTCTCGAAGACCCCAGTCAGAATGACCTCAGCGGCATCGTTGCGCCGCTGGATGCCTATAACGATGCCCATAGCGGCATGGTCGATCTGCCCGGTTTTGCAATCGTGCTTCGCGATCCGGAGACGAAAGTCGCGACGGGCGGGCTCTATGCGACGGATGGCTATGGCTGGGCCTTTATCCGTTACCTCGCCGTCCCTGATGAGTACCGCGGCCAGGGCCTTGGCCGGCGCCTTGTCGAAGAAGCGGAGAAGATCGCGCGCCAGCGCGGCTATGTCGGCCTTTGGCTCGACACCTTCGAATTCCAGGCCAGGCCCTTTTATGAAAAACTCGGCTTCGAAGTTTTCGGCGAGCTTGAAGGTGGTGATGGGGCGATTGCGCGCTACTTTCTAAAGAAGCGATTCTGACGCCGGAAAGCCACGATCCGAAGAAGCAACCGCGCTTTGGGGGCCCGAAAGCGAGAGTATGCGGCTGCCCCAACGGTATACACGGCCCGACGCCTATTCCGGACGGACGCCCTTGTTGCCCTGTAGCGCGTTTGTGGTCACCCGAATCGCCGGCTGCCGTTTACGTCCTTGCCGATGATCTCCCGGATAATGGTCAGGGTTTCCTTCGCCGCCTCCCTGGGTGCGAGTGCGGTATCGGCGACGTTGCTGACCAGCTTCGTCATATCGTGATCGATATCCTTCTCAGCCCAACGCTTGCCCTTCGCAACCGTGATGTAGACCGAGTAGGCGTGGTGCATGGTTCCGGGCCGCTCGCCGATGATGTGGAGAATTCCGCGAAACGTGTTGGGATCGGCGTCGGCAAACAGCATCTCGCCAATCCGGTAGCCGGCCCGCACTCTGCCGCTGGTGACCAGGATATTCTTGTCGCTCACCGACACGCCGGCATCGCCGAGCAGCCTGCGCATCTCCTCCAGGTAGGGCGAAAGATGGCCGTCATCCATGATGGCCTTGGCGTTCAGACCATCTGAGATGACAATCTGGCCCTTGGGCATATCGCCTTTCCAGGACGTCCTGATCGCGTCAATCGCCCTGATTGAGTCCGGGCTCAGCGTTTCACCGGTCGTCGGATGCGCGATGTAGTCGTTCCGGTCCTTGGACAGAGTGCGAACCGGAACGACGCTGGGCACTGCCGCTATGAACTCCGGCGTAAGCTCGGCCCAAAGAGAGAGTTTGGCGTCGTCATAAAGACCCCTCACTTTCGCCGCGAGCGACGGGTTGAGATCCCATATCTTCTCACCGTGGCCCGTGGCCAGGTCGACGCCTCTTGCCTCGACCTCCGTCATCATCCGCCTGCCCTCGGCGTAAACGGCGTCCTTGGAGCGCTTGTCCCCCTTGGCGAGGCGGTACTGATAATAGACCCAAAGAGGATCGCCGTATTTTGACGTGTAGCTGTTGTCCTTGCCGACAATTCCAAGGCGTTTGTAGAAATCCCACATCGCATCGTTGACCTTGAAGCCGAACTTATCCCTCACGCGTACGTGGTCCTGAAATGCGGTCGTGAGATAGCTCAACATCGGGTCGTTCTTGGTCGGCAGAGCAATCAGATAGGCCGGATTGGCCGGCATGATCTGATCCTGGCACCAATCCAGATCGTCCAGGCTGACGGTCATGTGCAGGGTCGTGCATATATCGAGACCGATGGTCAGCCCATGGAGCTTGCCCATGACCATGTCCTCGAGGCAGCACCGAACGAGTTGTTCTCGGCTCTTGAAGACCTCCGGCCCAATGAAGCCGGCAACATCGTTGACATGCAGCCATGCGCCTTTCGGCTGCACTTTCGCAAGCTCCATGCCGACAGCCCGGCTGAACCCGTACTTCCGGGACTCAAGCACCATCATGTCGACGCCGTTTGCCGCGCCGTTGGTGAATTCCGAGCCCTGTCCGGTTTCGAAGTAAAGGCCGTACCGCTCCCCTGCCTTGGCGCGCGCATATTTCAGGATCTTCTCATTGGTGATGTCGAAGATCTTGTTGCAATCATCCGTACCGGCAAGGCTCTGGAACACGGTGGAAACTGTGCCGGGGAAGTCTTCGCTTACCTCACCTTGGACGTCGATGTGAGCGAGCACGCACCACGGAATGACGTCGACCAGCTTGAACGTATCCACGATGTCCTTGAGCGCCCGCTCCACCGTGACGACGCTGTCGACGGTGCTGTCCACCGGGTTGGTGCCGATGACGATGTCGCCGGTCGCATAGGAAAACGCATCGAAGACCTGCCACATGATGTCGTCGGGGTGGTCGGTCGGCGAATTCGGCTGGATACGTGCGCCCATGTATCCCTTGGCGCCCAACTTGGTGCCGGGCATGACATTGAAAATCTTCTGGCTGACGGCCACCAGCTCTTCATTGCTCATCAGCTTCGGTACACAGCCGATGGTATCGCTGGTCAGGCCATACATGACGCCTTTGATCTCATCTTCCGATTTGGTCAGAAGAAATTCCTTCAGCTGGCCCATCGTCCAGTCTTTCAGCTTTTCTTGTTGAGCCCTGTCGGTGGTCTGCCAAATCAGTCGTTGCAGATCGTCCTCAAACAGCGGGTGCTGATCGAGGTCTGCGATCTTCGTTCTTGCCAGGAGGGCTCGGGCGTTCGTTCGGGACGTATCATTTTCCGCAGCCACGGCGATCGTCTGGTCTCCTTCCTTGAACGCATTCGCGCATCCCAGAACCTGCCGATAGGTCGTCTCGTCAAAGCCGCCCTTGATCCTGCTGATATAGGCAAAGACATCCTCATCCTGCTTCACGTCGTCGATCACGAGGTTGCTTGGGCCTGGCGCGGCACGGGCAGCATGACTGTAGGCTGTAAGCGTGGCCGCCGCAGTTCCCGCCACCAGCAGGAGATCGCGCCTGGACAGTGCATGCTGGTCTGAGAACATGCCTTTGCTCATTGCCATTTCCTTTCTGCAAAAGGTCTATCGGCATCTCGCCCGACGGCCCTCTGGTGACCGGCGATCTAAGGAAGGCGCATAAGAGTAAATGCTCGACACGTGTCGCTTGGGCATCGACACGGACCCGGCAAGCCTCGACCAGCCGGGCCTGTCAAAGTCGATTACTGCAGGCTCATCACGATGCGACCGTCGATCTTCCCGGCTTCCATGCGGCGGAAGATCTCGTTGATATTCTCGAGGCTATCCCACGAGAAATGCGGCGCGACTTTGCCTTCAGCGGCGAACTGGAGCGACTCTTCCAGGTCCTGGCGGGTGCCGACGATCGATCCACGCACGGTGATGCGCTTAAGAACAGTCTCAAAGACCGGCACCGAGATCATACCTGGGGGCAGGCCGACGAGCGCCATGGTGCCGCGCGAACGCAGGAAACCGAACGCCTGTTCCATCGCTGCGGGCGAGACTGCAGTCACAAGCGCTCCATGCACGCCGCCGGTGGCCTTGATCACCTGCTCGACCGCATCCTTGGCCTTGCCGTTGACTGTCAGGTCGGCGCCCAATTGCTTTGCAAGTGCCAGCTTGTCGTCGAAGATGTCCGCCGCGACGACATGCATGCCCATCGCCTTTGCGTACTGCACGGCCATGTGGCCAAGCCCCCCGATGCCGGAGATGGCAACCCATTCACCGGGACGGACTTCCGTTTCCTTCAACCCCTTGTAAACGGTGACCCCGGCACACAGAACCGGCGCGGCAGGACCGAACTCCAGCCCATTGGGCAGGCTGCCGACGAAATCAGGATCCGCCAGGCCATATTCGGCGAACGTCCCGTTGACCGAGTATCCCGTGTTCGACTGGGCCGCACACAACGTCTCCCAACCGGTGCGGCAATGCGGACAGTAGCCGCAGGCGCTGTGAAGCCAGGGAACGCCGACCCTGTCGCCCTCTTTCACTCTTTTGACACCGGCGCCGACCGCCGAGACATAGCCGACCCCCTCGTGCCCGGGAATGAACGGTGGGCTGGGCTTCACCGGCCAGTCGCCATTTGCAGCATGGAGATCGGTATGGCAAACGCCCGTTGCTTCGTACTTCACGAGGATCTGTCCCGGCTGCGGCGTGGGCACCGCCACTTCTTCGATCGTCAGGGGCGCGCCGAATTGCCGAACGACGGCTGCCTTCATCGCCTGAGCCATTTGCCAATCCTCCTCCAATCGCCGGGCCACGGAGAGGTTTCTTATGGGAACAGTGGGCCGGCAGGGGCCTATCTCACATACGAAAATCGTGTAATTGGCTCGAGCATCATGGCGCTCACAGCCAGTGCCCGGACGTCATTTCCTGCTTGGCGTATACCGCCAACACTTCAACGTGGTTCACGTAGCGCCATCGTCAGGTTGCAGCGTAAACCCGCCGGCAGAGTTCGACAATGGGTGGAGTGCAGAAGCGGTTCAGAGACCGACCGCCTTCGGCGCCCGGCCGGATCGAACAACGCATATCGTGCAACGGCGTTCGAGCGGGCGCGCTGGCGCGCGTATTGACAGGATCGGCGCCGGTCGTGTTGACTGAATGCTACGGGGCCGTAGCTCAGTTGGGAGAGCGCCGCAATCGCACTGCGGAGGTCGAGGGTTCGACTCCCTTCGGCTCCACCAAAACGATCAGAAGGTGCCCGGTTGCCGAGGTATCGGAACAGCGGCTGATTTGTCATCAGCAGATCGCCAGTTCGAGTCTTTTCGGGGACACCACCATGCTAAGCCACCGTTCGGCCTTCGCGAAACGCTGCCCGATCCCGTGGCCACCTGTTTTCAGAGGCTGAACGGATCCCGCGCCGATCGCTTCTCGCTCGGTGCACTGAACGGGTCGGCTTTCTTCTCCTTGGACTTGCGGCCCTCGTCGGCGATAATCTCGTCGACCGCCCGCTGGCACTTCATCAGCTCGTCGGCCGCCGGGCCGGTGCCGCGCAGGCTGAGATTTGCGATGACGCGATCTTCAAACGCGATGGCCAAGGCCCGCTTGCGCACGAAGCCCGTCAGGAACTCGGCGTCGGTGACGTTCACGAACAGAAACTTTCCGCTCGCATCACCGGCAGCGGTCGCCGAAGCGCTCCAGGGATCGGTCTTGTCGAAGCGGAAGGTCAGGTCGTACTCTTTGCCGACCTCGAGCGACCTCCAGTCGTCGCTGGCGAAGCTCATATAGAGCGGCGACTCGGAGCCCTTGGGATAGAACCCAAGGCGCAAGGTGACCCCGCCGTCGAATACCGACGAGATGAAGCAGGAGCCCTCCATCGAGGTGTCGGAAGCAACGGTCCAGCCGTCGACATCCTTCCACTTGATGATTTCGGACTCCTCAGCCGCGGCCGATCCCGCGGCGATCAGACAGCTTACCAATCCGACCAGCAATCTACGCATGCAAAACCCCCGTTTGCCCGCATTTTGATAGGTCCCCGCATCGCTGTCGAGGGTGCCTAGCCGATCCCAGGCAATATTTTAGGAATATTCACCTCTCCGCGGCAAGCGGACTGCCCATCACATGGCGAAAGGATCTTTCGATGACTTGGTCTGGCCGCCGCCGGCAAAGGGATCGTTGTTCGGCGCATTGCCACCGGCGCCCGCAAAGGGATCGTTCGCCGCTCCCTGACCGCCATTCGGGATCAAGGCGCTCACCGCCTCCTGGCACTTGAACATCTCGCTTACCGCCTTCATCGAATCACGCAGGCTTAGGCTCGCGACGACGCGCCCCTCGAAGGCCAGCGCCAAGGTGTTCTTGCGAACGAATTCGGTAAAGAAGTCGGTGTTGGAAAAGTTGACGACAAGGGCCTTGGCGCCGGTCAGATCAACACCGAACGCAACGGCCGGCCACTGACGACCACGGTCGAGCTGCAAGGCAACATCGTATTCCCGCTGCGGCTCGATGGATTTCCATTCGGCATTGCCGATCGAAAGAAACGCCAGGTTCGTCGATCCCCGCGGATAAAAGCCGATACGAAGGATAGCGCCGGCGTCATAGCTCGTCGCCGCGTAACACGAGCCTCCCAGGGAAGGATCGGATCCCACCGTCCAGGCGTTGATCCGTTTCCAGATATTCGAACGCCCTTCTTCGGCAGACGCCGCTCCAGCCGTGAGCAACAGGCCGAGCACCACCAACGACAATCTATGCATGCAACCACCCCACTTTCCACGCAAAGTTATCTTTTTTTAGAGGCCTGTCGAGACGGCGAAGGCCCTTCCCCGCAGGGATTTTTGCGCGCCCCAGGCCCGATGCGAAAGCTGGCAGCTCCGATGCATTCTCCGCGCCGGTCCATGAAGAACGGCCGAGACGAGGTTGAGATGGAGCGGCTGGCGCAAATCAGCCACAGCCTGCGGGCAAAGAGCTGTTGAACATGGCAGAGTGATCGCCATGCTTGCTGGACTTCGGAACGAAAGCGCGGTTCACATCGTTTACCAACCCGTAGTCCCACCCCTTCATCAAGTGGACGATCACCGTGCTTGCCGCCCTGCTTCTCGCTTCGATAGTCGCATCGCCCAATATGCCTGACGTCAAGCTCAGTGCCGCGACGGTGGATGAACTCCAGACCGATTTCGAACGGGCCGTACCGTGCCATCAGATCGATGGACGCAATGTTTGGAAGGGCGCGCTCGCGTTCTACATCCAGTCCTTCGTTTATGACGGCGATACGCCCGTTGCGACCGATGCGGCCGACGCAGTGCTTCCGGAAGACAACAGCGCCGAGACGGTGAAGGAGTTCGAAGACGCCTGCTCGGCCTCGCAAGCGACTTAAGTCTCTCCGCGAAGAGAGCCGCGATTCGTTCGAATCACGCGCGCGACCGGCCTGCCCGGCGCTGTTTTGGGACGCAACCGTCGCCGAAAACCGCCCCGCTCCCGCAAAAGTGACCAATCGCCCCCCACAGAAGCAGCCAATTGCCTGAATTCACGGAATTTTAGGCACTTGCGGAACACATATGGAACAGATAGTGTCTGTTCTTGATTTGTTTCACGCCTCTGGAGCGACGTGCCATGCTGACCCGCAAGCAACAGGAATTGCTTCTGTTCATCCACGAACGCATGAAGGAGTCGGGCGTACCGCCGTCTTTCGATGAAATGAAGGATGCGCTCGACCTGGCGTCGAAGTCCGGCATTCACCGTTTGATCACGGCGCTCGAAGAGCGCGGGTTCATTCGCCGGTTGCCGAACCGGGCGCGCGCGCTCGAAGTCATCAAGCTTCCGGAAGCCTACGCCGCCGGCCAGCAACAGCCGCGCAGAGGCTTCTCGCCGAGCGTGATCGAGGGCAGCCTCGGAAAGCCGCCGGCCGCCGCTCCTGCCACGCCGAAGCCGGCGACGGTCGCCGAAAGCACGTCTGTTTCCGTCCCGGTGATGGGCCGCATCGCTGCCGGCGTGCCGATCTCGGCGATCCAGAACAACACCCATGACATTACCGTTCCGCTCGACATGATCGGCAGCGGCGAGCATTACGCCCTCGAAGTAAAGGGCGATTCGATGATCGAGGCCGGCATCTTCGATGGCGACACGGTGATCATCCGCAACGGCAACTCGGCCAATCCCGGCGACATCATCGTGGCGCTCGTGGACGACGAGGAAGCGACGCTGAAGCGCTTCCGTCGCAAGGGCGCGTCGATTGCGCTCGAAGCGGCCAACCCCGCCTACGAGACGCGCATTTTCGGACCGGATCGCGTGAAAATCCAGGGCAAGCTCGTCGGGCTGATCCGCCGCTACCATTGAATTCCAGGCAGAACGCCGAATCAAAAGAGCCTCGCCACTGAAAGTGGCGAGGCTCTTTCCATTTAAGGCGACCTGAAATCCAGATCGCTTATTCGTGGATCGTGTATTCGCCGAGTTCGCAGAGATCCTGCGTGTCCTCGGTCGTATCGAGGGCCGAGCCTTCCTCGAATTCGAATCGCATGTCGTATTTGCAGACGTCCCGCCCGTCGGCAATGGTGATCTCCATGCTCTCGCCGGGGTTCAGGACCTGCCGACCGAAAACATCGTCTTCCCATTCATTGACGCCGACCGGCGACGTATAGAAATTCGTCAGTACCGCGCCGGTGTTGTTCTTCAGCTGGAAAACCAGGTCGTCCGCGCGCGCCTCCATAGCGGTCGCCGCAAAACACGCCAACGCCGTCAGGATCAGTCTCTTTTTCATTGATGCCATTGCCTCCGTTCTTAATGTTGACGGACGCTACCGATGCGGTTGATCTCAGCGGAGTCATCGTTCCCCCTCTACCGAATTCACCGAAGCGATAAGATCCGACGGAGGCATAGGAGACGTGGCTTGCGCGGACGTGTCGCGAATTTTACCGCGCTGCCCTAAGGCAGAACGCCAAACCAAATTTAACGAGGTGAGATTTTTGGAGGCCTCGCCCGGAATTGAACCGGGGTACAAGGATTTGCAGTCCTCTGCGTCACCACTCCGCCACGAGGCCTCACAGCTCGGATAACCAAGCGTTGGCGCGGATTTAGAATGATTGCAGAAAAACCGCAAGAGGCATTTTCTGAAAAACGCGCCGTCGAATTGCAGGACGGATACTTTCCACAGAACGATCGACGATGTCCGCCGAGCGTCTCCCAGCTGATCTCAGCACCAGGGCGTCGGGCGCCCTTCCCACGGCCGCACGAGCCCCTCGGAAACGAGTACACGTCCAAGAGATTGGTCACCGCGGGTGACCAGGCGCAGTTTCTCGCCGGCCTTGGCATCTGATCGCCCTCCCGCCGAGATCAGCCTGAAGTCGCCTGCATTCAGCAATTCGCGCAGGCGCTGCTTGGCGTAGAAGCCGCGCGAACGCTCCTTGTCGCAGCTTGCCTGGCGGATTCGCGGTGCATCGACATCGGCGACGCGGATCGTCTCGCCATGGAAGACGAAGGTCGCGCCATCGATCACGCAGTTGTCGTTGCGAATGCCGCAAAAATAGAACTGATCGGTACGGATGGATGCCGTCTTCACCTCTTCATTCGGCCGCACGAGAGGGGTTGGCGGCGTGACGCCGACATTCACCGACGGCACCGGGGCGGCCAGGACAACCTTCGTCGCCGGGTTGGGCTTCGGATTTGGTTTGTGCCTATCCGCCTGCTGCGCAACGCGCTCCTGCGCTTCAGGAACCGCGCGCTGAGGCTTCGGCTTCGTTTCCGATCGCGATGCAAAGGCCATGACATCGGAAACCACCGGCCAGTGCCGCAACTCGGCGCGATGGTCGTGGGCCATGACGCCGCCAAGGGTGAGCGCTGCGGCCAGATACCACGGCGCCATGCCGCCCTGTTTGCTGGTGCTTCGGCCCGAACTGCGGCGTCGACGTTTCGTAGTGGCTTTGGCCATCGGTCCCCATCCTGATTCGAGACCGCATTATGCGTTTGATGGGTTGCCGAAAAGTTTTCGAGGGCACCCCAACAGAGGGGAAGACCGCGAGGAACCGGTCATTCGCCTGCGCGGCCACGGCCCTTGTTGAGAGATTCGGAATTGCTACGGGACGGCCGCGAGGAACCGAAAACTGCCGACCGCCCTGCCCTCGACAACAAGATCGTTAAATCGGCGTCCGCCTCAGGAGCCGTTCGAGGAGTTGGCCTTCCCGCGCCAGCGCGCCCACCAGACGGCCAGACGACGACGGCGGCGGCGAACCGAGGGAATGTCGTGGGAAAGCACGATCAGGCCCAACGGTATCATCCAGAAGCCCAGCACGGGCAAGAAACCGAGAAAACCACAAAACACCAGCAGCGAACCCAGCAGGATCCGCAGCAGGGGCGAGTCGGGCAACGCGATACGCCATTTTCCCAGCACGACTTGTCGTGTTTGCGGATCAATGCCGAAATGCGTCTGCTTCCTGTTTTTATTCATCATTCCCTATCCGGCGTGTTTTCCCACAATTGGGGACTTCTCCACAGCCTCGCAACGGAACTTGTCATTTTTTTTGAAAAAAGCGCTTGGCAAATCAGAAAAGCATGCGTATTAGCAGCCTCACTTCTGAAGCGCACAGCACAACAGCGGCGCGGATGATCCCTGGTAGCTCAGCGGTAGAGCATTCGACTGTTAATCGACAGGTCGCCGGTTCGAATCCGGCCCGGGGAGCCACTTTCTAAAAGAGCCATTTGCAGCGATGCGAATGGCTTTTTTTCATTTTGCACCTATGTTCTCCAAGTGATCAATCCCCAACCCCCCGATGGTTCTTTATGACAAAGGCCGCGGCGCCGCCCATCATCGTCTGGTTCCGCAAGGATCTCCGCCTGGCCGACAATCGCGCCCTCTCGGCTGCCGCCGGCGAGGCAGCCGTCATTCCCCTCTATATTCGCGAACCCGCCGACAGCGGCAACGGTCCGCTCGGGGCGGCGCAGGCGTGGTGGCTGCACCATTCGCTCGAGGCCTTGGGCGCAAGTCTCGCGCGGCACGCTTCTCGCCTCGTTCTTCGATCAGGCGCGCCGCTTGACGTGATTGTCGAGATTGCGCGCGCAAGCGGTGCGGAGCGCATCTACTGGAACCGGCGCTACGACCCGAACGGCATCGCCACGGATACCGCGCTCAAGAAGGCGCTGGCCGAGCGGGGAATCATCGCGGAGAGCTTTGCAGGACAATTGCTGCATGAGCCCATGCGGCTGCTGACGACGACGGGCGGCCCCTACCGCGTGTTCACGCCGTTCTGGCGCGCGCTCGAACTGAAAAACGAGCCAGCACCGCCGATCGACCGGCCGCACCATATCGCAGCCCCGGGAGCATGGCCGCGATCGGAACGCCTTGACGACTGGTCGCTGCTGCCGACGAAACCGGACTGGGCGGCGACATTCAGCGAGGTCTGGACGCCGGGCGAAGACGGTGCGGCCACCCGTCTCGAAGAATTCGTCGATGAGAAGCTCGACGCCTACAAACGCTGCCGCGACATTCCCGACGCGGATGGCACATCCCTGCTCTCGCCTCATCTCGCCTTTGGCGAAATTTCGCCGGCGCAGGCCTGGCATGCGGCAGCTGGGCCCCAGGCCGATAGCGGCGAAGGGGCGGCCACCTTCCGCAAGGAACTCGCCTGGCGCGAATTCTCCTATCATCTGCTGTTTCATTATCCTGAGCTTGGCCGCCGCAACCTCGACCGTCGATTCGACCGCTTCCACTGGCTGAACGACGAGGACGATTTTACTCGATGGACCAGAGGGCTCACCGGATACCCGATCGTCGATGCCGGCATGCGCCAGCTATGGCGCCACGGCTACATGCACAATCGCGTTCGCATGATTGTCGCCTCCTTTCTCATCAAGGACCTGCTCGTCGACTGGCGCAAGGGAGAAGCCTGGTTCCGTGACACGCTGGTCGACGCGGATCCGGCCAACAATGCCGCAAGCTGGCAATGGGTCGCCGGATCGGGCGCGGACGCCGCACCGTTCTTCCGCATCTTCAACCCGCTCCTGCAAGGGGAGAAATTCGATCCCGACGGTCTCTATGTGAAGCGCTTCGTGCCAGAGCTGGAGCGCCTCCACCCGCGCTATGTCCATCGCCCCTTTGCAGCGCCCGCCACGACCCTTGCCGAAGCCGGCATCGAACTCGGCACGACCTACCCGAAACCGATCGTCGACCATGCCCTTGCCCGCGATCGGGCACTGGCAGCCTTCCGGCAGATCACAAGCGCACCGGGAGTTTCCGAGGAGACGTAGAGCCTCCGGTAGAATTCCTCAGTTGGCGTCTCGCCCGATTGCGGCTAGGCTCACGTTACGGATGCAACAGCTGAGGGGGTGGTGTATGCGTAACCTGGAAGCCGATTTTGCTGCATTTGCCGGTGCGGTGGAGCTATCTTCCGAAAATCTGGCGACGGCCGTGCGGGAATTTCCGCTCAAGGCGCGCATGGTGCTTGGCGCCCTGGTGCACCTTCAGGTGGGAACGTTGATGCTCGCCACGCCAGACGGCCGCAGGCTGGTGATCAAAGGCGCCAGGGCCGGCCCCAGCGCCATCCTCAACCTCAACAACTGGAACCTGCCGCAGCGTGCTATCTCGGGCGGCACCATCGGGGCTGCGGAAAGCTACATCGACGGCGACTGGGACAGTCCCGATGTCGGCGCCTTTCTCGAACTGTTCCTCGTCAACGCCGAAATCGGCAGGAATTTTCCGAACCGTGCGCGCGGGCTCCTGCGCCTTTTCGACAAGTTCCTGCACTGGCGCAATGCCAACACCCACTCCGGCGCGCGCCGCAACATCTCGGCCCATTACGACCTCGGCAACGCCTTCTACAGCGAATGGCTGGATCCGAGCATGACCTATTCGTCTGCGCTTTATGCAACGGGCGCCAATGATCTGCGCTCAGCGCAGAAAGCCAAATACCGCGCGCTCGCGGAAGCGACGAACCTGCGCACCGGCGATCATGTGCTTGAGATCGGCTGCGGCTGGGGCGGCTTTGCCGAATTTGCGGCAACGGAAATCGGCTGCAAGATCACCGGGCTGACGATCAGCCGCGAGCAACTGGCCTTCGCACGCGAACGCATGCAGCGTGCGGGCCTTGCCGACCGGGTCGAATTGAAGTTCCAGGACTATCGTGAAGAAAGGGGTACCTATGACCGCATCGTCTCGATCGAGATGTTCGAGGCCGTCGGCGAAAAATTCTGGGCAACCTATTTCTCGCAGCTGAAGCGGTGCCTGAAACCCGGGGGCAAGGCCGGACTGCAGATCATCACGATCAAGCCCGAATCCTACGAGGAGTATCGTTCCAATCCGGATTTCATCCAGAAATACGTCTTCCCGGGCGGCATGCTGCCAACGCGCGAGCATCTGGTCGAGCTTGGCCGCAATGTCGGCCTGCAGATGATCAACGACTTCGGCTTTGGCGTCGACTATGCCCGCACACTCGGCGAATGGCGGGAGCGGTTCTGGGCGGTCTGGAACAGGATCGAGCCGCTCGGCTTCGACCTGCGCTTCAAGCGGCTGTGGGAGTTCTACTTCTACTACTGCGAGGCCGGGTTCCGTGCCCGCAACATCGACGTCCGGCAGATCGTCTTCGAGTGAAGCGCACGGCGCGTCTTTACCGCGTCACCCGTAGCGCTTAAGAGGCGGTCGATCCAAGTTTCTGTTCAAAGGTACAGCATGCGTCTTGCATGGTTTTTCCTCGCGCTCGCCATCGCGACCGAAGTGGTGGGCCTGACGGTGATGAAGGCCGCTTCCGAAAGCGGCTCCTATCTCGGCCACATCGTCATGTATGTCTCGATCGCACTCTCCTACGTCTTCCTGGCAAAGGCGGTGAAGACGATATCGGTCGGCGTCGCCTATGCGATCTGGGAAGGTTCGGGCGTCGCCATCATCACCCTGGTTTCGGTTTTCGTCTTCGGCCATGTGCTGACCGGACGCGAAATGCTCGGGCTTTCGATGGCGATCGTCGGCATCCTGCTCGTCAATGCCGGCGAGTATCATGACGAGGACGAGGCAGCGCGTGAAGGAGCCGCCGATGAGCGCGCCTAGCATCTACTTCGTTCTCGCGGTCGTGGCCGGCATCCTCGATATTGCGGCCAACCTCGCCTCGACGAAATCGGAAGGGTTCGCCCGCCGCGGCTGGGGCATCCTTTCGATTCTGCTAGTGCTCGCCGCCTTTGCCTTCCTGGCGGAAGCCATCAAGGGCATGGAGCTCGCCATCGCCTATGCCGTACTTGGCGCAACCGGGATCTTCGGGACGGCCATCTGCGGCCGCTTCCTGTTCGGTCAGAAGCTGAAGCCGATCGGCTGGGTCGGACTGGCGCTCATCTTCGGCGCGGTGCTGGTGCTTCACACCGCCTGACGCGGGCGCCCGCCGGGTCCGGCGCGCTTCTGTCCTTCCATGGCCTCCGTCTTGCCGCGGGTCAGCCAGTTCAGCAGGCGGAAATAGAGGCTGTAGGGCAGCAGGTCCATGAGCTTCACCGCGTAGGCAAACCGGCGTGGGAAGGCAATTTCGAACCTTCGCGACTTCAGGCCGGCAACGATGCGCCTTGCCGCCTCTTCACTGTTCACCGGCGCCGGTCGCAGAAAGCGAATGCGCGCGGTCCCGGGCGTATCGACGAAGCCGGGGCTGATGATCTGCAGCCGGACGCCGAGCCGGTCGAGATCGAACTTCAGGCTTTCCGCCATATTGATCAGCGCGGCCTTGGTGGCGCCATAGGCGGCACTGGTCGGCAGTCCGCCGTAGCCGGCCACCGACGAGACGATGGCGATGTGTCCGTACCCCTGCGTCTTCATGTGGTCCACCGCCGGCAAGAGACAGTTGACGACGCCGTTGAGGTTGACGGCAAAGCTCTTCTCGAAGGCCTCGCGGTGAAGCTCGTCTCCGCGCACCGGCAGCGCGACCCCGGCGTTCAGCACCACGAGTGAAAGGTGCCCGTGATCATATTCGATCGCCGCCATCACCCGCTCCATGTCGGCAGGGTCGGTGACATCGCCGTCGAGCACGGTGATCCGCCCTTCGCTTGCTGCTTCATGCTGCAGGTCCACGAGCCTGTCGTGGTTTCTCGCCGTCACGACGACGGAATAGCCTTCCCGCACCAGCGCGAGCGCCAGTGCCCGCCCGGTTCCCGAGCTTGCGCCCGTCACCCAAGCCAGTTTCTGTTCCGATTTCGTAGATTGAATACTCATCACTCACTCCTCGGCACGCGCCGGGAAACACGTACGCCCTTGCCCGACCCTTCTTCGCGGCAGCGCTCCTTGCCGCCGGCTCTCGCAGTCCCTGGAGACGATTTTTGTTCGGGACAGAGCGACGGCGAAACGCTATTTCTTGCCTGAAGTGCAGGCTGAGCCGAAAACACGCCAACATTTCGGCGGTCCCGGAACGTTGTCGATATTCGCTGGCCGCCGTTCGCTTTTACCTGGTACGTGCCGCCTTACCGCGGTGCCTGTCCTCAAACACGAGGTTCTGAAAATGGCCATTCTCCCGTCCGTGCTCGAAGCAATCGGAAACACGCCTCTGATCCGGCTGAAATCCGTATCCGACGCGACAGGCTGCACGATCCTCGGCAAGGCCGAGTTTCTGAACCCCGGACAATCGGTGAAGGACCGCGCGGCGCTCTGGATCATTCGCCATGCGGAGCGCACCGGCCAGTTGCGGCCGGGCGGTGTCATCGTCGAAGGTACGGCCGGCAATACCGGCATCGGCCTGGCGCTGGTCGGCCAGGCGCTCGGCTACCGCACCGTCATCGTCATTCCGGAAACCCAGAGCCAGGAAAAGAAGGACGCCCTGCGGCTGCTCGGCGCCGAGCTGGTCGAAGTACCGGCCGTTCCCTACAAGAACCCCAACAACTACGTGAAGATCTCCGGCCGCCTCGCCGAGCAACTGGCCAAGACCGAGCCAAACGGGGCGATCTGGGCCAACCAGTTCGACAACGTCGCCAACCGTGACGCCCATGTGGAGTCCACGGCGCCCGAGATCTGGCGCGACACGGACGGCAAGGTCGACGGCTTCATCTGCGCCGTCGGCTCCGGCGGCACGCTGGCCGGCGTCGCCCAGGGCCTCAGAGCCAAAAACCCCGCGGTCAAGATCGGCCTGGCGGACCCGCAAGGTGCGGCCCTCTACAATTTCTACGCCAATGGCGAACTGAGATCCGAAGGAAGCTCGATCACCGAGGGCATCGGCCAGGGCCGAATCACCGCCAATCTGGAAGGCTTCACACCCGACTTCTCGTACCAGATTCCCGATTCGGAAGCCGTGCCTTACGTCTTCGACCTGATCGAACGGGAAGGCATTTGCGTGGGTGGCTCGACGGGCATCAACATCGCCGGGGCCGTGCGGCTCGCCAAGGACCTCGGGCCGGGACATACGATCGTGACGATCCTGTGCGACTATGGTAACCGCTATCAGTCGAAGCTCTTCAACCCGGACTTCCTCGCCTCCAAGGGGCTGCCGGTGCCGACGTGGTTGAAGACGGCTTCCAACATTGCAGTGCCATACGAATCAGTTGGATAGGAATGCGATGACCAGGACCGTGACTGCCCTCTTCCGTGACGACTTCTACCTCTCGACATGTGAGGCCAGCGTCACCGGAATCCTCGAAGATGGCGGGATCGAGCTTGATCAGACCTGCTTCTATGCCACCTCCGGCGGCCAGCCTGGCGATGCGGGCTTTCTGGAGCGCGCCGATGGCAGCCGCATCGACATCGCGGTCGCCCGCCATGGGGAGACCAAGGATATCATCATCCATGTGCCAGCCGAGGGCCAGCCGGCGCCCGAGATCGGCGAGAAGCTGGTTCTGCACATCGACTGGCCGCGCCGCTACCGGCTGATGCGCATGCACACGGCCTGCCATCTGCTTTCGGTCGTCTGCCCCTTCCCGATCACCGGAGCGTCGGTCGGCGAGGACGAGAGCCGTGTCGATTTCGACATGAACGAGACGATCGACCGGGACGAGGTCACAACAGCACTGATGAAGCTCGTCGACGAAAACCACCCCGTTTACGTCCAGTGGATCACCGATGACGAGCTGGCCGCCAACCCCGGCATCGTCAAGTCGAAGAATGTTCGCCCGCCGATCGGCCTTGGGCGCGTCAGCCTTGTCTGCATCGGCGAGAACTCGGCGGTCGACAGCCAGCCCTGCGGCGGTACGCATGTGTCGGAGACGCAGGAAGTCGGCGCCATCCACATCGCCAAGATCGAGAAAAAGGGTAAGGAGAACCGCCGGTTCCGTATCCGCTTCGGCAGCGCCGAAGACCGCGCATCAGTTTGAGTAAGGAGTTGCGATCGTGACCAACAACAAGAGCGCCTTTGTCGTTTCCGCCGATTGGCTGCAGGAGCGCCTCGGCGATCCCTCGATCCGGATCCTGGACGCCTCGTGGTACCTGCCGGCACAGAAGCGCAACCCGAAGGCGGAATACGACGCCGGCCACATTCCCGGTGCTGTCTTCTTCGACCAGGACGCCATTGCCGACCATACGAGCGGCCTGCCGCATACGCTGCCTTCGCCGGAAGCCTTTGCTGAAGCCGTCGGCACGCTTGGCGTCAGCGAGACGGATACGATCGTCGTCTATGACGGCCCGGGCATCATGACGGCGCCGCGCGTCTGGTGGGAACTGCGCATCATGGGTGCCAAGAATGTCTATGTGCTGGATGGCGGCATGGACGGCTGGAACCGGGAAGGCCGACCCGTCAGCACGGATGTCCCCTCGCCCAAGCCGGCCACGTTCAAGCCGAGCTTTACGCCCACCGCCGTTACCTCCTTGGCCGGAATGAAGCAGATCGTCGCCGACGGCGCGATCCAGATCGCCGATGCCCGTGGCGCCCCGCGTTTTTATGGCGAGGAAGCCGAGCCGCGTGCCGGCCTTCGTTCCGGTCACATGCCCGGCGCCCACAGCCTTCCTTCCGGCGTCTTTTCGGAAAACGGGAAGCTCAAGGATCTTGAGAGCCTCCGCCAGACCTTCGCAGCGGCCGGCGTCGATCTTTCGAAGCCCGTGGTCACGACCTGCGGATCGGGCGTAACTGCCGCCATCATCACCCTGGCGCTACAGTCGCTCGGCCACACCGACAACACGCTCTATGACGGATCCTGGTCGGAATGGGGTGGCCGCACCGACACCGCCGTCGTCACAGGTCGCGAGTGACGCCATGCGCCCTCCGAAGCTCGCCTCACTGACGGCGCACGTCACCGAACTCGAAATGACCGCTCCGCCGAAGCAGAGCCTGCCGATGCCGGTCAATATCCAGACGGCGATCCTGCGCGTCTCCGACATTCCGCTCGGCTACTATCGGTTTCTCTATCTGCGCGTCGGACGTCGCTGGCACTGGACCGAACGGCTGCGGATGAGCGACGAGGATCTGGCAGCACTGCTTGGCGACAAGCGGAGGAGCGTGACGGTTCTTTACGTCAACGGCGCGCCGGCCGGATTCTTCGAACTGCATCAGGGCGACGACGATGTGGTCGAACTTGTGCATTTCGGGCTGATGGAACACGCACTCGGCCTCGGGCTCGGCAAATGGTTCCTGCTGCAGACGCTGTTTGCCGCCTGGGCGCTGAATCCGAGCAAGCTGAAGGTGACCACCAACAACCTCGACCATCCCCGCGCGCTGCAGCTCTATCAGCAATTCGGCTTCTCGCCAGTCGCGACCCGCGAGGCCACGGTCGAGCCTTTGACCGATGCCGAGCTTCTGAGCCTGGTGAAAAACCTCTGACGAACACCATCCGGCAAGTTCCGGGTGTCCCGATGGCTGCGGCCGGTGCACTCTCCTGATCGAACAATTCAAGCCGATCAAGGAGATACACGATGTCGCTGCGCTATATTCCGATGTCTGACGCGGAAGCCCGCCGGATGAGAGAGGGCGGGCTGGACGCGTATGGCAATGCGCCGGAGCGACAGATCTCCGATGGCGACGGCGTACCGTGCCGTCATTGCCTGGATTATGTCGAAGCCGGCGCGCCCTATTTGGTTTTCGCGCTTCGACCGTTTTCCTCATTGCAGCCTTATGCGGAAACCGGCCCGGTGTTCATGCACGCCGAGGCGTGCCCGGCGCATGATGGCGAAACCCTGCCGCCGATCCTGAGCTCGCGTGACAGCTATCTCCTGCGCGGCTACGGCCCCGACGAACGGATCGTCTATGGGACCGGTGACGTAATCGCCAGGGAACAGCTTGAAACTCGAGCGAATGAACTGCTGGCACAATCCGACATTTCAGCCGTCCATGTGCGCTCGACCAAGTACAGCTGCTACCAGTGCCGGATCGTCACCGCCTGACGCCTTCGTGGCAACCGGCCCGGCATCGCTGCCGGGCCGCTGGATCAATTCCGTCAGGCGACGTTCAGCACCGCTTCCGGCGCATAGGCATCATAGCCGAGTGCTTCAGCGACGGGTGCGTTTGTGACGCGACCGCGGTGCACGTTGAGGCCGGCGCGCAGATGCCGGTCTTCGGCAATCGCTTTCAGGCCCTTGTCGGCGAGTTGCAGACCATAATGCAGTGTCGCGTTGTTGAGCGCATGCGCCGAGGTCACCGGCACGGCACCCGGCATGTTCGCAACGCAGTAATGCACGATGCCGTCGACTTCATAGGTCGGATCGGAATGGGTCGTGGCATGCGAGGTTTCGAAGCAGCCGCCCTGGTCGATGGCGACATCGACGATGACAGCCCCCTTCTTCATGCCGGTCAGCATTTCGCGGGTCACAAGCTTTGGTGCTGCCGCCCCCGGGATGAGCACGGCGCCGATGACAAGATCGGCTGAAAACACTTCCTCTTCCAGCGCGTCAATGGTCGAATAGCGCGTGTGCACGCGGCCGGCAAAGAGATCGTCGAGCTGGCGCAGACGCGGGATCGAGCGATCGATGATGCTGACGTCAGCGCCAAGACCCGCCGCCATGCGGGCGGCATGCAGGCCGACGACACCGCCGCCGATGACGGTCACCTTGGCCGGCAGCACGCCCGGCACGCCGCCGAGCAGGATGCCGCGGCCGCCATTGGCCTTTTGCAGCGAGGTCGCACCGGCCTGGATCGCCAAGCGCCCGGCAACTTCCGACATCGGCGCAAGCAGCGGAAGGCCGCCGCGATCGTCGGTGACGGTTTCATAGGCAATCGCCGTGACGCCGGAATTCAACAGGCCCTTGGTCTGTTCCGGATCGGGCGCAAGATGCAGATAGGTATAGAGAATTTGGCCTTCGCGCAGTTGCGCCCATTCGGAGGGCTGCGGCTCCTTGACCTTGACGATCATGTCCGACTTTTCGAACACGTCCTTCGCCGTCGCGACGATTTTCGCGCCAGCGGCACGGTACGCATCGTCGTCCGCGCCGATCCCTGCCCCGGCCTTGGTCTCCACGATTACCTCGTGGCCATGGGCAACATATTCACGCACCGAGCCGGGCGTCAAGCCGACACGATATTCATGGTTTTTGATTTCCTTCGGGCAACCGACACGCATCCTTGCGTTCCTCTCCTGTTGGGCTTTGCGCCGCTTTTGATGAGGCAATCAGCAAAACACGCCGACAATCGAATGTCCTTGCAAAGACGAAAGACAGCGCGCATTGATTTCGAAGAATGTTGCGACAATGGGCGCAGGATTGAGGGAAATCACGAATGAGCGAACTTGATGCCATCGATCATGCGATTCTGCGCATTCTTCAGCAGAACGGCCGGATCTCGAATGCCGACCTCGCAGCGAAGGTCGGACTCTCTCCGTCCGCCTGTTCTCGGCGCGTCGACATCCTGGAAAAATCGGGAACGATCGCCGGCTATCATGCGCGGATCGCCCACAAGGCGCTCGACTACCAGATCATGGTCATCGTGCATATTTCGCTCTCGGGGCAGTTCGCAAAGACGCTCGCCGAATTCGAGGCAGCGGTAAAGCTCTGTCCGAACGTGCTTGTCTGCTACCTGATGTCGGGAGAATATGACTACATCCTGCGGGTCGCGGCCAAGGATCTGCAAGACTACGAACGCATTCACCGTGACTGGCTTTCGGCCTTGCCCCATGTGGTGAAGATCAATTCCAGCTTCTCGCTGCGCGAAATCATCGATCGGCCCAATGTCGGCATCTGAAAGCGGCCGAAAACCTATCGGCCGACGACGCAATTGCGGCCGCGTCCCTTGGCGGCGTAGAGCCTCAGATCGGCCTGCGCCAGTAAATCCTCGACAGAGACCCCATCGGTAGGCGTCGAAGAAAGCCCGATACTCGCCGTAACCGAGCGACCGTCCGGCGTCGCAATCTGATCTGAGATCGCAATCCGGATCTCCTCGGCGCGGCGCAGCGCATCGGCATGCATCATTGCCGGACACAGGATCACGAATTCCTCGCCGCCATAGCGAAACAGCCGGTCGACCGGGCGCAATTTCGACTTCACCGTTTCCACCAGACGCTGCAACACACGGTCCCCTTCCAGGTGGCCAAATCGATCGTTCACACCCTTGAAGTGGTCGACGTCGATGATCATCAGCGTCACGGCTGCGTTTTCGGCGCTCGCGGCGCGCAGCATTGCCGGTGCCTCGGCCTCGAACCGGCTACGGTCGAGCGAGCCCGTCAGCGTGTCCTGCCCGGAGCGCGACAAGAGGTCCTCGTAGCGCTCACGGAAGGTCAGCGTGTTGAAGATGTCGCCAAGCGGCCGGTCCGACATGGCAAGCGACGGGTGGCGCGAGAGGTTGAGATAAAGCCCGACGGCAATGGCATAGAAGGGTGCTGCCAGCATTTTCGCCATCCAGCCGCCCCAGAAGACCTCGGCCGGCGCGCCGTTCCACCAGCGCAGCGCCGCATAGAAGGCGGCCTGATCGAAGGTGAGCACCACGAAACCGCAGATGAGGAAACGGACGGTCACGAAGTGACGCAACCACCGCCCGAGGCGCTCATAGAGCAGGATGATCATCAGCGCATCGAAGTAGAGGATCGTCGTTCCCCAGACCATCAGCCACCCCATCTCGTCGATGAAGGCGAGGTCGGCGGAGCGCTCCGCCACGATCGACACCGTATCGTGCTGCCGCAGCAGAAGGCTGAGCGCCACCGTCAGGAAATTGCCGGCGAGCAGACCATAGATCGGCTGGCGCACCGTTGCTGCGTCCTCCTTCACATAGAGGAGGAGGATCATCATCAGCTTGCCGGAGAACAGCACGGCCGATCCGGGCGAAATCACGCCGAACGGCAGTTGCACATAAAAGACCGCGGCAAGATAGGTCTCGATGAAGTGCATGACGCCGAGGGCCGCGACAAAGACCCCGAGACCCAACCGGGCACGAAGGTGCAAAAGCCCGATCATCGCCGTGACGTAGACCAGTGCCTCGCCGACGAAGAGAATAAGGTTGGCGTTTGGCATGTGCTTGAGAAGGTTCCGTTTCCTCAAGCACCGTTAACCAGGAAACTTGAAGAAAACTTTACCGGGTGTCCGCTGTTGCTCGACCTTTCAGTGCGAAAATCTGCCGCTTTCGGAAACGCCAGCTTTCCGGCATATTCAGCGCCAACCCACCGTCGTTCGCCCGCCAGCGAACAAAACCCCCAATTGTATTCCTTTTCCATGAAGACCCGCATTCTTGATCAATGGAGGACCGCATGACATCGATGACTTCCCCGCTTAACCTCACGCGCCGCTCGCTTCTTGCGGGGGCCGCAGCCTCCTCGGCACTCGTCATCTTGCATCCATTCTCGGTTCGCGCTGCCGCCAACCAGGCGCATCTTAGGATCATGGAAACGACGGACCTGCACGTCCACGTCTTCCCCTACGACTATTACGGCGACAAGCCGAACGACACGGTCGGCCTTGCGCGCACCGCCTCCATCATCGACGCCATCCGCGCCGAAGCGACCAACTCCATCCTCGTGGACAACGGCGACTTCCTGCAGGGCAACCCGATGGGCGACTACATCGCCTATCAGCGTGGCATGAAGGACGGCGATCTCCACCCGATCGTCGCGGCCATGAACGTGCTCGGCTATGACTGTGGCACGCTCGGCAACCACGAATTCAACTATGGCCTGGACTTCATGTTCAAGGTGCTGAACGGGGCGAAGTTCCCGCTCGTCTGCGCCAACCTGACGAAGGGAGCGCTTGCCGCCAGTGCGCGGGAGGATGAGCTGTTCCTGAAGCCCTATGTCATCCTCGACCGCAAGGTGAAGGACGGTTCCGGCCAGGAGCATCAGATCCGCATCGGTCTCATCGGCTTCGTACCGCCGCAGATCATGACCTGGGACGCCAAGCACCTGGAGGGCAAGGCCAATGCCCGCGACATCGTCAAGGCGGCGGAAGCCTGGGTGCCGCAGATGCGCGAGGAAGGCGCCGACATCGTCGTGGCGCTCTCCCACTCCGGCATTGGCCAGGAAGCCTATGCGGAGAACCTCGAGAACGCATCCGTTCCGCTCGCCGCGATCGAAGGCATCGATGCGATCGTCACCGGTCACAGCCATCTCGATTTTCCTGGGCCGAAGTTCGACGGCGTTGGCGGCGTCGACAACAAAAAGGGCCTGATCTCCGGCAAGCCCGGCGTCATGGGCGGCTTCTGGGGTTCGCATCTCGGCCTGATCGACCTCTTGATCGAGCGTGAGGGTGGCGCCTGGCGCGTCGTCAACTCGACAAGCGAAGCGCGGCCGATCTATCGGCGCGTTGAAAAGAAAGTCGTGGCTGAAGTCGCCGATCGAAAAGACGTTCTGGCCGCCGCACAAAAGGACCACGAGGCGACGCTTGCCTATGTGCGCACACCCGTCGGCAAGACCAGCGCGCCGCTCTATTCCTACTTCGCCCTGGTTGCCGACGACCCGTCGGTCCAGATCGTCAGCCAGGCGCAGACCTGGTACATCAAGGACATGCTGAAGGACACCGAGCACCGCGACCTGCCGGTGCTTTCGGCCGCGGCCCCCTTCAAGGCCGGCGGCCGCGGCGGCGCCGATTACTACACAGACGTCCCGGCCGGCGACATCGCGATCAAGAACGTCGCCGATCTCTACCTTTATCCGAACACGGTGCAGGCCGTGGTCATAACAGGCGAACAGGTGCGCAACTGGCTGGAAATGTCGGCCGGCATCTTCAACGAGGTCAAGCCGGGGGCTTCCGACGCGCCGCTGATCAATGGTGGCTTCCCGTCCTACAATTTCGACGTCATCGATGGGGTCACCTATCAAATCGACCTTTCCGTACCGCCGAAGTTCGACAAGGACGGCAACACGATCAACGCCGCCTCGAACCGCATCAAGAACCTGCAGTTCAATGGACAAGCGATTGATCCGGCGCAGAAATTCGTCGTCGCCACCAACAACTACCGGGCCGGCGGCGGCGGCAACTTCCCCGACATCACCGCCGACAAGGTGGTGTTCGTGGCTCCCGACACCAACCGCGATGTGGTGGTGCGCTACATCATCGACCAGGGCACGATCAATCCGTCGGCCGACGCCAACTGGACCTTCGTTCCGCTCGCCGGGACGAGCGTGACATTTGACAGTGGACCGAAGGCACGGCAGTTCCTGGCACAGGTGAAGGGCGTGACGATCGAGGACGCTGGCGACGCCGCCGAAGGTTTTGCGCGCTTCCGCATTAAGCTCTGAGCCCCCAACCGATCAGTGTGGGCTGCCGCTTGCGGCCGCCCACACACTTGGCGCGCAGTCGACCAGCCGGCTGAACCGCCGACACAAGTCCACGGCATTCCTACCGCAAGACATGAGCTTCGACAGGCAAGCTTATGTTTACATTAGATTATCTTGAAGAGACAGGCCGGCTCAGACCTGGCGCGACGAGGCGACGTCGGAAAACAGCGACGGGCCAGTCTGGTCGATGATCTGGCGCCCCTTGCGCAGCGCCGCGTCGATCGCGTCCTGCTCGGACGTGAAGAGATCGGCACGGATGAAGCTGCGAACCTTGGCGCCGCCTTCGGCCGAGGCCTTCTCGATGTTACCCGCCAGACGGTACTGCGAGCCCTCGCGCATCGGTGTCGCACGGATGGTGCAATCCGCATAGGCCTCGGATTTCCCCGGTGCTGCCTGCGCCTGGTCTTCGGAGTTGCCGGATCGGCCGAACAATTTCGAGAAAAACGATGCCATGCCCAAGACTTAGACGCCGCGGCCGACACTGTCAAAGCCTAAGTGCCGATAATTGACCGCGACGCCCACTCCCGTCAGATGATGAGGTTGGAAAGGATCTCGTTCTCGGTAATGTCCTGGTAGCGCAGCCCCGCGGCGTCGAAGCGAGCCTTCAGCACCGGGAAATTCTCGGCATGTTTCGTCTCGATGCCGATCAGGATGGAACCGAAGTTGCGCGCTGACTTCTTCAGATATTCGAAGCGCGAGATATCGTCCTCGTCGCCGAGCAGGTTGAGGAAGTCGCGGAGCGCGCCCGGCCGCTGTGCCATGCGCAGGATGAAGTACTTCTTGAGGCCGGCGTGGCGCATCGCCCGCTCCTTGACGTCAGGCAGGCGCTCGAAATCAAAGTTGCCGCCGGAAACGACCGCGACCACCGTCTTGCCCGCAAGCGTCTCCGGTCCCAGCGCTTCCAGCGCCGAGATCGAAAGAGCGCCAGCCGGCTCAAGCACGACGCCTTCGACATTCAGCATGTCGATGATCGTCTGGCAGATCGCGTTCTCCGACAGCAACATGACCTGGTCAGGCGAGAAACGCCGAAGTGCCGCAAAATTGAGGTCGCCGATGCGCCCAACCGCGGCACCGTCGACGAAGTTGTCGACCTGATCGAGGGTCACGACGCTGCCGGTTTCCAGGCTTTCGCGCAGGCTCGGCGCACCCGACGGCTCGCAGAAGATGAAGTGATCGGCTGCAACCTTATCCTTGAGGTAGCCGGTGACGCCGGCGGCAAGACCGCCACCGCCAACCGGCAGCACGACGAGATCCGGAACCACCTCTTCCGGCAGTTGCCAGGCAATTTCCGCCGCGACGCTTGCCTGTCCCTCGATGATGTCGGCGTGGTCGAAAGGCGGCACCATGACACCGCCGATTGCGTCCACGTGATCGCGGGCCGCCTTGTAGCACTGGTCGAAGATATCGCCGACCAGCTTGATGGTGATGAACTCGCCGCCGAACATCCTGGTCTTGTCGATCTTCTGCTGCGGCGTCGTCACCGGCATGAACACGACACCCGGAACGCCGAAATGGCGGCAGACGAAGGCGAAGCCCTGGGCATGGTTGCCGGCCGAGGCGCAGACGAAGGTCTTACCCGAGGCGCCGGCACCGATCGCCTTGCGGAAGAAGTTGAAGGCGCCCCTGATCTTATAGGAGCGAACCGGCGAAAGATCCTCGCGCTTCAGATAAATATTCGCACCGTAGCGTGCGCTCAAATGCTCGTTGAGCTGCAGCGGCGTCGGCGGGAAGATCTCCCGCAAGGCTTCGGTTGCGGTTTCGACATCCTGCTTCATCACGTGCGGTCTTCCGTTGAGTTGGTCGCTGGCCGTCGCTATTGCACATCGCAACGCCCGAAGCCATGGCTTTGACTCGAATCGGGCCGACGTTGAAAATGACGCACTGACCGTTCCACCGGCACGGCCACACTGTTCTTCCGGGAAATAAACGCTTGAACGCAACCCTGATCCGGCATGCCGTGCACATTTCGGCGATCCTCGGCATATATCTTGCCTGCGCCATGTTGGTGCCGGCGATGGTCGATCTCTATTACGGCCATTCGGATTGGCAGATCTTTGCCGCTTCGGCGTTCATGGTCGGCGGCCTTTCGCTTGCGACCTTCATGGCGACGCGCATGGGCCCGCCGCCCTTCTCCAAGAAGTTCGGCTTTGTTCTCGTCAATATGCTGTGGGCCGTGTTCTCGGTTGTCGGCGCGATCCCGCTCTGGCTGTCATCGATGAAGCTCGATTTTGCCCAGGCACTGTTCGAATCCGTCTCGGCCATCACGACGACCGGTGCGACAGTGATCGTCGGTCTGGACGATGCGCCGCCCGGGCTCCTCCTCTGGCGGTCACTTTTGTGCTGGCTCGGCGGCATCGGCATCGTCGTGCTCGGCCTGTTCATCATCCCCTATCTCAGGGTCGGCGGCATGTCGTTCTTCAAGATGGAATCCTCCGACACCGGTGACAAACCATTTGCCCGGCTCGCGAGCTTCAGCCGCGCTTTCCTCGCGATCTATGTCGTCATCACGCTTCTCTGCACGATCGGCTATTTCCTGACGGGCATGAACCGCTTCGATGCGATCAACCACGCGATGTCGACGGTGGCGACGGGTGGCTTTTCCACCCATGACGCATCCTTCGCCTATTTCGGCAGCATTCCGCTGCTCTGGACCGCCACCTTCTTTATGGCGCTCTGCAGCCTGCCCTTCTCGATCCTGATCGTGCTGGTCGCCCGTGGCAGGCTGGATGCGCTGCGCGACCCGCAGATCATCGTGTTCCTCGGCTATCTCTCGGCCTTCTCGATTGCCGTTGCCGTCTATCATCGGCTCGCCAATGGCGTGGAATTCCATCTGGCGCTGGCACACTCCTTCTTCAACATCACCTCTATCCTCTCGACCAGCGGCTATGCCAGCCAGGACTACAGCCTCTGGGGACCCTTCGTCGTCATCGCAGCCTTCATCGCCACCTTCATGGGCGGTTGCTCCGGCTCGACCGCCGGTGGCATCAAGGCCTATCGCTTCATCGTGCTCTTCAATGCGATCCGGTCGGGTTTGAACAAGATCGTCTACCCCAATGCGATCTATGCGGTGCGCTATGGCGGCAACACCGTCGACGCGGACACGCAGCGCTCCATCTTCCTGTTCTTCATCACCTATATGCTGCTCTGGGTGCTCGGCAGTCTCGCCATGGGCGCGCTCGGCTACGATCTGGTCACCGCCACCTCGGCCGTCATTACCTGCCTTTCCAATGTCGGCCCGGGCCTTGGTCCGATCATCGGGCCGGCCGGCAACTTCTCGACGCTCGGCGATCCCGAACTCTATCTGCTGTCGCTGATGATGCTGCTCGGTCGTCTCGAAGTGCTGACCGTGCTGGTAATCCTGACGCCGGTCTTCTGGAAGCATTGACCATTCGCCTGGCGGCCCTATCGTCTTGACTCGGTGCAGCAGATGCCGAAAGTCGGTCGAAACCGGCGATGGGGGAACGTCATGGTGAAACATATACGTCGTCTGGCGATGCTGACCGCCGCCGTGACGCTTTCGGCTGGTCTCGCGGCCCATGCAGGCCCGCTTGCCGACGCGGCGGTGCAGGCCGAAAAGCTCGCGGCTTCCGGCGACGCGGCGAAAGCCCATGACCTGCTCCGCCAGGCGATGAGCGACTTTTCGCAAACGTTGCCGCTGGCGATCGGCAAGGCGGTTTTCGTGACCAAGGCGCCGACTGGCTACGCCATGTACGATCCGCGCGAGGGCGCAGTCTTCAAGGAGGGAGAGTCGCTGATCTCCTATATCGAGCCGATCGGCCTCACCTGGAAGGATTCGGCAACGAAAGGCCAACTCGAAAGCCACTTCACCGTTGATTTCGATATTCTCAATCCGAAGGGCGACGTGCTCGCCGGCCAGAAGGCGTTCGGCGATTTCACCTTCACCGGCCACCTCAGAAACCAGGAAATCTATTCGACGCTGACCATCGACGTTTCCGGCGCGCCTGCCGGCGACTATGTGCTGCGCTTCCACTTCAATGACGTCAACAGCGGCAAAAGTGCCAGCGTCGACCAACCCTTCAAGATTGCCGGACCGTAATATTATGCCCCATACTGTAACGACCGTCGGCTTCGATGCCGACGATACACTCTGGCAGAACGAGCAGTTCTTCCGGCTGACGGAAGCGCGCTTCGCCGAGCTTCTGAGGCCGCACACCGACACCGAACATCTCTCCGACCGGCTGCTTGCCGCAGAGAAGCGCAACCTTGGGCTCTACGGCTTCGGCATTAAGGGCTTCGTGCTCTCCATGGTCGAAACCGCCGTTGACGTTACCGGTGGCAAAGTCCCCTCCTCGGTCATCGCAGAAATCCTCGCCGTTGGGCGCGACATGCTCGTGCACCCGGTCGAGCCGCTGCCGCATGTCAAGGAAACCCTCGAGGCGCTTCACGGCCATTTTCGACTTGTCATGATCACCAAGGGCGATCTCTTCGACCAGGAGCGCAAGCTCGCCGCCTCCGGCCTTGGCGACTACTTCAACGCCGTCGAGATCGTCAGCGACAAGACCGTCGCCACCTACGAGCGCATCTTCAAACGCCACGGCGACGGAGCGCTGAAAAGCATGATGGTCGGCAATTCGCTGAAGTCGGATATCGTGCCTGCACTCGGTGCCGGAAGCTGGGGTGTCTATGTCCCGCACGCGCTCACCTGGTCGTTCGAACACCACGATAAGCCGGAGGACCATCCGCGTTTTCGCGAGATTGCGGATCTCGGCGGGTTGGCCACGGTCCTTGAGCGCTTGACACTGAAGGCTTGACTGTCGTCCGCAAGCGCCAAGTCGATTGAAACTATAAGATGATTCGTATCGATGATACACGAGTCAGCTTATCGTCCCCATGGTGGCTTAGATGAGGGGAACCAATGTTGGCGCTTGTTTTCGGCGGTTCTGTTGTTTCCCGCACCCGCCATCTACTCGTTCAATTCGGGCTGGCCGTTTGTCGACGCGTTTATCGTCTACGGCCTTGGGGCACTGATTGCCGCGGCCGTCTTCTACTTCATGAAGACGAGAGAACAGCGCGCCTAAGCGCGTTGTCCACCCCGAAACCCCCGATCACCCTTGACTGTTTGACCTGAGTGTTTGATCTAGGCTGTATGCGGGCGTGGCGAAACTGGTAGACGCAAGAGACTTAAAATCTCTCGGCCTTGGCTGTGCGGGTTCGATCCCCGCCGCCCGCACCAGGCAATCGGTTTTCAAGGATCAACAGGATAGGCGCATCCGACGCTCTCAGGAGAGCGAGACGTTGCGCCGGCGAGACTGGCCGCTCAGTTGTTGTAGTAATAACAATCGCATTCCGCCTGGTAGGCGTCGTCGTGCCAGACGCGGACGGCGAGTTTCGTTGCGCATCCCTGGTTTTCCAGCCTGAGGCCGAGAAGCGAGACCGCTGCCGCCTTGGAATTGGGGGCGTCCACCTCGATTGCCGATCCGACCTGGTGGACACCCTGCCGCGGGGTCCAGGTGAAGATCTGAACGCTGTAGTGCATCGAATATCCTCCGTGGAGAGATGGTGTGCACGCAATACTAAACGCTATGTGTTCGCAATGAGCCGGTCGCCTTGACCGTTTCAGCCGTCTTCGACGGTCGCTTCAGGCCGATCGCCGCCATCCGTGTGTTCGAAGTGCCAGTGGCCCTCTTCGTCTTGGAAGCTGATCTCCTCGTCGTCGCCGCCGACTTGCTGTTCGGCGGCGGCGGCCTTGGCGGCGGCAAGCGCCGTTTCGCGGTTGGGAAAGGGTTCCGAAAAGGCGTCGGCGGCCTTATAGGCCCATCCGCCGTCATGAGGAACGATGGTGTACGTAATTCGCGCCATACTTCCCTCCCGATAATCCGAAAGACGTTTCCGTCTTCGGCGGGCCGTTGCCGCACGGCCCTGCATTCCTCCTCGTCAAAGGCATACTCAATGCCGAACGCCGCGGATATTAGCACAAGTGTGGTACGAATTGCCACATTCGCGAATCACCCGGAAAGGCTAGCCGCAAAACAAAAAGGCGGCCCCTTGCGGTGCCGCCTAAGCTCTTGAAACGATTGCGTCGAAATGATCAGGCCGAAAGCTTCGCAGCGATCTTGGCGACGTGCGCGCCCTGGAAGCGGGCCGCCTGGAGTTCGACCTCGGACGGCTGGCGCGAGCCGTCGGCATCGGTGATCGTCGAGGCGCCATAGGGCGAGCCGCCCTTGATTTCGTCAAGGCCCATCTGGCCCTGGAAGGCGTAGGGAAGACCAGCGACGACCATGCCGTGATGCATCAGCGTCGGAATGAAGCCGAGGATGGTGGATTCCTGACCGCCATGCTGGGTGGCCGAGGACGTGAAGACCGAGCCGACCTTGCCGACCAGCTTGCCAGACGCCCACAGGCTACCCGTCTGATCGATGAAGTTGCGCATCTGCGAAGCAACGGTGCCGAAGCGCGTGCCGGCGCCGAAGATGATCGCGTCGTATTGGGCAAGCTCCTCGACATGGGCGATCGGCGCGGCCTGGTCGAGCTTGAAATGAGAGGCCTTGGCGATCTCGTCCGGCACCAGTTCCGGAACGCGCTTGACGTCGACTTCGGCGCCGGCAGACTTGGCGCCTTCGGCCACGGCGTAAGCCATGGTTTCGACGTGTCCGTATGCCGAATAGTAGAGAACGAGAACCTTGGCCATAATTGCTCCTTTGGATACAAGCGATCCCACTTGATCACTGCTGCGCGGAAGATTTATCAAAATGCAGCCGCATGCGAGGAGCCGTCCGGGAAACAGACTGTTCTCGCAATGTGAACAATAATAATTCACTGTTAAATGACTGACTAAACAAACAGGATCACCCGATGAGCAGCATAAAAGTCGTCACTGCCGCCATGGTCGCCATCGGCGACGAACTTCTGTCGGGGCGAACCAAGGACAAGAACATCGGTCACCTCGCCGACATGATGACCATGGTCGGCATCGACCTGAAGGAAGTGCGCATCGTCGCCGACGACGAGGCGGCGATCGTCGAGGCGATCAACGCGGTGCGCAGCCGCTACGATTACGTCTTCACATCCGGCGGCATCGGCCCGACGCATGACGACATCACGGCCGATGCCGTGTCTCGCGCCTTCGGCGTCGAATGCATCTACGAGTCCGAGGCGATGGCGCTGCTCGGCGCCATGTACGAACGCCGCAACATGGAGTTTACCGACGCGCGCAAGCGCATGGCGCGCATGCCATTCGGTGCACGCCATATCCCCAACCCGGTATCGACAGCGCCTGGCTTCGCCATCGGCAACGTGCATGTCATGGCCGGCGTGCCGCAGGTCTTCCAGGCCATGCTCGACGCGCTGCTGCCCGGCCTGAACGTCGGCTCGCCCCTCCTCTCCCGCACCGTACGCTCGCCCTTCGGCGAGGGCGATATCGGCAGCCCGCTGACCGAAGTGCAGCAGAACCATCCGGAGACGAGCATCGGCTCCTACCCGAAATTTGACGGCAAGACCTTCTCGACGGATATCGTCGTGCGGGCCCGCGATCCGGAAGCGCTTGCTGCAGCGGAGGCTGATGTCCAGGCGATGATCCAGGCAATCGCCGATGCGCGGGCAAAGGGATAGCGCGAAGCCCTTGCACTCAAGGCCTCAATGCCGTTATTGCATGTCGGCAAATCAGGATGACGCGTTCCCGCCTGCCCGATCTGCCGGACGCTTCGCCTTACCCTCGTTCAGACAAGCCGGAGCCCACCCATGTCGCTGCCCGATAAAGCCTTTCCCGTTTCCTGGGACCAGTTCCACCGCGATGCCCGGGCGCTTGCCTGGCGGCTAGCCGACAACGGCCAGGAATGGCGTGCCATGGTTTGCATCACCCGTGGCGGCCTGGTTCCGGCCGCGATCATTTCGCGCGAACTCAATATCCGGATGATCGAAACCGTCTGCGTCGCCTCCTACCATGACTACGACACGCAGGGGCAGATGAAAGTGCTGAAGGGCATCACGCCTGAAATCACCAAGGACGGCGGTGAAGGCGTGCTGATCGTCGACGACCTGACGGACACCGGCAAGACCGCGGCCGAAGTACGGGCAATGCTGCCGAAGGCGCATTTCGCTGCCGTCTACGCAAAGCCGAAGGGCCGGCCGCTCGTCGATACCTTCGTGACCGAAGTCAGCCAGGACACCTGGATCTATTTCCCCTGGGACTTGGGCTTCACCTACCAGGAGCCGATCGCCAAGGGCACGCGCGGCTAACTGCCCATACGTTCCGGATGCGGCGTACGTCGCCTTTCCAAGCGGTGACTTGTCGGGCCGCGCGTTTTCGATCAGCTGATCGGCGGTATCGCGCCGATTAGCGCTTCAGCGGTCAAGCCTGGCCCTGCCTTGGCGCCCGCTGCGCCATGGCGCCAGACCGCGGCGGCCGCCGCCTCGAAGGCCGGCATTCCTTTCGCCAGATGCGCGCCGACGATGCCGGCAAGTACGTCCCCTGATCCGGCGGTTGCCAGCCACGGCGGCGCATTGTTGTTGACGACGGCCCGCCCGTCCGGCGCGGCAACGACGGTGTCGGCGCCCTTGTGGACGATCACGGCATGGCTCGCCCGCGCCGCGGCCTGCGCTTTCTCGATCTTCGAAAGCCCATGGTCTCCGGCGATCTCCGGAAAGAGGCGAGCGAACTCGCCATCATGCGGCGTCATCACCATTTGCCCGCCGCCTTTCGCCAGCGCTGCGAACAGTTCGCCGGGGTTCGTCTGGAACGAGGTGATGCCATCGGCGTCGAGCACCAGAGAGCGATCGCAGAGCGCAAGCGCAAAGTCCCTCGCCCTCTTGCCGATGCCAAAACCCGGCCCAAGCACGAAGCTTCCCAGGCGCTGGTCCTGTAGCCATTTGGTAAGCTCCCGCCTTCCTTCTATCTCCTTCACCATCACCGCCGTCAGATGAGACGCATTGATGCCGAGCGCGGCCTTGCCGGTGGCGACGGTAACCAGGCCAGCGCCAGCCGCAAGGCCCGCTGCCGCCGAAAGTCGCGCCGCGCCCGTTGCTTGGCGGTCGCCTGAGAAAACGACCAGATGCCCGCGCTTGAACTTGTGGGTCGAGGCCGCCAGGTCACCTCCCCAGCCCGCCCAGAGGAACGGCGCGATGAGGCGCAGCGAACCTGCACCGGCACGCACAATCCGCGCGGGAATGCCGATATCGAACACCTCGAGTGTGCCGCAGAGGGATCGCCCGGGCAGAAGCCAATGACCGGGCTTGGGCGCCATGAACGTGACGGTGTGGCGAGCGGCAAAGGCGGCGCCCCGGATCTCGCCCGTCCGGCCGTCGATGCCGCTCGGCAGATCGATGGCAACGACCGGAACGCCGCTGGCATTGACCCGTTCTATAAGGTGAGCGACGTCGTCAGGGAGGTCGCGTGACAAGCCCGCCCCAAAGAGCGCATCGATGACGACATCGCCAGCCTGTGGTTCGAATGCAGAGATTGGCGCAGCAGGACCACTCCAGTCGGACCAGGCCCGCGCTGCATCGCCTTGAAGCCTGGCGGGATCGCCGAGGACGAACACCGCGGCATCCGCCCCGCTTTCGGCAAGGCCGCGGGCTGCGATGTACCCGTCACCGCCATTGTTGCCTGGACCGCAGAGCACGACGAAGCGGCGGGCATCCGGAAAATGTCGCAGGGCCGCCGCCGTCACCGCCAGTCCGGCGTTGCGCATCAGCGTAAAACTATCGATGCCGGATTGGGCTGCCGCCCGGTCGATTGCCGTCATTTCGGCGGGCGTGATCAACAGGTGCTGAAGGTCGGAGCGCATGCGCCAGACTTATCCATGCCCACGCGCGTGAAGCAAGGCCTCAGCTCCTCCTTCACGATTGCCTTAAAATCATGCATTTGCACATAATTGTTGCTCAAATAACAAGCTTTGCGCCAGCAATGACGCGGAGACGCCGCAAAAAGCGGGCATCTTTAGATCGGAAATCATAAAAAATAGGCAGATCGCGCCCGCCGAAGGTATGGAAATCCCGCAATCGGCGCGCCGACAGCAGATTTTTTGTCGTTCTGACAGATTTTCGCAGAAAAACTGGCATGCAACGTGCATATTCAGGGCGAGCGGGCATGATCCTGCTTTCAAGGGAGAAGCGGAGAGACATTTTCTCATGAAAAAGATCGAAGCGATCATTAAGCCCTTCAAGCTCGACGAAGTGAAGGAAGCCCTTCAGGAAGTCGGTCTGCAGGGTATCACCGTCACGGAAGCCAAGGGCTTCGGGCGGCAGAAGGGTCACACGGAGCTGTATCGCGGCGCCGAATACGTGGTGGACTTCCTGCCGAAGGTAAAGGTCGAAGTCGTGCTGGCGGATGAAAACGCGGAGGCCGTCATCGAGGCGATCCGCAACGCCGCGCAAACCGGCCGCATTGGTGACGGAAAGATTTTCGTTTCCAATGTGGAAGAAGTCATCCGAATTCGCACGGGCGAAACCGGCCTCGACGCCATCTGACATCACGGGCCGTTCGGCCCGGTTCTTTTCAAATCCTCGTCATCTCACACAGGGAATAACGGCAAATGACGACTGCAAGCGATATTCTGAAGCAAATCAAGGACAACGACGTCAAGTTCGTCGACCTGCGCTTTACCGATCCCAAGGGCAAGCTGCAGCACGTAACGATGGATGTGGTCTGCGTCGACGAAGACATGTTCGCCGATGGCGTCATGTTCGACGGTTCCTCGATTGGCGGCTGGAAGGCCATCAACGAGTCCGACATGGTGCTGATGCCCGATCCGGAAACAGCGCATATGGACCCGTTCTTCGCGCAGTCGACGATGGTCATCATCTGCGACATTCTCGATCCGGTTTCGGGCGAATCCTACAACCGCGACCCGCGCGGCACGGCCAAGAAGGCTGAAGCCTACCTCAAGGCATCCGGCATCGGCGACACCGTCTTCGTTGGCCCGGAAGCAGAATTCTTCGTCTTCGACGACGTCAAGTACAAGGCCGACCCGTACAACACCGGCTTCAAGCTCGACTCCTCGGAACTGCCGTCGAACGACGACACCGATTATGAGACCGGCAACCTCGGCCACCGCCCGCGCGTCAAGGGCGGCTACTTCCCGGTTCCGCCGATCGACAGCTGCCAGGACATGCGCTCTGAAATGCTGACGGTTCTGTCCGAAATGGGCGTCACCGTCGAAAAGCATCACCACGAAGTGGCGGCCGCCCAGCACGAGCTCGGCGTCAAGTTCGACGCGC
Source organism: Ensifer sp. YR511 (assembly GCF_900103045.1). Taxonomy (NCBI): domain Bacteria; kingdom Pseudomonadati; phylum Pseudomonadota; class Alphaproteobacteria; order Hyphomicrobiales; family Rhizobiaceae; genus Ensifer; species Ensifer sp. YR511. The sequence continues at coordinate 83,675 of NZ_FNGR01000005.1, forward strand.
TGGTGCGCAACGCCGACAAGATGCAGATCTACAAGTACGTCGTGCACCAGGTCGCCAATGCCTATGGCAAGACGGCAACCTTCATGCCGAAGCCGATCTTCGGCGACAACGGCTCGGGCATGCACGTACACCTGTCGATCTGGAAGGACGGCAAGCCGACCTTCGCCGGCGATGAATATGCCGGCCTGTCGGAATCCTGCCTCTACTTCATCGGCGGCATCATCAAGCATGCCAAGTCGCTGAACGCCTTCACCAACCCGTCGACGAACTCCTACAAACGTCTCGTCCCGGGCTATGAAGCACCGGTTCTGCTCGCCTATTCGGCACGCAACCGTTCGGCTTCGTGCCGCATTCCGTTCGGCACCAACCCGAAGGCCAAGCGCGTCGAAGTCCGCTTCCCGGACCCGACCGCCAACCCCTACCTCGCCTTCGCAGCCATGCTGATGGCCGGCCTCGACGGCATCAAGAACAAGCTGCACCCCGGCAAGGCCATGGACAAGGACCTTTATGACCTGCCGCCGAAGGAACTGAAGAAGATCCCGACCGTTTGCGGCTCGCTGCGCGAAGCGCTGGAAAGCCTCGACAAGGACCGCAAGTACCTGACGGCCGGCGGCGTCTTCGACGACGACCAGATCGATTCCTTCATCGAACTTAAGATGCAGGAAGTCATGCGCTTCGAAATGACCCCGCATCCGGTCGAGTACGACATGTACTACTCGGTCTAAAACCATTGGAACCGGCGGCATCGGCAACCGGTTCAAGCCGTGCTCAAGGGCCGGCGGCTTCTCAAACGGAGCCGCCAGCCTTTTCTTTGGCGCGCACGATTGCGAGCGCCCTGAACAAGGAGCGGCACGAAACCGTCGAATTGTGTGATATTATGTTGCCAACAACTTTTGCGCGTCCGCGGGACACGCGCGGCGAGATCGATCAATGGAGGGTGTAGGGAATTCCCTATTGATGTTTTGGGTTCGCCAACCCAGATAATCTCCTGAAAGGATGTGTTGCGTCATGAAACAGAGAAACGCCAAATTCGAGATCGGACAGGTGGTTCGCCATCGGGTTTTCCCGTTCCGCGGCGTCATTTTCGACGTCGACCCGGAATACGCCAACACCGAGGAGTGGTGGAACGCCATTCCGCAGGAGATCCGCCCGAGCAAGGATCAGCCCTTCTATCACCTGTTCGCCGAGAACGACGACAGCGAGTATGTCGCCTACGTCTCCGAGCAGAACCTGGAATTCGACGACAGCGACCGGCCGATGCGCCACGCGCAAGTCGATGCCCTGTTCGACAAGGATGGCGTCGGTCACTACAGACCCAAGGCGACGTTCCGGCACTAAGGCACTGCGCTCTCGAACAAATGAAAACGCCCGGACCGCGAGGTCCGGGCGTTTCTTTATGAGTTTGCGGAGGACCGCTTAGTTCTGCTTGGCGGCCTTCTGGGCTTCTTCAAGCTTCTTGCGCGCGTCCTCGGCCTTCTTCTGCATTTCTTCCTGCAGCAGGCGCTGACGCTCTTCGAGCTGCGACTGCTCGATCGGCTCGCCGTCGAACACACCGGTGAAGCCCGTCAGGGCCATCTTGATCGGGTTCGGAGCGCGCTGGAAGTTGACCGAGGTGAAGACGACCTCATTGCCCTTCTTCAGGCTGGCGATCAGCTGGTCGGAAAGCGGCGCTTCTGCAACGCACTTGTCGGGCATGCAGATGGCGTAGTCGAGCTTGACCGGCTTGCCGCCGTCGATCTGCATCTGAACGCCGGTCGGAATGAGGCGCGCGGACGGTACGGAAACCTGCATGATCTTGCGGTTGACCTTGCCGGAGACGGTGATGAGGCCGACAGCGGTCACGAGCTGGCCGTTGTTGGCGGTCAGCAGGTTCTGAACGATGCAGACATCGTTGTCTTCCTGCTTGGTGCAAACCTTGAACCAGCCCTGCGGCGGCTTGCCGCCAGCCTGCTGTGCAGACGCAACGCTCGGAACGCCCGCAGCAGCTACAGTGAGCGCCAGCGCTGCCATGCCCGAACGTTTTGCAATATTCGACTTGAAGATCATTGTGATTCCGTCTCCTGAAATCCGGTAACGGAACAGTTGTTCCGCAGGTGAGTATCGTCAGCCGCCGTTGTCCTGTTGGCCAAATAAGGCAAATGCATGACCCCGTTTCCGGAAACACCTGTTACATTGGCTCGCTTCGATTATCCAGTGTTTCCTGTCATTTTTTGACTTCATACTAGGCGGAATTTGGACCGCGGATCGGTTGGATTCATCCGTCGGCATTGGTAACGTTCGGGGAATCGGCCTGTTGATACCCCTCACGGGAGGTGACCTTGCGTGCAATTCTTTCCGGTCTGGCGCTGATCCTGACCGCCACTTCATTCGGCACTGCTGCGGCAGCCGCTCCCGTGCATGCGATTGCCATGCACGGAGAGCCGGCGCTGCCTGCCGATTTCAAGAACTTTCCCTACGTCAATCCGGACGTAAAAAAGGGTGGAAAGATCTCCTATGGCGTCGTCGGCAGCTTCGACAGCCTCAATCCCTTCATCCTGAAGAGCATGCGCACCACCGCACGCGGCATGTGGGATCCGGAATACGGCAACCTCGTCTACGAATCGCTGATGCAGCGTTCGCGCGACGAGGCCTTCACCATGTATGGCCTGCTCGCCGAAACAGTGGAGTGGGATGACGACCGGACCTTCATCCAGTTCAATCTCAACCCGAAGGCCCGCTGGGCCGACGGGCAACCTGTTACCGCCGAGGACGTGATCTTCAGCTTCGAGCTGCTGCGTGACAAGGGGCGTGTCCCCTTCAGCAACCGCATGGCCAAGGTGGCGAAGCTCGAAAAGGTCGGGGAGCGCAGCGTGCGCTTTACCTTCACCGAGGATGCCGACCGCGAGCTGCCGCTCCTGCTCGGCCTGTCGCCGGTGCTGCCGAAACATGCCATCGACCTTGCGACCTTCGACCAGACCACGCTGAAGCCGCCGCTCGGCTCCGGCCCCTACCGCGTCGCGGAGGTGAAACCGGGCGAGCGCATCGTCTACAAGCGAAACCCGGACTATTGGGCCAAGGACCTGCCCTCGAAGGTCGGCCAGGACAATTACGACGAGATCTCCGTGGAGTATTTCCTCCAGGAGAACTCGCTGTTCGAAGCCTTCAAGAAGGGCGAGATCGACATCTATCCGGAAGGCAGCGCCACCAAGTGGGCGCGCGGCTACGATTTCCCGGCGGTTCGTTCCGGCGAGGTCGTCAAGGAAACCTTCACGCCGAAGACGCCGTCCGGCATGCTCGGCATCGTCTTCAATACCCGCAGGCCAATGTTCGACAACTTGAAGCTCCGCCAGGGCCTGGCGCTGGTCTTCGACTTCGAGTGGGTCAACAAGAACCTCTTCGACAGCGCCTATACGCGCACGCAGAGCTACTGGCAGAACTCGGCGCTGAGTTTTCTCGGCGCACCGGCCGACGACCGCGAACTCGGCCTGATCGGCGACGCCCGCGATCGAATCAACCCGGCGATCCTCGACGGCACCTATCGCCTGCCGGTGACCGACGCGTCCGGGCGCGATCGCAACGTGCTGCGTGTTGCCGTCTCTCTGATGCGCGAGGCCGGCTATCAGATCAAGGACGGCAAGATGGTCGACCCGCAGGGCAAACCGCTCGCGTTCGAGATCATGAGCCAGAATGCCGGCCAGGAAAAAATCGCCCTCGCCTACCAGCGATTTCTCGCACCTCTCGGCATCCAGGCGTCCGTGCGCACTGTCGACGATTCGCAGTACCAGCAGCGCAGCCAGTCCTTCGACTACGACGTGATCATCAAATCCTTCCCCTCGACGCTGTCACCCGGCATCGAGCAGGCCGGGCGCTGGACCTCACAGGCGCGCGACCGGCAGGGCAGCGACAACTTCGCCGGCGTCGCCGACAAGGACGTCGACCGGATGGTCAATAACATCCTGCAGGCCCGCACGAGCGAAGACTTCACGGCGGCGGTGCGTGCGCATGACCGGTTGCTCGTCAACAATTCCTATCTGGTGCCGCTCTATCACCTCGACGCACAGTGGGTGACGCGACGCAAGCATATCGGCCGGCCCGATACCATGCCGCTCTACGGCTACCAGCTTCCGACCTGGTGGGATCAAAACGCACAATAGAGGGTTGGTTCCCTTTTGGTAACGCATTGAAAGCCGGATGAAACCGGCTTATCTCGCCTTCAACCGAACAAGGAAAGGCGCCCACACCATGCAAACCGTCAGCATCGATATTGTCTCGGACGTTGTTTGTCCCTGGTGTTATCTCGGCAAGGCGCGGCTCGACCAGGCGATTGCCAATCTTCCGGACGTGCTGGTCACGGTCAACTGGCGCCCCTACCAGCTCAATCCCGACCTGCCGCCCGAGGGGATCGATCACAAGCGGCATCTTGCCGAGAAGCTCGGAGGCCAGGCGGCCGTCGATCGCGCCCACGACACGCTGCGCGAACTCGGCAATGCCGACGGCATCGCCTTCGACTTCGATGCGGTGAAGATCAGCCCGAACACGCTTGACGCTCATCGGCTTGTCCGCTGGGCCGCGACCAACGGCGAGCAGGCGCAGTCGGCCGTCGTCGGCTTGCTGTTCAAGGCCAATTTCGAAGAAGGCCGCAATGTCGGTGATCACGCGGTCCTGCTCGATATCGCCGAGCAAGCAGGCCTCGATCGCCCCGTCGTTGCGGCTCTGCTTGGCTCCGATGCCGACAAGGATGCGGTCAAGGAAGAGGTTGGCATGGCCCGCGAGATGGGCGTGACCGGCGTTCCCTGCTTCATCCTCGAAGGACAATATGCCGTGATGGGCGCGCAATCGGTCGACGTATTGACGAATGCGCTGCGCGAAATCGCCGAGATGAAGGCGAGCGGCAAGCCGAACTGATCTCGACACGACCTGAAACAGACTTGCTCGACAGACCTCGACCGTACTGCCGCACCACGCGGCAGTACGGTTTTTTCTTACTTCGCCAGGCCGGCGAGCTGCGTCATCACCATTGCTGCACCGGACAGGCGCTTTTCCGGCGTCGCCAGTTCGCGCTGGAAGAAGATGCTCTGGTCGGGCCGGATCTTCGAAAGCGTGCCCTGCTTGGCGATGTAACCCACCAGTGCCGCAGGGTTCGGGAATTCCTTGTTGCGGAACTGCACGACGACGCCCTTCGGCCCGGCATCGAGCTTCTCGACATTCGCCGTGCGGCAGAGCGACTTGATGTAGACGATCTTCAAGAGATGCTGGACCTCGATCGGCAGCGGACCGAAGCGGTCGATCATCTCGGCGCCGAAGCCGTCGATCTCCTTCAGGTCCGTCAGTTCGCCGAGACGACGATAAAGGCCGAGCCTCAGATGCAGATCCGGAACGTAGTGTTCCGGGATCATGACGGGCGTTCCGACCGAAATCTGCGGCGACCAGCCGGTGTCGTGGATTTCTTCCTCACCCTTGAGTTCGGCGACCGCTTCCTCGAGCATCTGCTGGTAAAGCTCGAAGCCAACCTCCTTGATATGGCCCGACTGCTCTTCGCCGAGCAGGTTGCCAGCACCGCGGATATCGAGGTCGTGACTTGCGAGCTGGAAACCGGCACCGAGCGTGTCGAGCGACTGCAGCACCTTCAGCCGGCGTTCGGCCATGCCCGTCAGCGTCTTGTTGACCGGCAGAGTGAACAGCGCAAAGGCGCGCACCTTCGAGCGACCGACGCGACCGCGAAGCTGGTAGAGCTGCGCAAGACCGAACATGTCGGCACGATGCACGATCAGCGTGTTGGCCGTCGGTACGTCGAGACCGGATTCGACGATCGTCGTCGACAGCAGCACATCGTAACGGCCGTCATAGAAGGCGTTCATGATGTCTTCGAGCTCGGTTGCCGGCATCTGGCCGTGGGCGACGGCTACCTTCAGCTCCGGAACGTCCGACTTCAGGAAATCATGGATTTCCGACAGGTCGCTCAGGCGCGGGCAGACATAGAAGCTCTGGCCGCCGCGATAGTGCTCGCGCATCAGCGTTTCCCGGATCACCAGCGCATCGAAGGGCGAGATGAAGGTGCGCACCGCCATGCGGTCGACCGGCGGCGTCGTGATCAGCGACAGTTCACGCACCCCGGTCAGGGCAAGCTGCAGCGTGCGCGGGATCGGCGTCGCCGAAAGCGTTAACACGTGCACGTCGGACTTCAGCTCCTTCAGCCGCTCCTTGTGCTTGACACCGAAGTGCTGTTCCTCGTCGATAATCAAGAGGCCGAGATTGGCAAAGTTGACCGACGTGCCGAGGAGCGCATGGGTACCGACGACGACATCGGTCTTGCCATCGGCCACTTCCTTCTTCGTCAGCGCCAGTTCCTTGGAACCGACGAGGCGCGACGCCTGCTGGATGCGGATCGGCAGCCCACGGAACCGTTCGGAAAAGGTCTTGAAGTGCTGGCGGGCAAGCAGCGTCGTCGGCACGACGACCGCGACCTGTACGCCGTTCATGGCAGCGATGAAGGCGGCACGAAGCGCCACTTCCGTCTTGCCGAAGCCGACGTCGCCGCAGACGAGGCGGTCCATCGGACGGCCGCTGCCGAGATCTTCCCGCACCGCCTCGATCGAGTTCAGCTGGTCTTCGGTCTCGTCATAGGGGAAGCGAGCGGCAAACTCATCATAGACGCCGTCCTGTGCGGCGAGCACCGGCGCCCGGCGCGTATGGCGTTCGGCGGCGATGCGAATGAGGCCGCCCGCCATATCGAGCAGCCGCTTCTTGAGCTTGGCCTTGCGCGCCTGCCAGGCGACGCCGCCGAGCTTGTCGAGGATCGCATCGGTGCCTTCTGAACCGTAGCGCGACAGAAGCTCGATGTTTTCGACCGGCAGGAACAGCTTGGCATCGTCGGCATAGACGAGCTCGAGGCAATCATGCGGGGCACCGACCGCCTCGATGGTGCGCAGGCCGACGAAACGGCCGATGCCGTGTTCGGCGTGCACGACATAGCTGCCCTCGTCGAGACCAGCCACCTCGGCGATGAAGTCGGCACCGCGCTTGCGCCGCTTCGAGCGGCGGACCATGCGGTCGCCCAGAATATCCTGTTCGCCGATGATAACGAGATCGCCCGTCTCGAAACCGGCTTCGATGCTGAGCACGGCCGAGGCCGCCTCGCCCGGCTTCAGCGACTTGATCTCGGCGAGTGCCTTGATGGGCTTGACGTTGCCGAGACCGTGTTCGGCGAGAACCTGGAGCAGGCGATCGAGCGATCCTTCGCTCCAGCCTGAAATCACCACCTTGGCGCCCTTCGAGCGCCGCTCGGCGATGTACTTGACCGCCTGATCGAAGACGTTAACGCGTTCGTCTTCGGCTTCGCCCTCACCCGCCGACTTCGCCCAACGCATGCCCTGGCGCGCATCGACCGAGATGACCTGGCGGGCTTCGCCCTCGTGCTCGTTGAAGGGCGACAGGCGAATGGCGTCGCGTGAGCTCAGGCCGGCGTTGAAGCCCTGCGAGCTGAGATAGAGCAGCTCCGGCGGAACCGGCTTGTAGGGCGTACCCTGGGTGGCCTGCGCCTTGCCCGGAGACGCCGAGGCTAAACGGGCGTCGTAATAGTCGAGAATGAGCTTCGAGCGCTCAGCCGCAGCTTCGCGCGCCAGATGATCGGTGACGATACGGAAGCCGTCGAGATAGTCGAAGACTGTCTCCAGCCCGTCATAGAACAGCGGCAGCCAATGCTCCATGCCGGCATAGCGCCGGCCTTCGGAGACAGCCTGGTAAAGCGCGTCGTCGCGGGTCGTCGCGCCGAACAGCGACAGGTAGTGCTTACGGAAATGGCTGATCGTTTCGGGCGTCAGCGACACCTCGCTCATCGGATTGAGATCGAGGGAGCGGACCTGACCGGTCGTGCGCTGACTTGCAGGATCGAACGAGCGGATTGTTTCGAGCGTATCGCCGAAGAAATCAAGGCGCAGCGGCTCGCCGCTCCCCGGCACGAAGACATCGAGGATGCCGCCGCGCACTGCGTATTCGCCAACCTCACGCACGGTCGCGACACGCTCGAAGCCGTTGCGCTCCAGCCGCATCGCGATGTCGTCCATACGCACCTGATTGCCCGGACGGGCCGAAAACGCCAGGCTTTGGATCACGTCCTGCGGCGAGATCTTCTGGAGGGCGGCGTTGACCGTCACCAGCACGATCGCCGCATGCGGCTTCTTCTTGTGCGCAATCAAGGCGCTCAGCGCCGCCAGCCGCCGTGCCGACGTGTCGGCGCTCGGCGAGACGCGGTCATAGGGAAGGCAGTCCCAGCCGGGAAGCGTCAGCACCGGAATGTCGGGCGCGACGAATGAGAGGACCTGCTCAAGATCGGCGATCCGCTGGCCGTCCGATAGAATGTAGGCGACCGGCTGGCCGGCGCGGGCGAGCTCAGCAAGGATCAGCGCCTCGGCCCCGGAGGGCACCGGCCCGATCGTGATCTCTCGCTGTGCTTCGACAATCTTCTTCGGATCAAGGCCAGCCAGCATCATCGGTCTATTTCATCCCTTCGGGAAGCTTGTCGAAATCCGGACGATAGGCAGCGATGCGCTGAAACATCTGCGTCTGATAGCAAGCCGGCACCGGCTGTTCGCCGATGATCCACTTGACGAGATCGTTGTCTTCCTCGCCCATGATCGTCTCGAGTTCATCGAGTTGTGCTTCAGAAAGCGTCGAGAGCTCAGCCTCTGCAAATTGCCCGAGGATCAAATCCATCTCGCGAATGCCGCGATGCCAGGCACGGAACAGGATCCGCCGTCGACGCGGATCGAGATCGGCGCTGGTGCGAGAGATACCGGTCATGGGAAATTCCTTCCTGCCGCCCGCGATGACGCCTGCACGCTCGGACGAACGCGCGAGGCCTTTGGGGTACGGTTTGTCGTCAACGGCTCTATAAACTCTGAATAGCCGATTGTCAGCCTTGCCAAAGCCCGAATTATCATCGCAATTTCATCGCCATGCGCCCCGCCCTGCTAGATCCGCTCTTCTCCCCGCTCGACACGCTTCCAGGCATCGGCCCGAAGATCGGCGAACTTTATGCCCGTTTGCTCGGTCGCGAGACGATCGAAGACTGCCGCGTGGTCGATCTCGTTTTTCACGCGCCGCATTCGTTGATCGACCGGCGCCAACAGCCTGGCATCGCCCACGCGCCTCAAGGGGTTATCGTCACCATCACCGGTCGGGTCGATCGCCACCAGCCGCCCCCGCGCGGAAAGCCCAACCTGCCCTATCGCGTCTTCCTGCATGACGAGACCGGGGAGCTGGCGCTCACCTACTTCCGCGTCAAGGGCAACTGGTTGGAAAAATCGCTGCCGGTCGATGAGACAGTCATCGTCAGCGGCAAGGTCGACTGGTTCAACGGCCGCCCCTCCATGGTTCACCCTGACTATGCGGTCCGGGCAAGCGAGGCGGAAAACCTGCCGCTGGTCGAGCCGGTCTACGGGCTGACAGCGGGACTTTCACCAAGGATATTGCGCAAGTCGATCGAGGCCGCCGTCGCCCGCGTTCCGGACATGCCCGAATGGATGGACGACGCGCTGCTGACGCGACAAAGTTTCAGCACCGCAGCCGAAAGTTTCCGCGCGCTGCATGATCCCCGCGACGCGACCGACCTTGATCCGCAGGCACCTGCCCGCCGCCGCCTCGCCTATGACGAGTTTCTCGCCGGGCAATTGTCCCTGGCTCTCGTTCGCCAGCGCCTGCGCAAGGTCGCGGGAGTACCGGTTCACGCGACCGGTGTGCTTTCCCGTCCGGTCATCGACGCCCTTCCCTTTTCCTTGACAGCCAGTCAGTCGACGGCGATCGCCGACATCCTGAAGGACATGGCCGGCACCGAGCGTATGCTCCGGCTGCTGCAAGGCGATGTCGGCTCCGGCAAGACGATGGTGGCGCTGATGGCGATGCTCGCCGCCGTCGAATCCGGCGGTCAGGCGGTGCTGATGGCGCCGACCGAAATTCTCGCCCGCCAGCACCATGCGACGCTTGCAAGGATGGCCGCATCCGCCGGCATCGCCATCGACGTTTTGACCGGCCGCACCAAGGGCAAGGAGCGCGGCGCCATTCTCGAGCGCATCGCGTCCGGAGAAACGCGCATGGTGATCGGCACGCATGCGCTTTTCCAGGACACGGTGAGCTACAAGGAGCTGACACTGGCGGTGGTGGACGAACAGCATCGCTTCGGCGTTCACCAGCGCCTGCGCCTGACCGCCAAGGGCATCTCGCCGCATATGCTGGTCATGACGGCAACGCCGATCCCGCGCACGCTGGTGCTTGCCGCCTTCGGCGACATGGACGTTTCGAAGCTCACGGAAAAGCCCGCCGGACGCAAGCCGATCCAGACGGTGACGATCCCGACGGAGCGCGTTGGCGACATCGTCGATCGGCTCGACGCTGCCCTTCGCGAAGGCAAGAAGGCCTATTGGATCTGCCCGCTCGTGGAAGAGTCCGAAGCCGTCGACGTCATGTCGGCCGAAGAACGATACGAAGGCCTCGCCAAGCGCTTCGGCAACAATGTCGGCCTGGTACACGGCCGTATGAACGGGGCGGAGAAGGACGCCGTCATGCTCGCCTTCAAGAACGGCGAGGTCCGCCTGCTGGTTGCGACAACAGTCGTGGAAGTCGGCGTCGACGTGCCCGACGCAACAATCATGGTGATCGAGCATGCGGAACGCTTCGGCCTTGCCCAGCTTCACCAGTTGCGCGGCCGCGTCGGCCGTGGCGACGAGGCATCGACGTGCATCCTGCTCTACAAGGGACCGCTCGGCGAAACCGGCCGCGCGCGGCTCTCGATCCTGCGCGACAGCGAGGACGGCTTCCTGATCGCCGAGGAAGACCTGAAGCTGCGCGGCGAAGGCGAGTTGCTCGGCACGCGCCAGTCAGGCACGCCCGGTTTTCGCATCGCCAGCCTGGAGGCCCACGGCGATCTGCTCGAAATCGCGCGGAAGGACGCCGCCTACGTGATCGAGCGCGATCCGGACCTCACTTCGGAGCGCGGCGAAGCGCTCCGTACGCTGCTCTATCTCTACCGCCGCGATGAGGCGATCCGCTTCCTGCGCGCCGGCTGACCGACCACCCTGCCAAACCGACGATCACGGCGGCCCGGCATCAAGATACGGGAATCTCAGTCTTCTGCTGACCGATTTTCAAAGGTGCATTGGCGAGCGGCTTCTGGTCGGGCGTCACGAGGCCCCCCGAGATCAGGAGCTTCGCCGCGTCCTCCGCGCTCATGTCAAGCGGGATGATCTTGTCGCGCGGGATGAACAGCAGGAACCCCGCCGTCGGGATCGGGGTCGGCGGCAGGAAGACCGCGACCATGTCCATGCCGCGTTCCTTGAATTTCGAGGCGATCTCGCCTTTCACATCCGTTGCGATGAACACCAGCGACCAGATGCCCGGGCTCGGATACTCGATCAGCCCGGCCTTCTTGAAGGAGGAGGACTGTTCCTGCAGCACCGTCTGGAATATCTGCTTGGTGGACTTGTAGATCGTGCGGACGAGAGGCGTCCGATTGAGGAGCGACTCGGCGAAATTCACGATCGACCGACCGACGAGGTTTGCGGTCATGAAACCGACGAAGGTGATCACGAAAATGGCGACGAGCAGACCGAAGCCGGGAATGGCCACGGGCGAATAGGTGTCCGGATTATAGAAGTTCGGCAGGTAGGGCTTCACCCAACCGTCGGCCCAGTCGATGAAGGTGCGCACGAGCCAGACGGTGATCGCGACCGGTGCGCAGATGATCAAACCCGTCAGGAAGTAGTTGCGCAGCCGGGTGCCGATATAGCCGCGTTTCGAATGTTCCGTCATGCTTCTTCCGTCTCAACCTCACTCGACGCCGAAGGCCGGATGATAGGCGACCGTACCGGCCGCCATCGCGCCGGAGAGAGCCAGCGCCATGAAATATTGCGGCGCACAACCGGGGAATACAAGAGCCGATTCGTTACGGAAACCGAACTTTTGATACAAGGCCGGATCACCGACGACAACGCAGCCGGCGGCCCCTTCCGCCCGCAGCCATTCGAGCCCCTCGAGGATCAGCTGCCGGCCGATGCCCTGGGCCTGAACGTCCGGCTTGACCGAGACCGGCCCAAGCCCGAACCAGCCGGGCTCTTCCGGCGTCAGAGTGACGGGCGAAAAGGCGATGTGCCCGACGACTTCCTCGTTCATCTCGGCGACCAGCGACACACTCAGCGCACCGGACTCACGCAGTCGCTCGATGATGAAGGGTTCGCTCTGGTCGCTGTGCGGATGCCCTTCGAAGGCGGCCGCGGTCACGGCATGTATCACCGCTTCGTCGCCGGGGCGCTCGTGCCGGACATAGATCATTCGACGGTCACCGATTTGGCGAGGTTGCGGGGCTGGTCGACGTCGGTGCCCATGAACACCGCCGTGTGATAGGCAAGGAGCTGGATCGGCAGCGAGAAGATCATCGGCGCGATGACCTCATCGACATCAGGCAACACGATCGTCGCCATGGTCTCGAGCTTCGAGGCGGCGGCGCCCTTCTCGTCGGTGATGAGAATGATCCGGCCGCCGCGGGCCGCGACTTCCTGCATGTTGGAAACGGTCTTCTCGTAGAAGCGGTCGTGCGGCGCGATGACGATAACCGGCATGTTCTCGTCAATCAGCGCGATCGGTCCATGCTTCAGTTCGCCGGCGGCATAACCTTCCGCATGGATATAGGAGATCTCCTTGAGCTTGAGCGCCCCCTCCATCGCCAGCGGGAAGCTGGTGCCGCGGCCGAGGTAGAGAACGTCGCGGCACTTCGACAGCTCGCGCGAAAGAAGCTCGATCTTCGGCTGAACGGCGTTCAGCACCTGCCCCATGATGCGCGGCATTTCCGCGAGATAGCGAACCAAGACCTGCTCTTCCTCAGCACTCACCGTGCCGCGGGCGCGACCGGCACCGATCGCGAGCGACGCCAGCACTGCGAGCTGGCAGGTGAAGGCCTTGGTCGAGGCGACACCGATTTCCGGGCCGGCAAGGATCGGAAAGACCGCATCGGATTCACGCGCGATGGTCGATTCACGCGTGTTGACCACGGCACCGATCTTCAGGCCAAGTTCCTTGCAATAGCGCAGCGACGCCAGCGTATCAGCGGTTTCGCCGGATTGAGAGATGAACAACGCGGCCGCCTCGGAAGGCAGCGGGATCTCGCGGTAGCGGAACTCGGACGCGACGTCGATTTCCACCGGCAGGCGCGCGTAACGCTCAAACCAGTACTTGCCGACGAGGCCTGCGAGATAGGCGGTGCCGCAGGCGGAAATCGCAAGGCTCGGAATCTTGGCGAAATCGATCGTGCCTGAGAGCGCCTTGATGCGGTTGCCGGCAAAATCGATGTAGTGGCTGAGCGCGTGCGCGATCACCTCCGGCTGCTCATAGATCTCCTTCTCCATGAAGTGCCGGTGGTTGCCCTTGTCGATCATGTAGGCGGCGGCCGTAGACAGCTGCTTCGGCCGGTCGACGACGTTACCGTCGAGGTCGAAGATATGCACGCCGTTCGCCCCGATCACCGCCCAGTCGCCATCGATCAGATAGGTGATCTCGTTGGTGAAGGGCGCAAGCGCGATCGCGTCGGAGCCGAGGAACATTTCGCCGCGGCCGTGACCGATCGCAAGCGGCGGGCCGTTACGCGCCGCCATGATCGTCGAAGGATCGTCCTGGAAGAGCACCGCCAGCGCATAGGCACCGGTGACGCGCTTCAGCATCGCGTGCATGGCTTCGCGCCGGCCGAGGCCTTCGCGACGGAACTTGGAGAGCAGATGGGCCACAACCTCGGTGTCGGTGTCGGTCTCGAACTTTGCGCCACTGGCGATCAGTTCGTCCTTCAGCTCGGCGAAGTTCTCAATGATGCCGTTGTGGACGACGGCGACCCCGTCGGTGAAATGCGGGTGGGCGTTGCGTTCGGTCGGCGCGCCATGGGTTGCCCAGCGCGTGTGGGCAATGCCGATCGTGCCGGCGAGCGGCTCTTCGCGCAGCCTGATCTCCAGATTGACGAGCTTGCCCTCGGCGCGCCGCCGCTCCAGCTTGCCGCCAATGACGGTGGCGACACCGGCGGAATCATAACCGCGGTATTCCAAGCGCTTCAGCGCATCGACCAGTCGTTCCGATACCGGCTGGTTGCCAACGATGCCTACAATACCGCACATAGTCGTCTCCGAATTCGTCCCCGCGCCGCGATCGGCGCCCCTGTTCAACGAGGGCGGAAATGCCGCCCGGCGCGCTGTCTTGGTAAAGCATTTGCAGGTCGAGGCAATCCGCCCCGATTTCACTTTCGATTTCAATGTTTAACGCCGCCGCATGTTCCCGCGAATCCTAGCGGAATCAAGCGACATGCAGCAAATCCGAGGCGAACCCGCGGACACGCGGGCACCACGGGCCTAACCGGCAGCCTTCGCCGACTTCTTGGCTGCCTTCACCGCCTCGTACCGCTCGCGCAGCAGCCGTGCCCGGCCAGGCTTGATCTCCTGGCGTGCGCGGCCAAAGGCGACGGCGTCGGCCGGCACATCCTCGGTGATGACGCTGCCGGAGGCGACCAGGGCGCCGTTGCCGATCGTCACCGGCGCAACCAGAGACGAGTTCGAGCCGATAAAGGCATTTTCGCCGATCCGCGTCTCGTGCTTGTTCACACCATCGTAATTGCAGGTGATCGTGCCGGCGCCGATGTTGGTGCCTGCGCCGACGAACGCATCGCCGATATACGTCAGGTGATTGACCTTGGCGCCGGCGCCGATCTCAGCCTTCTTGACCTCGCAGAAATTGCCGACCTTGGAGTTTTCGCCGAGATCGGCACCCGGGCGCAGGCGTGCGTACGGACCGACCGTCGCGCCGGCGCGCACCGTCGCACCCTCGACATGCGAGAAGGCATGAATGATCGCGCCGCTCTCGACGCGCACGCCCGGGCCGAAGACGACATTCGGCTCGACCAGGACATCCTGCTCCAGCGCGGTATCCCAGGCGAGAAACACGGTTTCCGGCGCGATCATCGATACGCCCGACAGCATCAGCTCGTGGCGGCGGCGCTGCTGCCAAAGCCGCTCGATGAAGGCGAGCTCGGCGCGCGTGTTGCAGCCAGTCAGTTCTTCTTCGGGGGCCTCGACGGCAATCGCCTGCCCACCGATCTCGCGGACGATCTCCACGAGGTCGGTCAGGTAATACTCGCCCTTGACGTTGGCGTTACCGATGCGGCCGAGAAGATCGAGTGCCTTGCGACCGTCGATCGCCATCAGGCCGCCGTTGCAATAGGTGATGCGGCGCTCTTCTTCCGTTGCGTCCTTGTGCTCGCGAATGGCGAGCAGCGCGCCGTCCTTTACGATCAGGCGGCCGTAGCCCGACGGGTCTGCCGCCTCGAAGCCGATCACCACCACATCGTTGCCGGCCGCAAGTCCCTCGCGAGCGGCCCGAAGTGGTTCAGGCTGGATCAGCGGCGTGTCGCCGAAAACGACGAGAATGTCGTCGAACCGCTTTGCGATGGCGTCGCGGGCAGCAAGCACCGCATGGCCGGTGCCGAGCCGTTCCTTCTGCAGATAGGACGAAACCGACACGCCGCCGATGTCGGCGGCAGCCGAGACCGCGTCGGCGTCGCGGCCGACGACGAGAGCGATATCCGAGATGGAAGCGTTTGAGAGCGCCTCGACGACGTGGGCGATCATCGGCCGGCCCGCCACCGGATGCAGCACCTTCGACATGGACGATTTCATCCGCGTGCTTTCACCCGCAGCCAAAACGATGGCCAGGCACGTCCGTTCCATATATCTCTCCTTGGTCTCTTCCAGGCTCACGCCCACTGCACAATCCCTTAGATCGGAATCGGCTCAAGTACAAAATCGCCTTTCGATTCGGCGCGGTGCTAGCAGCAACATATTGCGAGAAGCATAATTCTCACAATCACGTCGCATTAACCGGCTTAAAACCGGATGATGGCATAAGAAGGCGCGGAGCCTGTGTCAGCAAAACCGTGCGGGTGCATCGCTCCTTCGGGGGATCAAGCCGCAATGCACAGCCGCACTGACATCGACACACCGGCAAAGTCTACCGGCGCGGTCATTCCTCTCGCGCGATCTCCGCTTCTGTTGCTTGCCCTTGTGCTCGGTGTGCTCGCGGTTCTGCTCAGCTTCACGATCCCGCAGCCGATCGGTCCGATGTTCTGGGACCACTATCTCTATCTCGATGCCGCCAATCGTATCCGCGACGGCCAGATCCCGTCGGTCGATTTCTTCACCCCCGTCGGCGCCCTCGGCTACTATCTCTTCGCCGCCCTGCAGGGCATCTTTCCGAACGGCCAGCCGCTGCTCCTGGCGAGCTGGTGCCTGCTTCTCGTCAGTGGGCCGCTGATCGCGCTGGTCGTCACCGATGTCCAGAAGCGTTCGACGGCAGTCGCCTATGCGATCCTGCTGCCGTTCCTGGTGTTTTCGGTGCTGCCGTTCAACACCGGCGACTTCTACCCCTATCCCGGGTCCGACGGTTTCGGCATCTACAACCGCCAGGTCTGCCAGCTTCTCTATGTACTCGCAGCCGCACTTGTCCACGTACGCGATCGTCGGCTGCTCGTCGCGACGGTCGCCGGCGCCATGGCGGCACTGTTCTTCGTCAAGATCACCGGCGCGGTTGCCGGCACGCTCATGTGCCTCATGGCCTTTGCTGCGGGGCGCCTGCCGTTCCGGTCGGCTATCATGGCGGGGCTCGTGGTCATCGCCATCCTTGCGAGCGTCGAACTCGCCCGCGGCGGCGTCTCTGCCTATCTTGCCGATATCCTGGCGCTGCTTTCCGTCAATGACGGCAGCTTGCTGCCGCGGCTGCTGCAGGCCGCCTCCCTCAATGCCGGTCTGCTGATCCCGGCGGGATTGCTGTGCCTGGTGCTCCTCGGCACGCAGCTTGCGCCCTTCGCCCAGTCGCTGCGCCAGCTTGGAAAAGGCCCGTCAATGGCGGCTCTCTGCCGAAGTTTCGACCAGCCGTTTTTCTGGCTTGCAGCCTTCGTTCTTGCCGGTATCGTCTTTGAGAGCCAGAACACCGGCAGTCAGGCGTTCATCTTCCTGCTGCCGCTGCTCCTCAAGCTCGCGATCGATGAGGTCGCAGCCGCCAAAACACGGCCTGTCGCAGTTGCCGTCGCTGTTCTCGCCCTCGCGGCAGCCCTGCCGCCGGCCACAGCCGTCGTGCAAAAAAGCACCCGCGCATGGATCGGGGCTGTCAACAACGTGCCGTTGGAAAGCCGCAACCTCAAAACCATGGGCGCCGTCAATGTACGGCCCATCCTGGCACTGCGCGCCGAGCGTCTGCGCATCCTCTACGCGACCGAGCGTCCCGCATTCGACGCCTTCGCCAAAACTGGCGAGTTGCCGTCGTTCCTGCTCTACAGCGACTTCGATTTTCAGACGGGATGGCTGATGAATGTCGACGAAGCGATCGACGCGTTGACGGCCTACGAGGCTTCGAGCGGCGTACGCTTCCGGACGATCTTCAACGTCGACTTCACCAATCCCTTTCCGTGGCTGATGGACCGCAGTGCCCCGCTGCATGTCGCGATCGGCGCAGATCCCTTCCGCGCCATTCCGCCGCCGGATGAAAATGTTCGCGCCGCCCTCGATGCGGTCGACGTCGCGCTGGTGCCGACCTGCCCGGTGACCAATGTCAACCAGACGCTGCTGTCGCTTTATCTGCCGAGCCTTGAAACGGCTCACAGCCGGATCACGCTGACAAGCTGCTACGACGCCTTTGTCCGAAACAGCCTGAAGCCCGCTGCCAACACCGGCGGCTGATCGACGCGACGCTAGGCGCCCGGCCGCAAGCGGCTCTCGCTCAACAGCCCATTTTCCTCAAGGATGGGATAGGCGACGGAAGCGATATGCGCGTTGACGCGCTTCAGATCCCGGAGCATGTCGAGATGCAGGGAGCTCGTCTGCAGGCTCTGGACCAGCCCGTCGCGCAGCCGCTCGATATGGCGCTCCGCCGAGCGTTTCTCCATGTGACGCACGTTGACCTTCACCTCGATGAGCTGCTTGGCGAGATCGGCATTGCGGGTGACGAAGATGGTCTGGGCGACTCGCAGATTGTCGATCGTCAGGTTGAAGAGGCTCTTGAGCTCCTGATAGCCCTCCTCCGAGAACTTCAGGCCGTTACTGACCTTCTTGGTGATCTGCTCGCACAGCCCCTTCTCGATGATGTCGCCCATATGCTCGAGATTGATGGCGTAGTCGATGATGACGATCGAGCGGCGGCCGTCTTCGGCGCTCAGGCCATCGCGGCCCAAGCGCGACAGGAAGATCTTGACCTCCTGCTGCAGCTGATCGACCTGTTTTTCGAACTTGCCGATATCGCGAATATCCGAGAGGTCATTGTTGTTGAAGGCGTTCGCGGCACGCATCAGCATCGCCTCGACCAGATCGCCGACGCGCAAGACCTCGCGGGTGGCTCCCGAAAGCGCCATGACCGGCGTATTCAGCGTCGTCTCATCGAGATAACGCGGGCCGGTCTCCTCGGCCTCTCCATCCGGAATGAACCGGGCCATCAGCTGCGACAGCAAACCGGCAAAGGGCCAGGCAAGAATGGCGACCGCGAGGTTGAAGGCCAGATGAATGTCGACCGGCAGGTTCTGGCGCGGCAGCGGCAGGCTCTGCAGAAACTCCACGCTCATGCCTGTCAGCGGAAGCGCGATCAGGCAGCCAATGGCGCGAACGACAAGGTTGCCTATGGTGACGCGGCGCGCCGACGGGGCGGAACCGAGCGTTGCCATGACAGGCGGAACGGCGCCACCGAGATTGGCGCCAAGCACGAGTGCCACCGTCAACCCGACGCTGAGGATGCCCGTCGTCGAGAGTGACAGCACCAGCATCACCACAGCCAGACTGGACGACGACGCAAAGGCAAGTCCCGCGGCAATGAGAAGCGCTACGGGCCAGGCGCTGTCGAGCATCGAGAGGAAGGCCCCAAGGGCCGGACTGTCACGCATCGGCTCCGTCGCCGCGCCCAAAAGATGTAACGACAGGAGCATGAGGCCGATGCCAACGAAAGCAGCACCCAGACCCTGGCGCGCGTTCGACCGGCTTGCGCGGTGCAAGACCACGCCGATGAGAATGACGAGCGGCGACAGCCATTCTATTCCGGTCGCCACGATCCAGGCCGTCATCGCCGTGCCGAGATTGGCGCCAAGCAGCACGATCTGCGCCATGCGCGAGCGGATGAGCCCCTTTTCCACGAAGGATGCGGTCATCAATGCGGTGGCCGTGGAACTTTGCAGCGCAAGCGTCGCGACAAGTCCGGTCACGAAGGAACGGAGAGAGCCGTCGGTTCCCTGGGCAAGGCCGGCGCGCAGCCGTGCCCCGAAGGCACGGGTCACCCCGTCCTTGACGAGGGACAGGCCGAAGAGAAGCAGTGCCACTGCTCCAAACAGGTTTACCATCACGATTGTCGACTGCATGGAATCTTTCCCGCGGAAGCTCCAAAGAATCGCTCCGCCCCTGCAACAGAACCACAGAACCGCGGCATGTTCGAGCCAATGTGACAGATAATTTTCGGTTGCCGGCTAACGAATCCGACATCGAGTTGGTCACCCGCGCCGGTCCGATCGACGGACGCCGCCCGCCTCATCCAGGCAGCTCGCGCAGCTGTCGCGGCAGCCATTGAAAACCAGACGGTTGCTCCGGGCGGCCGATCCCGTTGCATGGGCGCAATTTGCGGCAAACAACCCTTCATTTCCTGTTTCGTTTGTTTTAAGGAACGAATTCGTTTGGCCGATGGCCACCGCATTGCAACGAGGTTTCTGCCCCCATGCTCGAATTTCTGAGAAGCGCCGCCCAGACCTGGGTCGTCAAAGGCCTGCTAATCGTTCTCGTTCTGTCGTTCATGGTGTGGGGCGGCTCATCGTTGACGATGACGAACCAGTCGGATGCGGTGGTGGTCGTCGGTGACGTCAAGGTCAAGCCACCGGAATTCCGGCTCGCCTACGAGACCATGCTGGCACAGGCTTCCCGCCAGCTCGGCACGCGGCTGACGCCGCAGCAGGCACGTGCCTTCGGCATCGAGCAGCGGGTCTACTCGCAGATCGTCGCCGGCGCGGCTCTCGACCAACTCGCCAACGACATGAATCTCGGCCTGTCGCAGGATCGGCTCGCAAAACTGATCGCCGACGATCCGGCATTCCACAGCGTCAACGGCCAGTTCGACCGACTGACGTTCTCGAGCGTGCTGCGCAATGCGGGCCTGCGCGAACAGGATTACATCAACAGCCAGAGCCAGACGGCGATCCGCTCGCAGATCGTCGACGCGCTGTCTGACGGCTATGTCGCTCCGAAGGTTCTCACCGACGCGATCGGCGCCTACCGGCACGAGAAGCGCACGATCGATTACCTGCTGCTCTCGAACGCCAATATCGATCCGGTCAAGGTGCCGGGCGACGACGTGCTTTCTCCCTGGTACGACAGCCGCAAGGCGAACTACCGTGCGCCGGAATATCGCAAGATCACCTATGTGAAGCTCGAGCCGACTGACGTTGCCGACCCGACCGTTGTCACCGACGACGAGATCCGCGCCGAATACGAACGCCGCAAGGAAAGCTTCCGCAGCGCTGCTGCGCGGACAATCGAACAGCTCTCCTTCACGTCGCGTGAAGCGGCTGACGCTGCGTCGGCAAAGCTCTCTGCCGGCACCAGCTTCGACGATCTCGTAAAGGCCGAAGGCAAGTCTTCTGCCGACGTACTTCTCGGCGAGTTCACGAGGGATCGCGTTCCCGACGCCAAGATCGGCGAAGCAGCATTCGCACTTCAGGCCGACGGCGTGACGCCGGTTGTCGACGGTGCCTTCGGGCCGGTC
The DNA here is from genome assembly GCF_900103045.1 of Ensifer sp. YR511. Lineage (NCBI taxonomy): Bacteria > Pseudomonadati > Pseudomonadota > Alphaproteobacteria > Hyphomicrobiales > Rhizobiaceae > Ensifer > Ensifer sp. YR511. The sequence continues at coordinate 104,453 of NZ_FNGR01000005.1, forward strand.
ATCCTGCGCGTGACGAACATCCGCCCGGAAACCGTCCGCAGCCTTGACGAAGTGAAGGAAGAACTGCGCAAGGACATCGCCCTTTCCACAGCGGGCGAAGAAGTCATGCGCCTGCACGACAAGATCGAAGACGAGCGCGCTTCCGGCGCGCCGATCAAGGAAGTCGCCGACCAGCTCAAGCTGAAGCTCGTAACCGTCGATGCGGTGGACGCGACCGGCAAGGACAAGAACGGCGATGACGTCGCCGGCCTGCCGGAACAGGCAGCCCTTCTCCAGGAAGTCTTCAAGGCCGACGTCGGTGCTGAAACCCTGCCGGTGAACGTCGGCCGCGAAGGCTATGTCTGGTTCGACCTCGATGAAGTCATCCCGGCGCGCGATCGCACGCTGGACGAAGCCCGCGACGAAATCGGCGCCGACTGGATGGCTGAGCAGCAGCGCGCAGCACTTGCCACGAAGGCCGGCGAACTGAAGCAGCGCGTCGAGCAGGGCGCAAAGCTTGCCGACGTCGCGACCGAACTCGGCCTCGTCGTCGAAACCAAGGCCGGCCTGACGCGCGCGACCGCTGATGCTGCCCTTAGCCCGGCAGCCGTCGCTGCCGCCTTCTCCGGCGCGAACGGCCACGTCACCAACGCTCCCGGAATCGGCGGCGAAGGGCAGATCCTCCTGCAGGTCACCTCGGTTGACACCGCCGGCCCGGCAGACGTGCTGCAGGACGACAGCCGCCAGATCGAGGCCCTCGCCCGTGTCAGCGGCGAGGACATCCTGGACCAGATGGTCGCCACGCTGCAGGCCGCCTACGGCGTTTCGATCAACCAGACGCTCGCTGAAACCGCCATTGCGCAACGATAGGCCCAAGGAAACCATCGATGAGTGATCTGAAGCCATTCGTCGCCAAGGTCGCCGCCCGCGAGGCGCTGAACCGCGAAGACGCACGTGCCGCCTTCGAAATCATCATGTCGGGTGCCGCAACGCCGTCGCAGATCGGCGGCTTCCTGATGGCATTGCGGGTGCGCGGCGAAACCGTCGATGAAATCGTCGGCGCGGTGAGCGCGATGCGCGCCCGCATGCTGCCGGTCGATGCGCCAGCGGATGCGGTCGATATCGTTGGAACCGGTGGCGACGGCGCCGGCACCTACAACATCTCGACTCTTGCCTCGCTGATCGTCGCCGGCGCGGGCGTGCCTGTTGCCAAGCACGGCAACCGCGCGCTGAGCTCGAAGTCAGGCACCGCCGACGCGCTCTCCTGCCTCGGCGTCAAGCTCGACATCGGTCCGGACGCCATATCGAAATGCATCCGCGAGGCCGGTGTCGGCTTCATGTTCGCCCAGCAGCACCATTCCGCCATGCGCCATGTCGGCCCGACGCGGGTGGAGCTCGGAACGCGCACGATCTTCAACCTGCTCGGCCCGCTTTCCAACCCCGCAGGCGTCAAGCGCCAGCTCGTCGGCGTCTACGCGCCGCAATGGGTGCAGCCGCTGGCCGAAGTACTGCGTGATCTCGGCTCGGACAATGTCTGGGTCGTTCACGGCGATGGCCTCGACGAGATCACGACGACCGGCACGACCGAGGTCGCAGCACTCAAGGACGGCAAGATTTCCACCTTCACCCTGACGCCCGCCGATTTCGGCCTTCAGACGGTGACGATCGATGCGCTCAAGGGCGGCGACGGCGCGTACAATGCGGTCGCGCTCCAGGCAGTGCTCGATGGTGCCGAGAACCCCTACCGGGACATTTCCCTTGCCAATGCGGCCGCATCGCTGATGATAGCCGGACGGGCAAAGGACCTCACCGAAGGCATGGCGCTTGGGCGCCAGTCGCTTTCAAGCGGCAGCGCCAAGACCGCGCTGCAGCGCCTGATCAGCGTATCGAACGCGGCCTGAGGAAGGATCAGCACATGACGGATATCCTGCGCAAGATCGAAGCCTACAAGCGCGACGAGATCGCCGCTGCCAAGTCGAACGTTTCGCTCGACGAACTCAAGGCGCGTATCGCTGATCAGGCCACCCCGCGCGGCTTTCATGCGGCGCTCGCCGCACGCAAGGCCGCCGGCACGTTCGGACTGATCGCCGAAATCAAGAAGGCAAGCCCGTCGAAGGGACTGATCCGCCCGGATTTCGATCCGCCGGCGCTCGCCAAGGCCTATGAAGCGGGTGGAGCGGCCTGTCTGTCGGTGCTGACGGACGCCCCGAGCTTTCAGGGTGCGCCTGCCTTTCTCGAAGCGGCGCGTGCGGCCTGCGCCCTGCCGGCGCTGCGCAAGGACTTCATGTTCGACACCTACCAGGTGTTCGAGGCGCGCGCCTGGGGCGCCGACTGCATCCTTCTCATCATGGCTTCGCTCAGCGACGACGACGCCCGCCGCCTCGAAGACGCATCCCTCGAGCTTGGCATGGACGTGCTGATCGAGGTGCACGACGCCGAAGAGATGCAACGGGCACTGAAGCTCACCTCGCCGCTCGTCGGCATCAACAACCGCAACCTCAGGACCTTCGAGGTTGATCTCTCGGTTTCCGAGCAGCTTGCGGGAATGGTGCCTGCCGACCGTCTGCTCGTCGGCGAAAGCGGCATCTTCACGCATGCGGATTGCCAGCGGCTGGAAAAGAGCGGCATCACCACCTTCCTCGTCGGCGAGAGCCTGATGCGCAAGAGCGACGTCGAATCGGCAACGCGCACGCTCCTGACCGGCGCTACGACCACGCTGGCGGCCGAGTGATGAGCAAGCCGAAGCTCACGCATATCGGTGGCAGCGGCGAAGCGAACATGGTGGATGTCGGCGACAAGGCCGAGACGGTACGCATCGCCGTCGCCGAAGGCCATGTGAGCATGAAGGCTGAAACGCTGACACTCATTCTCGAAGGCGACGCCAAGAAGGGCGATGTCATCGGTACGGCGCGGCTTGCCGGCATCATGGCCGCCAAGCAGACGGCCAACCTCATTCCCCTCTGCCACCCGTTGATGCTGACCAAGGTAACGGTCGATATCACGCCGGACCCGGCGCTTCCTGGCCTCCGGGTCGAGGCGCTTGCCAAGCTGACGGGACGCACCGGCGTCGAGATGGAGGCGCTGACGGCCGTGAGCGTCGCCTGCCTTACGATCTATGACATGGCGAAGGCGGCCGATCGCGAGATGGAAATCGGCGGCATCCAGCTGGTCAGCAAGTCCGGCGGGCGATCCGGCGACTATCGACGCGAAGGGAACTGAGGCCATGGTGTTGCTGTCCGTCGAAGACGCGCTCGAGCGGATCCTACACGGCGCCACGCCACCGCAATTGACAGAGCTCGTCGGCCTCCATGACGGGCTCGCCCGCGTGCTGTCTCAAGATATCCCGGCGCGCGTCACCCATCCGGCCTTCGACAATTCGGCGATGGATGGCTACGCCGTGCGCCACGGGGACATTGAGACCGTCGGGGCCGAACTGACCGTGATCGGCCAATCGGCTGCGGGCCACGGCTTCAAGGGGGAGATGAAAGCGGGCGAAGCCGTGCGCATCTTCACCGGTGCGCCGGTGCCATTGGGCGCCGATACGGTGATCATCCAGGAGGATACCGAGCGGTTGCCGGGCAACCGGATCCGCACCAAATTCGTGCCCGGCAAGGGGCGGCATATTCGAACGGCCGGCCAGGATTTTATCGCCGGCGAAGCGGCACTTTCGGCGGGCGACGTGCTCGACGCCGGACGCTTGACGCTCGCTGCGGGGATGAACCATGCGAGCCTGCCGGTCTTCAAGCGCCCGCGGATCGCAATCCTCGCCACGGGCGACGAGCTGGTGGCTCCGGGCAACAAGCCGGGCGACGATCAGATCATCGCCTCCAACAGCTTCGGCGTCGCGGCGATCGCGCGCGACAACGGCGCCGAGGTCATCGATCTCGGCATCGTCTACGACGATCGGGACGCGATCAGTGCCGAGGTCAGGCGGGCGCAGGACGCCGATGTCGACGTGATCGTCACGCTCGGCGGCGCTTCGGTCGGTGACCATGACCTGGTGCAATCGACGCTCATTGCCTGCGGCATGACGCTCGACTTCTGGCGCATCGCCATGCGGCCGGGAAAGCCGCTCATGGTGGGCCAGCTCGGAACGGCCACGGTGCTGGGCCTGCCGGGCAATCCGGTCTCCAGCCTCGTCTGCGCCCTGCTCTTCCTCGAGCCGCTGACCCGTAAGCTCGCCCGCTTACCATCGCGCGACCGCATAACGACCGCGCGGCTTGCAGGCCCGCTTCCGGGCAACGACGTCAGGCAGGACTATGTGCGCGCGCGCCTTACGCGGGACAGCGACGGCACGTTGGTCGCCCATCCCTTCTCGCGGCAGGACTCGTCGATGATGAAGGTTTTCGCGCAGTCTGATTGCCTGATCGTGCGCCCGCCGCACGCCACCGAAGCGCCTGCGGGCACAACCTGCGACATTCTCAGGCTTCGCTGAACGAACCAAGCGCGAGCCACCTCTGGGAGCGCAAAAACAAAAGACCGGGCAGAACCCGACCTTTTTCGCGTTCATGGCGGGTCCTCTCGATCATCCTTATTCGGACAATCTCAGCGATGATCACGTGGCCTCGTCATTGAGCGCCATCAATTCGGCGCCGTGACACGGACCCTCTACGTTTTGTGACGAAGCACTTTGCAGCGGTGTAAGTGGCCGCATGGGGCAGCCACCGCTCTTGCCGCAGCAGGCCGGGGTGCGCCCCTGGCCGCGCATGGATCAGTTGACCGTCTCGTCGGAGCGGCTGACCAGGATCTTGTCGATGCGGCGCGCATCCATGTCGACCACTTCGAAGCGGTAGCCATGGGCAATCGCGACATCGCCCTCCTCCGGCGTCTTGCGCAACTGCTGCACCAGGAAGCCGGCGATGGTCTCGAAGTTGCCGTCGGCGTCGATTCCCTCGATGCCGATCGTCAGGTGGATTTCGTCGATCGGCGTGCGGCCGTCGACAAGGTAGCTTCCGTCTTCGCGCTGGCGGATCAACGCATGCTCGATGTCGTCGTAGTTCGACGGCAGCACGCCGACGATCGCCTCGAGAATGTCGGCGATGGTGATAATGCCCTCAGTGCTTCCATATTCGTCGACGATCATCGCCATGTTGATGCTTGACGACTTGAAGGCTTCCAGTGCCTTTAGGCACGACGCCGTCTCCGGCAAGGTGTGGATTTCCTTGATGTATCTACGCACGTCGAACGGACCGGAGGTCGGCGCGTTCAGGATTTCCTTGGCGAGAACCGCGCCGAGAACGTCGCCGCTCGGACCATCGACCACCGGATAGCGGGAATGGCCGAACTGATCGATCTTACGACCGACCGTTTCCAAGCTGTCATTGACGTCGATGAAGCTCACTTCGGTCCTGTGGGTCATGATCGACTTCACGTTGCGGTCGCCGAGGCGGATGATTCGCCGAAGCATCTCGTGCTCGGACTTTTCGATGGCGCCGCTTTCGACGCCTTCGGCCATGATCGCGTGGACTTCCTCTTCCGTCACATGATCAGGATCGTCAGGACGGATGCCGAGGAGACGCATGGCAAGCGACGCCGCGGTCTCGAAGAGATAGACGACCGGCGCGGTGATCCGCGACAAGAAGTGCATCGGGCGCGCGACGAACATGGCCAGCGCCTCGGAATTCTTCAGCGCCAGCTGCTTCGGAATGAGCTCGCCGATAACCACGGACAGGAAGGTGATGAGGGTAACGACGAGTACGAGGGCAACCGTGTTGCCGTAAGGATTGATCCAAGCGACCTCATCGAGCAGCGGTGCAAATTTCGCAGCGATTGTCGCGCCACCGTAGGCGCCGGCTAAGGTGCCGACGAGCGTGATGCCGACCTGTACGGTAGAAAGAAACTTGCCGGGATCTTCAGCGAGCCTCAGCGCCACTTCGGCGCGGGCATTTCCCTGTTTTGCCATCTGGCGAAGCATTGGCTTGCTTGCCGAGACGATTGCCATTTCCGAGAGAGCAAAAAATGCATTGATCAAAAGCAGGACGAAAATGACAAAAAACTCGGACATGGTCTCCAGATCACCGTTGACGAAAGCCGCTCCACAAGGAGCGAGCCCTCACCAAATAAGGCCAGCGCGCGATCCGAGCAAGCACAAGCAATGAAATCGCTGCAATCTTCTGAACATTGGAAGGGCCGAGCGCTGTTTTGTTGAACAATCTCGACCGGTCGCAGCCTCAACTGCGACTTTGCAGCGCGCTGCGAACGCGCTCGCGCCCGATCTTGATCACGTTTTCCATGGCAAGCCGTGCGCCGACCTCGTCACGCCTGCCGATCTCCTCAACGATACGGATGTGGTTGCGGGCAACCTCGTCTATGCCGCCCTTTTCGGCGACCGGAGAGCTCAGCTTGAAGACACCGACCAGCGCCGCTTCGATCAGCCCGCCGACCGTGCGCATGAATGGGTTGCCGGAGGCCTCGGCGACAGCCAGGTGGAACTTCAGGTCGGCGCTTGCGAGGCTCTCGGCGCTATGCCCCTCCTCGCCCATCGCAACCGCGAGCCGCATCATGCGGCTGATTTCGGCCTCAGACGCGTTTCGCGCCGCAAGTGCTGCCGCATGCGGCTCGAAGGCCAGGCGCACTTCGCTGAGGTGATAGAGGAAGTCCTCGTCGACACCGCATTCGAAGTGCCAGGTCAGGATGTCGTTGTCGAACAGGTTCCAGTCGTTGCGCGGCGTCACGCGGGTGCCGATGCGGGCACGCGGCACGACCAGCCCCTTGGCGGCCAGCGTCTTCATGGCTTCGCGCAGAACAGTTCGGGATACCTTGAAGCGTGCCGCAAGTTCCGGATCACCCGGAAGAATGGAGCCGACCGGAAATTCGCCGGATATGATTGCCTTGCCGAGTTGATCGACAACATGTGCGTGGCTCGTGCGCTTGCGCGAGCCGGACACGACGGTTTCCAGCAAACTCCTGTTCAATCCATCTCCTCCAGGCACTCCCCTGCCTGATTTCATACGGCGCGACGCGCCACAAGGCCTTCGTGCGGAGCACGCGGGGCACCCCTAAACCTGCGCAAATGAATGTAGTTTGAACAGTCGATTCCGGAAAGCCCCAGGGTGGCCGCAAAACCGTAAACCGCGCACCGCCGAACGATGAAACAACCCTTACGCGTTTTCCAAACGACAAACCCCGCCGAAATGGCGGGGTTTGCATTCTGTTTCGTAGGCTCTTGCTTACTTCGGCAGCTGATCGTCGACGCCTTCGACGTAGAAGTTCATGCCAAGCAGCGTGCCGTCGTCAGACGTCGCCCCTCCAGCAAGCCACTCGCTGCCGTCCTGCTTCTTCAGCGGGCCGGTGAAGGGCTTCAGTTCGCCCGACTTGATCTTGGCTTCGGCGTCCTCAGCGAGCTTCTTCACGTCGTCAGGCATGTTGGTGTAGGGCGCCATCGTCAAGATGCCGTCCTTCAGGCCGTCCCAGCTCGACGTCGTTTCCCACTTGCCATCGAGGAAGGCCTGCGTGCGCTTGATGTAGTAGGCGCCCCAGGTATCGACGATCGCCGTCAGCTGCGTTTCCGGGCCGGCCTTGATCATGTCGGAGGCCTGGCCGAAGGCCTTGATGCCACGCTCGGCGGCAACCTGCATCGGTGCCGTCGTGTCGGTGTGCTGCGTCAGGATATCGACGCCCTGGTCGACCAATGCCTTGGCAGCATCGGCTTCCTTGCCGGGGTCGAACCAGGTGTTTGCCCAAACGACCTTGATCTTGAAGTCCGGGTTGACCGAGCGCGCGCCGATGATGAAGGAGTTGATGCCCATCACCACTTCCGGGATCGGGAAGGAGGCGATGTAGCCGGCGACGCCCTTTTGCGACATCTTGGCGGCGATCACGCCCTGGATGTAGCGGCCTTCATAGAAGCGGCTGTTGTAGGTCGCGACGTTCGGCGCGGTCTTGTAGCCGGTCGCATGCTCGAACTTCACGTCCGGGAACTTCTGCGCGATCTTGATCGTCGCGTCCATGAAGCCGAAGGACGTCGTGAAGATCAGGCCGCAGCCCGAGCGTGCGAGACGCTCGATCGCGCGCTCGGCATCCGGGCCTTCCGGCACGCTTTCGAGATACTGCGTCTCGATCTTGTCGCCGAGCGCCTTTTCCAGCTCCTGGCGGCCGATGTCGTGCGCCTGGGTCCAGCCGCCGTCGGTCTTGGCACCGACGTAGACGAAGCAGACCTTGGCCTTCTCCTGGGCGCTTGCACCGGTGGCAAAGCCGATCGCTGCCGCGGAGCTTGCGAGAACGAGCAGTAGTTTTTTCATTTTCTTGACCTCTGTCGGTTTGAGAAACGTCAGTATGAAATGCTTGCAATCATCGGTCCGGCACAAACGGTTTGCCGAGCGATGCCGGCGTATTGATCAGGGTCATGCGCCGGTTATGCGAAATGAGAATGAGGACGACGATCGTCGCGACATAGGGGAGCGACGAAAGGAGCTGCGAGGGAATGCCGAGGCCGAAGGCCTGCGCATGCAACTGGCTGATCGATACGGCACCGAAGAGATAGCCACCGGCCACCAGCCGCCAGGGGCGCCAGGACGAAAAGACCACCAGCGCCAGTGCGATCCAGCCGCGACCGGCCGACATGTTTTCCACCCATTGCGGCGTGTAGACGAGCGACAGCTGCGCGCCGGCAAGCCCGGCACAGGCGCCGCCGAACATCACGGCGAGATAGCGGGTGCGAATGACGTTGACGCCAAGCGCGTGCGCGGAGGCGTGGCTATCGCCGACGGCGCGAAGCTTGAGGCCAGCACGGCTCTTGAACAGGAACCAATGCACGCCCGCGACGATCGCGATCGAAAGATAGAAAATGATATCCTGCCGAAAGAGCAGCGGCCCGATATAGGGGATATCCGCGAGAAGCGGTATCGCGATCGGCTGCAGCTTGACGCCCTGCATGCCGAGGAAACTCTCGCCCATCATGCCGGAGACGCCGATGCCGAGCAGGGTCAAAGCCAGGCCCGTCGCCACCTGGTTTGCTACCAGGCTCAGCGTGAGGAAGGCAAAGAGCTGCGAGAACAGTGCGCCGCAGGCGATGCCGGCAAGTATGCCCAGATAGGGCGAACCGGTAATCTGGGTAATCGCGAAGGCGGAGACCGCCCCCATGATCATCATGCCCTCGACGCCGAGGTTCAGCACGCCGGACCGTTCGGTCACCAGTTCGCCGATCGCGGCCAACACCAGGGGCGTTGCGGCAGTGATGACGCTCAGAAGGATCGCTTCGACGATACCCATCAGCGGCTCCCCTCGCTATTGGTCGCGGTCAACCGGTCGAAGACCAGCTTGATGCGATAGTGGATGAGCGTGTCACAGGAGAGCACGAAGAAGAGCAGGAGACCCTGGAAGACGCGCGTCACCTTCTCGGAAACGCCGATCGACAGCTGCGCCGCCTCACCGCCGAGATAGGTGAGCGCCAGCACCAGGCCGGCGGCGACGATGCCAAGCGGATTGAGGCGGCCGAGGAACGCAACGATGATGGCGGTGAAGCCGTAGCCGGGCGAGATGACCGGGCGCAGCTGCTGGATCGCGCCACTGACTTCGGAGATGCCGGCCAGACCGGCAAAAGCGCCCGAAAGCAGCATCGAAAACCAGATCATCTTGCGCGAGGAGAAACCGGCGAAGCGCCCTGCCCGCTCCGATTGGCCAAGCACGGAAATCTCGAAGCCCTTCAGCGTGTAACGCATCATGAACCAGACGAGGATCGCCGCTATGATGGCGAAGGCGAAGCCCCAGTGGGTGCGTCCCGAGGCAAGCATTTCCGGCAGGATCGCATCGACGGCGAAGGTGCGCGTCTCCGGAAAGTTCATGCCGCCTGGATTGCGCCAGGGTCCACGCACCAGCCAATCGAGGAAGAGCTGGGCGACATAGACCAGCATCAGGCTCGTCAGGATCTCGTTGGTGTTCATATGCGCCTTTAGGAAGGCGGGGATGGCGGCAAACAGCGCACCACCGAGCATGCCCATCAGCATCATTAGCGGCAGCACCAGCGGCGACTGCCAGTCATAAAACACCACCGGCAGGATCGAGCCGGCAATCGCGCCCATGATGAACTGGCCCTCGGCGCCGATGTTCCAGTTGTTGGAGCGGAAGCAGACCGAAAGCCCGACGGCAATCAGGATCAGGGGCGCTGCCTTGATTGCCAGCTCGTGCAGCGACCAGACCTCGCTCAAGGGCTCGACGAAAAAGCTGTAGAGCGCCATGACCGGATTCTTGCCGAGAAGCGCAAACATGATGCCGCCGAAGACGATCGTCAGCAGGAAGGCGATGAACGGCGACAGGATCGAAAACAGCGTCGAGACCTTGGCGCGCTTTTCCAGTTCAATGCGCATGTGCGGCCTCCGTGCCTTCCGTCTTGCCGTACATGCCGCCCATCAGCAGGCCGATCTTTTCGCGCGAAAGCTCTTTTGCCGGATAGGGATCGGATAGCTTTCCGTCGCTGATGACGGCGATCTCCGTCGCCACTTCGAAGATTTCGTCGAGGTCCTGGCTGATGACGAGCACGGCAGAGCCGGCCTTGGCGAGGTCGACGAGCGCCTGGCGGATGCGGCTCGCAGCACCCGCATCGACGCCCCAGGTGGGCTGATTGACGACGAGCACGCTCGGCTGACGGTCGAGCTCACGCCCGACGATGAACTTCTGCAGGTTGCCGCCGGAAAGCGAGCCGGCCGGCGGATCCTCACCACTCTTGCGCACGTCCATCGCCTCGGAGATGCGCTTCGTGGCGCTCGTCACCGCATCGCGACGGATGATCTTGAGGAAGCCGCCGCCGAGAAACGCCTTGGCGTCCGAGCGGCTGCGGGCAAGCACGAGATTGTCCGAAAGCGGCAACGCCGATACCGCGGCATGGCCGTGGCGCTCCTCGGGAACGAAGCCCGCGCCCATCAGGCGGCGCGCATTGATGTTGCGGTTGCCGACCGGCTTCTGGCGGATCTGCACCGCATTATCGTCGGCAACCGGGTACTCGCCCGAGAGCGCATCGAACAGTTCGCCCTGGCCGTTGCCGGCAACACCGGCAATCGCCAGCACCTCGCCGGCATGCACCTTGAGACAGATGTTCTTCAGCGAAACGGCAAAGGGCGTGCGCGCCGGCACGGTCAAGTGCCGCGCTTCCAGATGCACCTGGCCCTTGGCGCTGGTGCCTTCGGCCGTCACCGCCGCGACGTCACCGCCAACCATCATGCGCGCCAGCGACGACGGGGTTTCCGCCTTCGGGTCGCAGGCGCCCGTTACCTTGCCGTGACGCAACACCGTGGCGCGGTCGCAGATGCGCTGCACCTCTTCCAGTCGGTGGCTGATATAGAGAACCGAGCGCCCCTCCGCCTTCAACTTGTAGAGCGTTTCGAACAGGCGGTCGGCTTCCTGCGGCGTCAACACCGAGGTCGGCTCGTCGAGGATGATGAGGCGCGGGTTCTGCAAGAGCGCGCGCACGATCTCGATGCGCTGGCGCTCGCCGACCGAGAGATCCGCCACATGCGCCTTGGGGTCGAGCGGAAGGCCGTACGCATGCGACAGGCGCGACGCCTCTTCCGCTACCCTCGCCAGCGAGATGTTCGCATCCATGGAAAGCGCGATGTTCTCGGCGACCGTCAGCGCCTCGAACAGCGAAAAATGCTGGAAAACCATGCCGATGCCGAGCCTGCGTGCAGCCGCGGGATTGGCGATGCGCACGCTCTGGCCCTGCCAGAGGATCTCGCCGGCCGTCGGCGCCAATACGCCGAACAGCATCTTCACCAAGGTCGATTTTCCGGCGCCGTTTTCGCCGAGAAGGGCGTGAATTTCGCCCGGTTCAATCTGCAGATTGATCCCATTGCAGGCCGCGAAGCTGCCAAACAATTTCGTCAGGTTGCTCACAGCCAATAGATGACCGTTCGCCGCTACTCCCTCAACAGGCACGCTGCCCTCTTTCCCCTCTGTTGATCCGCGTCCGCCTTAAGGCTTCGATCACGGAATCAGCAGTGTTGTTCCACTTGTTTTTCTTGTCTCGAGATCCGTATGCGCTCGCCCCGCATCGGCAAGCGGATAAGTCTGATTTATATTGATACGCACTTTGTTGCTTTGCACAATATCAAACAGGGAATTTGCACACGCTTCCAGCGCAGGCCGCGTGGCAACGTAACCAAAGAGTGTCGGACGCGTCGCAAAAAGCGACCCCTTCTGCGCCAGGATGCCGATGCTAAAAGCCTCCACCGGTCCGGACGAATTGCCGAAGCTGACCCAGAGGCCGCGCGGCTTGATGCAATCCAGCGACGCCGGATAGGTGTCGCGCCCGACGGAATCGTAGACGACATCAACGCCGCGGCCGTCGGTCAATTCCTTGACCCGCGCGACGAAATTGTCGGTGCGGTAGTTGATCACGTGGTCGTAGCCATGCGCCAGCGCCAGATCGATCTTGTCCTGCGAGCCCGCTGTGCCAATAACGGTCGCGCCAAGCGCCTTCGCCCATTGGCCGGCAATCAGCCCGACGCCGCCGGCTGCGGCATGGAAGAGAATCGTCGTGCCCGGACCGACCTGATAGGTCTGGTTGAGCAAGTATTGTGCCGTCATGCCTTTCAGCATCATCGCAGCCGCAGTCTCGAGGCTGATGCCGTCGGGCACCTTCACCAACTGCGCAGCATCGACGTTGCGCTCGCTCGCATAGGCACCATCGGCCGAGGCATAGGCGACGCGATCACCGACGGAAAACAGGCTGACTCCGTCGCCAACCGCAGTGACGATGCCGGCACCTTCCTTGCCCGGCACGAAGGGCAAAGCCGACTTGTAGAGGCCGGTGCGGAAGTAGACGTCGATGAAATTGAGGCCGACGGCCACCTGCCGGATCTGTACCTCACCCGGCCCCGGCGGCGAGAGTGTCACGCCTTCGAGCTTCAGGACCTCTGGTCCTCCGAGTTCGCGTACCACAATCGCCTGTGCCATTGCCTGCTCCTATTTCCGGCCGAGACTTGGGAAAATCTGCAGCACGAAGCCAATCACGTAGAGATAGATGCCTGTGACGACGAAGCCGGTCACGACCCATGCCGGCGTCGCAAAATGCAGGAGCAGCGCATAGATGCCGAGCGCCGACCACAAGAGGAAGATGCCGAGGTTCAGCGGTCGCAAGCGCTGGACGCGAACCGGATGAAGGAAGTTGATCGGCAGGAAGGTCAAGACCACCGACACGAAAACGACGATCGACGCGGTCAGCTCGCTCGCCTGAATGACGAACAATGTGAAGACGACCATGTTCCAGACGACGGGGAAACCGGAGAAAAAGTATTCGTCCGTCTTCATGCCCATATCGGCATAGTAGATCGCGCTCGAAACCACGATCGCGCCGGCCGCCACAAAGGACCAGGGCTCGCCGATCATGCCGCTCTGGTAGAGCGCAAAGGCAGGCAACAGCACATAGGTCACATAGTCGATGACGTTGTCGAGCGTATCGCCCGACCAGTTGGGCAGCACTTCCTTGACGCGCACCTTGCGGGCGATCGGCCCGTCGATGCCGTCGACGAGCAGCGCCAGCCCCAGCCACCAGAACATGTCGACGAAGCGATGCTCGGCCGCAGCCACGACACCCAGGAAGGCGAGAAACGACCCCGAGGCGGTCAAGATATGCACGGAAAAGGCGCGAATCTCGGCGTAGGGAACTCGTCTATAGTTAAAGAACTTCATCTGCGGATGCCGCCCACCCCTGCTGTTTTCCCCGTGCGGGCCTTGACCCGCCTCGACCGCTGTGCGGCGCGTTGCCCGTAATATGCACCCTTTGCAACGCATCGCCACTAAAATTCAAGTATTACAGCCTCCCCTCGCCCCATTGTCCTGTGGACACCTGCAAATTGCTTCTGCGCTGATTCTACCCATTTATTTCGCAGGCGCCGGCGACTAGAGGTATGATCGAGGCTGGGCAAAGACGCCTCACAGCTTGCGCGAAAGGGCTTTTGCATCATGGACCACTTCGACATCGCCATTATCGGTGCGGGCCTTGCCGGATCGCTTGCGGCCATCGCGCTTGCCGATGCGGGCTACCGCGTGGCCTTGATCGGACCGGAGCCGGCGGTTGCCGACGGACGCACCACCGCGCTGATGGACCAATCGATCGAGTATCTGAAGACGCTCAACCTTTGGGAAAAGGTCGAGCCGCTGACGGCTCCGCTTTCGACCATGCGTATCCTCGACGGCACCAACCGGTTGCTGCGGGCGCCACCGGTCAACTTCCGTGCCTCGGAAGTCGGGCTCGACGCCTTCGGCTACAATATCCCCAATGCGCCCTTCATCGATATTCTCTGCCACCGCGCCGAAGAGAGCCCGACGCTGACACGCATCACCACGTCGGCGATCGGCTTTGAACTTTCGGACGCTGTCGCAACGATCGAGCTTTCAAACGGCAGCCAATGCAGCGCCTATCTCCTCGTCGGCGCCGATGGTCGTCGGTCGCCGGTGCGCGAAGCGGCGAAGATCTCCGTCAGCACCTGGTCCTATCCGCAGACGGCGGTCGTCTTGAACTTTGCGCACGAGCTGCCGCACCAGAACATTTCGACCGAATTCCACACCGAAAGCGGTCCCTTCACGCAAGTGCCCCTGCCGGGCAACCGCTCCAGCCTGGTCTGGGTCCGCAAACCCGAGGATGCCGCACAAACGCTGACGCTGGATCTCGCAGCACTCTCCCGCGCCGTCGAAGACCGGATGCAATCAATCCTCGGCAAGGTAACCGTCGAGGGCACGCCGCAATCCTTCCCGCTCTCGGGCATGACCGCCCAGCGCTTCGGCAAGGGCCGCGCCGTGCTTCTTGGCGAAGCAGCGCACGCCTTCCCGCCGATCGGCGCTCAGGGGCTCAACCTTAGCCTCCGCGATGTGATGACGCTCGTCGATATCATCGGTGTATCCAGCGGCGAGCCGCTTGCCGGCGATATCGGTGACCGCTTCGACAGCCGCCGCCGGCCGGACATCATCAGCCGCACCGCAAGTGTGGATCTGCTCAACCGCTCGCTGCTCTCCGGCTTCCTGCCGGTGCAGGCGCTGCGCGCGCTGGGGCTGCACGTGCTTTCCGCGGTTGGGCCGCTCCGCAGCCTGCTGATGCGCGAAGGCGTGCACCCCGGCAGCGCGCTCAACGTCTTCAAGGAAGGCTTAAGGGAAAAGATCGGGCGGAAGAGCGCCTGAACGGATCAGGTAAAGCAGGCCGGTCACCGTTGCGACCGACAGTGTCGTCGTGATGAGGATCGTCGCCGAGGCTCGCTCCTGCCACACGCCATATTGATGGCCGATAACGAAGACGTTCGTCGCCGTCGGAAGGGCTGCGAGCAGTACCGCCGTCTGCACCCAGACCGGATCATAATTCCCCGTCAGGCTCATTGCCGTGAACATGACGAGCGGATGCAAGAGCAGCTTCGCCGGGACGATGTAGCCGATCTCGACGGGAATGCGCTTGATTGGGCGCAGCGCCAGCGTCACCCCCATGGCAAAGAGCGCGCAGGGCGCCGCACACTGGGCGAGATAATCGATCAGCCGCTGAACCGGAACTGGCGGCTGCACGGCGAAAAAAGCGGCGACCACACCGGCAAGTGTGGCCAGGATGAACGGGTGCAGAATGATCTTGCGCGCGACGCTGGCTGCAAGCGCCAGCGGCTTTTCCTGCCGACCGCCTGATATCGCCATCATCGCCGGTGCGACCGCGAAATGCGCGGCGTTTTCGAAGCTGAAGATCAGCGCCACCGGTACGGCAGCGGCATCGCCCAACGCCAAAAGCGCAAGGCCAGGCCCCATGTAGCCGATATTGCCATAAGCAGCGCCAAAACCCTGGATCGTCGCCTCGGCAATGGAGTTTCGCCTGACATAAACCCCGATGAGGAAGATCAGCGAAAAGACGATGTAGGTCGCCCCGACGGTGGTCAGGATGAAGTCGGCACGCGCCAGCTGTTCAATCGGCGTGCGCGAGACGAGCTTGAAGAACAGCGCCGGCAGCGCGAGGTAGATGATGAAGGTGTTCAGCCACCCCATCGCCTCGCCCGGATGGTGGACGAAGCGCGCCGTCAGATAACCGAGGAAGATCAGGCCGAAGAACGGCAGCACCAGGCCCGCGATTTCCGTCATCTTGTCCCTCGCATCCTTCACCTTCCCGCGCCGACGCCCGCACGCCTAGCGCACGAACCGGCCTGACGATTAGGCCGGTTAAGCCGAAAAGTGATTCTAAAATACGAGGGTATGCCCTAGCCGATTTTCATCAGGATCGGGAAGGTCGTCTGGAACCAGATGGCGACGGAACTGATGAAGCCGAAGAGAAAAGCCAGGCCCGCCAGCACCAGAAGGCCGCCCATCAGCTTCTCGACCAGACCGAGATGGCGACGGAAGCGGAAGAGGAAGCGCATGAAGGAGCCGGAAAACGCAGCCGCGATCCAGAACGGCACGGCAAGGCCCAGCGAATAGATCGCCAGCAACATTGCGCCGTCGGACACGGTGTCACGTGCGGCAGCAACGCCGAGGATCGTGCCGAGTACCGGGCCGATGCAGGGCGTCCAGCCGAAGGCAAAGGCAAGACCCATGATGTAGGCGCCCGAGAGCGTCGCCGGCTTGCCGCCGCCCTGGAATCGCGCTTCCCGCGCGAGCAGCCCGATCTTGAACACGCCAAGGAAATGCAGGCCCATGATGATGATGATCACGCCGCCGACGCGCGACAGCAGGTCCATATGCTGCCGAAGCAGCATGCCGATCGACGAGGCCCCCGCCCCGAGCGCCACGAAGACGGTGGCAAAACCGAGCGTGAACAACAGGGCTGCCGGCAAGACAGCGCGTCTCGTGCTGCCGATGGTCGCCGCATCACCGCTGCGGAACTGATCGACCGAGACGCCCGCCATATAGCAGAGATAGGGCGGTACGAGCGGCAGAACGCAGGGAGAAAGGAACGAAAGGGCGCCGGCAAGGACGGCGGTCCAGATGGAAATATCGGCGATCGACAACGGCAACAACTCCGGCACGCGGCATTTGGGCCATTCCTTAGCCGCAGGATCATGATGATACCAATCACCTTTTGGCGATCATTGCGCCATGCACCGTTTCTTCACAAAACCCGCAATTTTTCGGTTGACCGGGGGGAAACACGCGTGCATATGTCCGGCCACTTCCGCCGGGCTTCACCGCCGCGGCCAGGGAGCGCGTAGCTCAGCCGGTAGAGCAACTGACTTTTAATCAGTAGGTCCAGGGTTCGAATCCCTGCGCGCTCACCACGCAAACCCCATCGAAATCAATCGCTTGCTGGTGTCCTTGGACATCAAAATGCATCGCCATGCGAGCCCATTCTCTACACTTTTTGGAGCGAACCCCGCCGTATCTTCGCCTGTTGCATTCCGTGCTATCGACAATTCGACGCGTTGAGTAGATGCTGAGGCTCACGCTGAGGATGCAAGGCGGTGAACTGCCCAGTTTGGTATCGAGCAAAGGGGTGAAGGCATGAGAAAGCTTGTCATTGCGGTTTTGATGATTGGTACGCTTGCTTCCTGCACGCAGACCGAGAAAGGCACGGCGATCGGCGCCGGCACCGGTGCGATCATTGGTGGCGCGGTCAGCGACAGCTGGGGCGGCGCGGCAATCGGCGCGGTCGCCGGTGGCGTTATCGGCAACCTGATCGGACGCTCCCAGGAGCGCCAGGGCTATTGCATCTATCGCGACCGCTACGGCCGCCGCTACGAAGCCCGCTGCCGGTAACAGCAAGACCATTCGCCAAGGTGACAGGCGCATCCCCGGTCCAAACCTTCGTGGAGGCCGGCGAATGCGCCTGTGTGCCCGGCTGAAGCTGCGAGCAATATCGTCGAGGCCGAACATGGCAGGACGTCCTCAAGCAAGCGTGTTACACTTCAGACATGACTGACGAAGAACAGAACTACGAGTTTTCGGAATTTTCCGGCCAATTCAGTGACGATGGCGTCGTCGTGGAATTGCGGATCTACCGGGAGGCGGGCACGAATCGCGACTGGACCCTCGAGGTCATCGACGAGGAAGGCTTCTCTACGACATGGGAGGAGCCCTTCCCGACCGACAGGGAAGCTTTCGAGGAGTTTATCGCCACGGTCCAGCGCGACGGCATCCAAGCCTTTACCGACGAGCCGCCACAAACGGTTCATTAGGGCATAATGACCCCGCGACT
This sequence comes from Ensifer sp. YR511, assembly GCF_900103045.1. Classification (NCBI taxonomy): domain Bacteria; kingdom Pseudomonadati; phylum Pseudomonadota; class Alphaproteobacteria; order Hyphomicrobiales; family Rhizobiaceae; genus Ensifer; species Ensifer sp. YR511. The sequence goes on from NZ_FNGR01000005.1 coordinate 122,517, forward strand.
GCGCCCGGCCGGATGCGGCCCGGCGACGCCGGGCGTGCGGAACGACGTCGCACTCCATGCATGATGGGGACGCATCAGCGGGTGCCGTCTGCGCGGTTGCCTCAAAACACGCGAACAATCCGGATCGGCTATGCCGTGAGCAATTCGCGGGCCCCTCACCCCGGCCTCCCATTAGTCGCGTGCCTGACGGCGCTGCCTATGCTTCCGCTCCTCTGCGGGCCAGTCGCATCTTCAGCGGGCTCATTCCATACTCGCGGCTATAGGCGCGCGAAAATGCAGACAGGCTGTCGAAACCGCATCGAAGGGCAATCTCGCGGATCGGGCTAGCGGAGTCGCGCACCAGCCGATGGGCGAACTGAAGACGCAGGCGTAGGTAATAGGCGCCGGGACTCGTCGATAGTCCGCGCGCAAACAGCAACTCCAGCTTGCGCTGCGAGATCGACAGCCGCTTCGTCAACGCGGCGATCGTCAAGGGACGCTCCAGCGTGCGTTCCATCAGGCGGATGGCCTCGGCGAGCTTCGGGTCGCGCGTCTCGATCCTCCCGAGCGAAACATAGGGCTGCACGTCGGCTGCACTATGCGTCTGGTCGTAGACGAAGATGCTGGCGACATCGAGCGCCAGTGCAGACCCTAGCCGCTGGGTGATCCAGTGCAGCATCATGTCGAAGGTCGGCGAAGCGCCGCCCGAGGTCCAGAACTTGCCGTCGATGACGAACCGGTCGCCAAGCACCGTCAACTCCGGAAAGGCCTGGCTGAAATCCTCGAGCTCCTCCCAATGCGCTGTCGCCTTGCGGCCATTGAGCAGACCGCTGCGGCCGAGCAGCCAGCAGCCCGATTCGATGCCGGCGACGATATCGAAATGGCGCGAGCACTCCTGCAATGCACCGATGAATTTCTTGCCGGCGTGACGATCAAGGTTGAAGCCGCCGATCACCAGCAGCGCGTCGCCGGCAAGCGGCGGGCGAAGTGTGCCCTCGACCGCAATCGGCACGCCGCAGGTCAGGACCACCGGCTTGCCATCGGCCGAGAGCAGCCGCCAGCGAAACACCTCGCGCCCCGAGATACGGTTTGCGGCGCGCATCGGGTCCAGCACTGAGGCAAGCGACATGATCGACGACTCCGGCAGGATAACGACGGAAACTTCGATCACAGATTGTAGACGTCCATCGGAAGGCATGCGGGAAATGTCAAATTTCAAGCGGGAAATGTCAATTCCAATGCTGCCTTTCGGGCATTATCAGACCGTATCGATCTCCCTACGCGCGGCGCTGCAGCCCCGCGCAGAGACGTTCCCCTTTCCGCCTTTTGCCGGAACGGGCCGGTCGGAAACCGTCCGCCGGCCCGTTTTTTTATGGAGCGATTTCAGCGCACGGGCATTTACACTTCCGATGGTCAGCGACACGGTTGCGCTCCATCTGCTCTGCAACGATCCGCCTCTCGATCACGGAAGTGTCGAATCCAGGAGAACGATGCCCGGCGCCAGATGATCCAGAAATTCCGGTCCTACCTGCAAGGAAAGCGCTCGTATCTCTGCGCACTGACGATCCATCGTCCGGGCCGCATGTTCACCAAGGGCCACAGGCTCTTGTTCAAGCCTGTTACCGCGCTTCTTTCCTGCTTCCGGAAACGAGCGCGTAGCTTTCCTTGAGTGGTGCGGCGCGAACCGCCGGACTTATCCGCCGCGTGGTGGCGTACCGGAGATCTGCCGCTCACGGCGGACGAACAAATCTACCGGGAGACAACGGGCCAGCGACAGTGCCGTTTCGCGGATGAGAGATCACCAGGCCGACGCATTCGGCTATCGGCAATAGGAAGCTGCAAACGAGCTTCTTTCGAACTCCCAAAAAAAGCTTCTAAGTTCTTGAAATTATTGGCGACCCCTGCAGGATTCGAACCTGCGACAACCTGCTTAGAAGGCAGGTGCTCTATCCAACTGAGCTAAGGGGCCGTCCCGGGCTGTGCCCGTCGAATGCGGCTGAAGGACCTTAGTGAGTCCAGGGCTGCATCCGGTTGAAACGGAAGTTGTCCGGATAGGACACGCTCTTGCGGGTCGCTTCCTTCGGCGCGATGACGCGGTATTCGATGCCGTTTCGCTCGGCGTATGCGATCGCCTGCTCGGCGTTTTCGAAGGTCAGCCGCAGCTGCTGCTTCATGTCGCCCGAGCTGGTGTAGCCCATGATCGGGTCGATGGTGCGCGGCTTTTCCTGATCGAACTCCAGCACCCACAGATTCGTCTTGGCCTTGCCAGACTGCATGGCGGTCTTTGCTGGACGATAGATCTTTGCGGACATGGTTTCGAACGGCTCCATACTTTCGCTGGCAACATTCACGGGCGCCAGCATTCCGTCTTCCCATAACGCAGAATGATTTAAAACGGAATGACTTTTGGGCGGATAAATTTGGCTTTCAGTCGGAGATGAGCGAACTTGTGGGCTTGTCCCAGTCTAAGATGAGGCATTGGGAAATTTTGCTGTTGCAGCCCTGCTGCGAAGCGTGTATCTCCGGCGCCGTTGGCACGGAGTGTAGCGCAGTCTGGTAGCGCATCTGGTTTGGGACCAGAGGGTCGGGAGTTCGAATCTCTCCACTCCGACCATTCATTGAGACGGAAGCGTCATTCTCCTTTTTTTTCAATCTGTTCGTGATCGCAGATCTGCAGGCTAACATCGCCGTAGATCACTCGATTGCGTTGGCAAACGATCGAATCGTCCCGAGTTGGGACAAGAATGCCTATTTGTCATACGAATTTAGGAATCGCTAAATCCATTGCGGATAGAGCGAATCGGCGCGCTTTTGTGCCCTGCGCGCCCCCCAAGCCCGCCCGAGCGATCCTGATCGGCGCCTTCTGCTTCCTCTATGCGCGCTGGCAATCGCCGCGAGACGAAGGGCTTGGTATCCTGGCGAGCGGCTTCCTCTTCCTGGCGCTCGCCTCGACGCTCGCGGGCTATGGCGAGCAAAAGCTGTTGCCGCCCACTCTGTGGAGGCTTTCCAGCTTCACGCTCGGGATCGGCGGATACGCCCTGTTCTGGATCGGCGTGCGACGCCTCAGCGGCGGCCGGCGCCGGCTGGCGGACTGGCTGGCGCTTCTTGTGCCGTTTGCCGGCGCGCTCATCGGACTCGCCACGGATTTCCATGTCGTCAACGTCGTCAGGGCCAGCGTCTTCAACGCCGCCGCCTTTCTTTTCCTCGCGGCTTCGGCTGTCGCCGTCATCGCCGATCGCTCGAAGGAGCCGCTGCCGGCGCGCGCCATGCTGGCGGCCGCCATGGCCGTCGGGGCCTGCCTTTGCCTCGCGGTGGTCATTGGCCTCCTCAAGCCCGGCATCGTGCCGATCACCACGACCTACGCCTTCTTTCTCTCGATCATCTGCCATTTCGCCATCGCGCTCTTCGCCCTCGTGCTCGTCAAGGAGCGGGCGGAAGCGGAGCTGCGCCGGTCTGCCGATACCGATGCGCTGACCGGCGTCGGCAACCGGCGCTGGTTTCTGGCGCAACTGCCTCAGGCGAGCTGGCAGGGCGATTGCCTCCTCGTCATGGACCTGGACCATTTCAAGCGTATCAACGACCGCTACGGTCATCATACGGGTGATCAGGTGCTCGTCGCCTTCGCCGATCTGGTCAGGAAGAACCTGCGCAGGGGCGACAGCTTCGCGCGTCTCGGAGGCGAGGAATTCGGGCTCTATCTCCCGCGGACAAGCGAGACACAGGCGTTTGCAATCGCCGAAAGGCTACGCCGCGCCGTGGAAGAACTGCGGGTCGTGAGCAACGGGCAAAGCGTAGCAGTCAGCATCAGCATCGGGGTTGCCACCGCCAGCGGCACGGAGCGTTCCTGGGAGGAATTGTTCAATAGGGCAGATGCGGCGCTCTACGCGGCCAAACGAGGCGGGCGTAACCGTGTCGCGTCCGATGCGGAGCTTGCGGATTCGAAGCCGCTTGCGGCGAGCCTTCACCGCGCCGGCTAATCAGGCGATGCTTCGCCGCAGACCACCTTCAAAAAAGAGAAGCGGATCCAAGCATTTCCGATCCGCTTCAGATTGGAGGTGTAAGGCGTATTTTACCGCAATGCGCCGAATTCGCTTGTGGCCAAATTTCGCCTAGCGCGCCATCGCACGCCACCTTGGCGCGAGCCTGTGGCATCGTTGCACTTTTCGCCATCCGCGCAAGCGTATAGGACGTTCAGGCAGCCACGATTGCGCTGTCTCTCCTGGAGTTTCGCTTTGCCTTTGTAAAATCCGGTCTCGCTAGTTTCACCCCGTACGCCCGATAGCACTCCAGCTGTCGGATAGAATTTTCATGCGTTCGTTGAGGTGGCGGTTCGAGACCGGAATGGCATTGCCGATCTCAAGCCCGACGTAACTTCGTCAGGCGGAACCATCACGTCCAACAGCTGCCAGGCCGCGTCCCCGGAACGGGTACTCAAACCGTCGTCTCGATGGACTTCCAATTGGAAGAACCAGACGACATGTCTCATACATTGACGGTCCAGTGGACCATCGAACCCCAATCCGCCCCCGCCCGTGGCTTGTCTGCAGCCGCTGCGGCGGCCACCGCCCCTTCGTATGCAGCGGCAAGACACGGTTGAACGCCAACGGGCGGCGGCTCGACGCCTGGCTGATCTATCGCTGCGCCGTCTGCGAAGACACCTGGAACCGTCCGATCTTCGAGCGGCGGAATGTCGCCAGCGTCGCCCCGGATGCGCTCGCAGCGCTTCAAAGCAACGATCCCGTCTGGGTCCGCCAGGCGGCGTTCGACATCGAAGGTCTTCGCCAATGCACGGACCGGATCGAGGATTTGGCCGATTCTAACGTGGAACGGCACGTATTGGGTGGGAGTGCAGGTTGCGCACGGCTTGAGATTGTCCTTGTCGTGCGCCAGGCAAGCAGCCTGCGCGTCGACCGCCTGCTATCGGCGGAACTCGCGCTTTCACGCGCCAGACTGAGCAAGCTCGAAACCAAAGGGCGACTCACGCTTCTGCCCGAGTCGCGGAAGGCCCTGCGACGCCCGATCAGAGACGGCAGCCGCATCGTCCTCGATCTTACCGCGGAAGATGACCGTGCCGAGATTGCCCGGCGTGCCCGCGGCGGCCCGTAGTTGAAAGGATACCGCGGAGCGTCCGGCAGCATGCCGGCGCGCTCCGCGATGCCAATGGTTGCTGGTCAGAACTTTACGCCGACACCAACGGTGAACTGGTGCTGGTCGAGATCGACATTGACGCCGCCGAAGTCCTTGTCACCGTAGTCGTTGTAGCGGTACTCGGCGCGGCCGAAGACGCTGTCGGTGAACGAATAGTCGACACCGGCACCGATCGTCCAACCGTTGAAGGTTTCCTTTTCCTTCGATGCGCCGGGCACATCGACGAAGCCGCGGGTCACCGCCCAGCCGCCGGCGCCATAGAGCAGCGCCTTGTCATTCAGCAGGTAGCCGACCCGGCCGCGTATTGCGCCGGAAACGTCGGTACCAACTTCGGTCGAGGTTCCGCCGACGTCGAACGTCTTGTCGTTCCAATTGTAGTTGACGTCACCCTCGATGCCGTAAACCCAGTCGCCCTGCTGAAAGTTGAAACCGGCAAAGGCGCCGAGCAATCCGCCATTGAAGTCTTCTGAAGCGCTGCTGCCGGGCGCACTGAAATCGCCATTGAGCCACCCGCCGCCGCCCTGGAGGCCGACATAACCGCCGGTCCAGACGAATCCTGGAGATGGCTGCGCGACCGGTGCCGGCGGCTGGCTCAGATCGGCTGCCAAGTCCGCTGCCATCGCTGTTTGCGCAACGGCGCAGGCCGCTACCATTGCAACAAGCACACTCCGGATCATCACGGCTGCCTCCTGTTGTCGCCAGAAGAATATTAGCAACTCGTTAACGCGCAGTCTGCCCGAAAGGCTCCATGATCTCAACCATGAAACCCGTGGGGTTCAGACACATAATTTAGGAAATGATCGGGCAAGGGCAAGGCGGACCGCGAAGTGGCCCCGGCGTCTACGGCTTCGAAGACGGCATGCGGGCACCTTCCAGCCGGTCTCCGGGCCGGATATTCAGCCGCTTGACCGCGCCGGCATTGAGCTCAAGCACGAAAGCCACCGGTTCTTTCGAATCAATGATCGCTTCCGAAAAAGGCACGGCGCCTTCATGGATCGTGCGCACAACGCCCTTGTTGTCGATGAACAGCATATCGAGCGACAAATGGGTGTTCTTCATCCACATCATCACGCGGCGTGTCTCGCCAAAATCGAACAGCATGCCGTGATCCGGCGCCATGGAGGTACGAAACATCAGGCCCTGCTCACGCTGGGCCGGATCGAGGGCCAGTTCGACCGTCAGTTCGTGCACAGCCTTGTCCGCGGTGACCAGGCGCATCTTGTCCGTTGTGAACTGAACGTCGGCGAAAGACGATACCGTCAGGGCAAGCAACAAAAAAAGCGCCAGGAAGGCGCTTTTTCCGACAAGGTTTCGAGCCGCGACCATCAGTGCGCCCGGCTCGTCGGCGACGGTCCATCCGGATGTATCTCAGCGGCCATCAGGCCCTTTTCGCCATCGCCGAACCGGACGAGCACCACCTGGCCTGGCCGCAGTTCCGTCAGGCCGAAACGCCTGAGCGTTTCCATATGGACGAAGATATCTTCGGTTCCCTCGCCGCGGGTCAGGAAGCCGAAGCCCTTGGTGCGGTTAAACCACTTGACGAGAACGCGCTCAAGGCCGCTGGTCGGCGTTACCTGCACGTGGGTTCGGACCGGCGGCAGCTGCGACGGATGCACCGCCGTGGATTGGTCCATCGATAGGATACGGAACGCCTGGTAACCGCGGTCCCGCTTCTGGATGAGAGCAACGACCCGCGCACCCTCAAGAACCGTCTGGTAGCCGTCGCGGCGCAGGCAGGTCACGTGCACCAGCACATCCTGCATGCCGTTGTCGGGAACGATGAAGCCGAAGCCCTTGGCGACGTCGAACCACTTGATCACGCCGGTGATTTCGATGAGGTCGAGAGCGTCGCTGCCAAAGTCGTCACCATGCATGACGTCTTTTGAAGATGTCCTATCCGCCATTCTCTCCCAGCCCCTCGTTTACGCGCGACTACCGATACGGTTAACTGATTCTTATTGACCAGAATAACATCGTCCCGCCGCGGATACGCAAGACCCTCGGCATATTTTGGCCGAGAACTAATATGGGGACGCAGCCTTGCCTCTGGCTTGCTGACGGACCAGTATACGCCATCTTCTGCAAAACAGGGACATTGCAATGCGCTATCTGCACACGATGGTTCGCGTCAAGAATCTGGACGAGGCCTTGAACTTCTACGGCAAGATTTTCGGCCTGACGGAGATCCGCCGCTACGAAAATGAAAAGGGCCGGTTCACGCTGGTGTTTCTGGCCGCTCCCGGCGACATCGATCGCGCCCGCGGCGAACTCTCTCCCTGCCTCGAGCTCACCTACAACTGGGATACGGAAGATTATACGGGCGGGCGCAACTTCGGGCACCTCGCCTACGAAGTCGACGACATCTACGGTTTCTGCCAGCACCTGATGGAGAACGGCGTGACCATCAACCGGCCGCCGCGCGACGGCCACATGGCGTTCGTGCGCTCTCCCGACGGCATTTCGATCGAGATCCTACAGAAAGGCGAAAACCGGCCGCCGCAGGAACCTTGGGCGTCGATGGCCAATACGGGCGCCTGGTAAGCTCCGCACAATTCTCGCGAACGAAGATGGCCCCGTGCTGTCGGTGAAATCCGGCGGGCATGGCCGAGCCGTCGATCAGCAGCAGCTATGAATGATCCAGGGCCCGGTCTATCCGGGCCTTTGCATGTTGGAAACATGCGGGCTCAAGGTTAGCGCCGGTTTACAAATCGCGTATCGTTGAGTACTTTTTCGCGCGAAACGTTGATGCCGGGTCCTATCCGCGATATCTCGTGGCGGCGACCCCCTTTTGTACTTGGCCTGATCTTTTCCCGTGGCGCTCATTCCGATCGCCGCGAGAAGCATGAGTTTGTTTGTTCTGAGCGATGTTTCGGAACTGAGACTTAATGCATGACAAGGCGAGGCTTCGTCGGTCATGCACGGAGAGCGGGGATAGGACGTTGCAACATCCGGACACGAAGGGCGCGGTGCTCGTCACCATTGCGCGGGCGGCAGCCTTATCCGTATCGCTGCTGGCCTTGAGCGGCTGCATGTCGGCGGTCGGGGAAAACGATGCAGCGACCGCGCTGAAGGCCGAGGGGCAAGCAGCCCCTGTGCAAACCGCCGAATCGGAGGCCACAGTCCAGGATGGACAGGTGGTTGCGCTCGGCAGCAATCCGCAGGCGCAACAGGCAGCCGGCAATGCCACAGTTCCCCACGATGGCGGACAGCCGCAATCGCTGACGATGCAGGGCACCGGCCTGCGCGCCGCCTCCTCAAGCATCTATGGCCAGGCACCTGCCGCACAGGCAACGACGACCGTCCAGCCGCAGACGACGGGAACTGTTCCGCTACCCGCCGGCCAGCCCGGCATGAACGCAACCAACAACAGTCTTTTCAGCGGCACCCAGCGACAGCCGCTGCCGGTAATAGCGCCGCAACAGGGGGCCGCCAACACGGCCAACGACGTCGTGACGGACGCCGCTGTCGCCGCCTATGCTCCCTCTCCCGCGCAGGACGCCACCCTTCCTGTTGCCGTTCCGGTGCCGCTGAGCGCCGAGGCTGCCGCCAGCGGCCAGACCTCTTCGACGCCACAGGCGGTGGCCAATGCCGACGCCACACCAGCAGCGACCGAGGTCGCCGCCGCGCAGCAGGCAGCACCAGAAGCCACGCCAGCAGACGATAACAAGGACACGTCCAAAACCTGGACGCTCGCGGCCCTTTTTGCCGGCAAGCGCAAGGAGAAGCCGCAGCAGGCGGCACTTCGCTCGGCTCCGCCGGCGGAAAAGAAGACGATTACCACCAGCAATGCGAGCCAGCCGCAAACGGCCTCCCTCGCCTACACGCTTCCGGGCGTCAAACTGAACTCGCTCTACAACTACGAGCACGAAGAGCACCTCGGCGATGACGACGACGGCGCACCGGTTCAGGTCGCCTCGCTCTCGGGGCTCGCTCGACTGGCGCCGAGCGGGCTCATTCTGCAGACCGAGAAAGTCGATGCCGGCTGTTTCAAGCCCGAGCTCATGCAGATGCTGAAGAAGGTGGAAACGCATTACGGCAAGCAGGTCATGGTGACCTCGGGCCTCAGGCCGATCAAGGTCAACCGCGCCAAGCAATCGCTGCATACACGCTGCGAGGCGGCTGACATTCAGGTTCAGGGCGTCAGCAAGTGGGATCTCGCCGAATTCCTGCGTAGCGTCCCCGGCCGCGGCGGCGTCGGCACCTATTGCCACACGGAGTCGGTCCATATCGATATCGGCGCACAGCGGGACTGGAACTGGCGCTGCCGGCGCGCCAAGGGCTGAAGGCAAGCATTTGTTTCCATGGAGGATTCGACGAGAAGCCTCCTTTGCTTCCGGCCTGTGGAATTTTTACAGAAATATGAAGATTGCCGCTTGCGGTTCTGAAATCCTCTGGCTATAAGGCGCCCACACAGCGAGTGCGCCCTTCGTCTATCGGTTAGGACACCAGATTTTCATTCTGGGAAGAGGGGTTCGACTCCCCTAGGGCGTGCCACTGTGTTGATCTTCTCCCCAAATGAAAATCGATTTTCTGTTGTTGGAACAGCGATTTACCGCGCGTTTCGACACCTAAATTTCCGCCTCGTGCCGCCATAAATCTTTCTTGGTATTTTGAACAGGAAAATCACAACATTCCCGAGATTGGCGCTTGCTCTATTCAGAGTCGCTGGCTATAAGGCGCCCACACAGCGAGTGCGCCCTTCGTCTATCGGTTAGGACACCAGATTTTCATTCTGGGAAGAGGGGTTCGACTCCCCTAGGGCGTGCCACTGTGTTGATCTCCTTCTCCCGAAAATCGACGTTTTAAGCATCTGAAGCAGCAACTCCGCTGCACCGTACGCATCTCCGATTCCAGCTCTTTGACCGCCGAATTTTTCTCACCGGTTTTAACAGGGAAAGCACAAAAAAACTGAGATTGGCGCTTGCGGTATCCAGAGTCGCTGGCTATAAGGCGCCCACACAGCGAGTGCGCCCTTCGTCTATCGGTTAGGACACCAGATTTTCATTCTGGGAAGAGGGGTTCGACTCCCCTAGGGCGTGCCACTGTGTTGAACCTCCCCTACATCGAAAGCCTTGTTCCATCGGCTGACGGATCGCCTTCGATTCTTCTCGTCGTTTTCGTCGAACAGGACTAGGATAGCGCGTTGCGCAGCAACCGCTTGCGCTCAATCGAATAGAGATGCGCCCATCGTCTAGCGGTCAGGACGCCGCCCTCTCACGGCGGCAACACGGGTTCGATTCCCGTTGGGCGTGCCAAGGCCGGTTCGGCAAATTCCCGATTGCTATTGCTGGCGAATGCGGGTGCCCACACTGATGCGCGTCTCACGTAATTCCCAAGCGCATACTGGTGTTTCGCAGATATCCTTTGGAAGAGACAGCGACGTGAGCGGCAACAGGATCGTGGCCGGTTTCCGCACACCAGGGGTATGTGCGTAGCTTTCCAAAGCAGGGACTCCTGCAACGGCGCGGTCGCAGGGGCCGTTCTGTTGCATCGGTGGCGACTCGCGTTCTCGACCACGCGCGGCAGCCTTCACCGCCTGATTTCTGATGCGGCTACAGATGTCAAAACCCGGACTCGACGAAATATTGCAGTTCTGCTTTGAGTTTACAGCTCAACAGAATGAGGCGCACTCGGGTGTCGGAAAATCAGTTTGACGTCGTATTGGAGAGGCTGACGGATCAAGCAGTCGGCCGGCTTCTCAAGTCCGATACCTTCGATGCGTCGGCATTTGACGCTCTGGAAGACCATATCTGGCAAAAGGCAGAAGGACTGCAGAGCGAATACGCAATCTCTAAACAGATTCTGCTCAGCCTTCGATCTGCTGGCGACGCCATCCGAAGCCGTGCGAAATATCTTCCTGCTCTTCAGGAGCAACTTCAACGCGCCGACGATTTCGACCTGATTCTTGATCGTTTGATCGCTGGGGAAACACGCTCCGATCGCAAGTCGGGCGTTCCTCGAATCAGTTGAACGGGAATCTAGTTTTGTTTCGCGTCATTGCTGCCGCGCTCGCCACAATCACAATTTCGTGCTGTCCCGGATCTCCTTTTGCGGCCCCAACCAACGCGGTTTCTGGCGAGCAAACGCTGACGCCTGCAGACTTGGTACCGAGTCCGGTGTTCAAGCTGGGGATGCCAATTGAAGAGTTAGAAACGTTGCTCGAGCGGGATTTCAAAGACTGGGAACGCTCCGAAACGACGCGAAGCCTGAACAATCGCAAAGACCCGAAGCTCCCAGCTTATGCCAAAGCACCCTATCTGCAGCGCATACACATTACCCGACTGGACCAGCAGCAGGGTTTCCGTCGTACCTACTCGCTCACACTGAATTCACCACTCAGCGGCAGTCGCCTCTACTCCGTGGTTTACAATGTTGAAGCCTTGCGACCGTTCAATGATCTCGGATCTTTGAGCGCTGTGGCTCAGTACCTAAGTGCCATGTGGGGCAGCGCCCATAGCGGCTCGCACAAGGGAGAGTTCGCACGCCTCAGCTATCTCTTTGATCGACAAGGAGAACTTGTTCGCGACGGCGATGCAAGTTGCGCCCCCCTTTATCCTGCCCTTGTCAGGCTGGACGAAAAGACGCCCGACGAGGTCGAAAGAGTTATCGCGATGATCGACGCAACGAACTGTGGCGGCAACAAGAGCGTGCATTTTCGCCTGCAAGCCGATGGCGACACCATCGTCGAAACGACGTTCTTCAACACCATCCTCGCTGTGAATCCTCGAGATGTTTTGAAGCGTGTGCGGTACGGTCAGCCATAACACGGCCCAGCGAAATATCTGTCAGCACACTTCGCGACGGGTGCTACAGCGCCTTTGCCGCGTCCGTGACGCGCAGCTGTACCCGTCGCTGGCCCTGCCACAGATCGGCGGACACCGATCCCGCGACGTGGATGGATGTTCCGCGGCTCGACAGCAGGAAGTCGCCGAGCGGTGTCTCGGTCGCCCGGAAAGCAATACCGTCAAGGCGGCTGCCGTCCTGCCCCTCCAGCGTCACCTTGATGTGGTTGGCGCCGACCTGCCTGCTGTCGCGCAGGCGATGCTGCGGGAAGGCGAAGACCGGCTGCGGGTGGGCCGAGCCGTAGGGGCCGGCCTGCTCCAGGAGATCGATGAGTTCCAGGGTCGCGCCGGAGGCTGCAAGCGCGCCGTCCACCTTGAGCGTCTGGATGGCGACGAGTTCGCGCACCGCCGCTTCCGCACGTCCCTCGAAAAACTGCCTGAGCTTGCCGAGTTTCGCGCGCTCGACGGTGAGACCGGCAGCCATGGCATGGCCACCGCCCTTTACCAGCAGGCCACCATCGACGGCGGCCCGAACCATCTTGCCCATGTCGAAGCCATTGATCGAGCGGCCCGAACCGGTGCCGCGTCCGTTCGGATCAAAGGCGATGGCAAAAGTCGGTCGTCGGAATTTTTCCTTGATGCGGGCGGCGAGCAGTCCGACGATGCCCGGGTGCCAGTTTTCGCGCGCGGTAACGATCACCGAAGCGCCCTCGCCCGTGCCGTATTCGGCCAGAACCTCAGCTTCCGCCTCGGCCAACATGACGGCTTCCATCGCCTGCCGCTCGCGGTTGAGCTCATCGAGCTGCGCGGCGATCTTCTCCGCCTCGGCCGCATCCTCCATCGCCAGCAGGCGGCTGCCGAGCGCCGCATCGCCAATGCGTCCGCCGGCATTGATTCTCGGGCCGACGAGAAAGCCCAGGTGATAGGGCGTGACGGGGCCGCCGATCGCAGCTTTCCGCAGCAGTGCCGAAAGCCCGACATTGCCCATGTGACGCGCCGCGATCAGTCCCTTGACGACATAGGCGCGGTTGAGCCCTTTGAGCGGCACCACGTCACAGACCGTCGCCAGAGCCACCAGATCGAGCTGGGACAGCAGGTCGAACGAAGAAACGCGGCTGTCGCCGGCGTTGCGCAAAACGCGCAAGGTATTGACGAGAACCAGATAAACGACACCGGCAGCACAAAGATGCCCCTGCCCCGAAAGATCGTCCTCCCGATTGGGATTGACGAGCGCATGGCAGGGCGGCAGCGCCGAGCCGACCTGATGGTGGTCGATGACGACGACATCGACGCCGCGTTTATCGGCAACGGCGAGCGCCTCATGGCTGGTCGAGCCGCAGTCGACGGTGACGATGAGATCGGCGCCCTTGTCGATCAGCTGCTCGATTGCCGTCGGGTTCGGGCCATAGCCCTCGAAGATCCGATCGGGAATGTAGATTTCCGCGTCGACGCCGAAATGGCGCAGGAAACGCGCCATCAAAGCCGAAGACGCGGCACCGTCGACGTCATAGTCACCGAAGATCACCGTCTTTTCACGGCGCTTGATGGCGGCCGCCAGACGCTCTGCAGCCTTGCGGCAATCGGTAAGCGTGTCCGGGTCCGGCATAAGCGAGCGAAGCGTCGGATCAAGGAAGCTTGCGGCATCGTCGAGTACGACGCCGCGGCCGGCAAGGACGCGACCGAGCAGATCGGAGTAGCCGTGAACCTGGCTAATGGCGAGCGCGCGGTTCTGGCCCGCCTGGTCGAGGCGCGACACCCATCGCTGGCCGCTGACCGACCGCTCGACATTCAGAAAGGCCCGCTGTACCGGATCCACCAATTCTTCCATGCTCGTCCATCCGCTTGGCGCTTCATTCCTCTTAGCGCATAACCCTGGAAATCGTGACCGTTTTTGGAACGGCATACACAGAGATCCACGTTTCGTAGGGGGTTGGGCCGCCGCAGGCGCCCAATTCCCAAAAAAGAAGCCTCGCCGGCTTGCTTGCGCGGCGAGGCTTCTAATTTGTTGGCCACAAACGGCACTGCGCACCGTCATGCCGAACGGCCCGAGGTCCTTCGCCGTCAGTTTGCCTTCGGGCGTTCGATGCGAATGACCTGCGGCTCGCCGACGAGGTAGCCCTCGCCCTTGATCGCCTTGATCGCATCGCGAACGGAGTGCTCCGATGTCGCGTGCGTGACCAAGATGATCGTCTGCGGCTCGCCCGTGTCCATCAGATGCTTGGAATGCTGCATGATCGATTCCAGCGAGATGCCGTTGTCGGCCATGCGGGTCGCGATGCTGGCGAAGACGCCGGTGCGGTCAACGACCTTCAGGCGGATGAAGTAGCCGCCCTCGTGGCTCTGGATCTGCGCGCGCTTATAGGGCAGCAGCGCATTGGTCGGACGGCCGAAGGCCGGAACGTGCTGGGCGCCCGGGCGGCTCTTGGCAATGTCGGCGATATCGCCGAGCACGGCCGACGCCGTCGCGTTGCCGCCGGCACCCGGGCCGACCATCAGGAGCTCGCCGAGAATGTCGGATTCGATCGCAACGGCATTGGTCACGCCATCGACCTGGGCGATGACGGAATCGTAAGGCACCATCGTCGGGTGGACGCGCTGCTCGATGCCGCTTTCGGTGCGCTGGGCGACACCGAGGAGCTTGATGCGGTAACCGAGATCGGCGGCTGCATGAATGTCGTCGATCGAGATATTGGTGATGCCTTCGAGGTAGATGTCGTCGGCAGCGATCGCCGTACCGAATGCAAGGCTCGTCAGGATCGACAGCTTGTGCGCCGTGTCGTTGCCCTCAATGTCGAAGGCCGGATCGGCTTCGGCATAGCCGAGGCGCTGCGCCTCCTTGAGGCAGGCTTCGAAGGAAAGCTGTTCCTTCTCCATCTTCGTCAGGATGTAGTTGCAGGTGCCGTTCATGATCCCATAGACGCGCGAGATCGTATTGCCGGTCATGGATTCGCGCAGCGCCTTGATGACGGGGATACCGCCGGCAACAGCCGCTTCGTAGTTGAGCAGCGCGCCCTTCTCCTCGGCGATCTTTGCAAGTTCGATGCCATGGGCAGCCAGCAGCGCCTTGTTGGCGGTCACCACATGAATGCCGCGCTGCAGCGCCGCCTTGACGGCCGAATAGGCGGGATCGCCGGCACCGCCCATCAGCTCGACGAAAACGTCGATATCGGCGTCACGCGCAAGCGAAATGGCATCGTCGAACCAGGCGGTCTTCGAAAGATCGACGCCGCGGTCCCTGTTGCGGTCGCGCGCCGTTACGGCCGTGGTCTCGATTGCCCGTCCGCACGTTGTCGCAAGCATCTCGTGACGATCCTGGAGGATTCGCACGAGCGAGGCACCGACGGTACCCAAGCCCGCAATGCCGATTTTGAGGGCATCTGCCATAGCCATTTCCTAACATGTAGAGGGCGCCCGCGAGAACAGCGGGGCCAGTGTGGAAGGAGGCGCGCGTCAAGCCCGCCTCCCGACTTCTTACCTATGAGCGTTGAGCGAGATGACGTTGTGCATCGTCTCGTCGGCGGTCGACAGGAATTTCTTGATGTTGCGCGCCGCCTGGCGGATGCGGTGCTCGTTCTCGACGAGAGCGAGGCGCACATAGTCGTCGCCCTGTTCGCCGAAGCCGATGCCCGGAGCGACCGCGACATCCGCCTTCTCGACGAGGAGCTTCGAGAATTCGAGCGAGCCCAGATGACGGAACTTCTCCGGGATCTTTGCCCAGGCAAACATCGTCGCTGCCGGCGGCGGCACTTCGAAGCCGGCCTTGCCGAAGCTGTCGACCATGACGTCGCGGCGGCGCTTGTAGATATTGCGCACTTCGGCGATGTCGCTGCCGTCACCGTTCAGCGCCTGGGTGGCGGCCACCTGGATCGGCGTGAAGGCGCCATAGTCGAGGTAGGATTTCACGCGTGTCAGGGCTGCGATCAGCCGCTCGTTGCCGACGGCAAAGCCCATGCGCCAGCCCGGCATTGAGAAGGTCTTCGACATCGAGGTGAACTCGACCGTGCAGTCGATCGCGCCCGGCACTTCCAGCACCGACGGCGGCGGCGCGTCGTTGAAGTAGATCTCCGAATAGGCAAGGTCCGAAAGCACGATGATGTCGTGCTTTTTCGCAAAGGCGATCACGTCCTTATAGAAGTCGAGCGTCGCAACCTGCGCCGTCGGGTTCGACGGATAGTTGAGGATCAGCGCCAGTGGCTTGGGGATTGAATGGCGAACGGCGCGTTCCAGCGGTCCGAAGAAGGTTTCGTCCGGCTCGACCGAGATCGAGCGGATGACGCCGCCGGCCATCAGGAAGCCGAAGGCGTGGATCGGATAGGTGGGGTTCGGGCACAGAATGACGTCGCCAGGTGCGGTGATCGCCTGCGCCATGTTGGCGAAGCCTTCCTTGGAGCCAAGGGTAGCGACGACCTGGGTATCCGGGTTGAGCTTGACGCCGAAGCGGCGGGCGTAATAGGCGGCCTGGGCACGACGCAGCCCGGGAATGCCCTTCGACGACGAATAACGATGCGTGCGCGGGTCCTGAACGGCCTCGCAGAGCTTGTCGACAATCGACTGTGGTGTGGGTAGATCCGGATTGCCCATGCCGAGGTCGATGATGTCAGCACCGGCCGCTCGCGCGCTTGCTTTCAAACGGTTGACCTGTTCGAAAACATAGGGCGGCAAACGCCGGACTTTGTGAAACTCTTCCATCTCCAAACCTCGTTTGGCGCACGCTCCCGCCAGCGGCTCAAGCCTTTGCGAAACCGTGCGCTGTGGTGAACGGCCGTCCATGCGGCCATTGAACGCTTTGCGTCCAAATCACCGGAAAGGCAAGCGCTAATTCTGGATCTCTTTCAGCGTGTCGGCGCCGTGCTGTTCGGCCAGCGCGCGCATTTCTTTCAGGCGACGCTGATACTCGGCTTCGGAGATCGCGCCGGACTTGCGTGCAGCGCCGAGAGAGCTCAGGCGCGCCTGCATGCTTGCCGCTTCATCGTTGGTCATCTGCGTCGTTGCGGCCGGCTTCTGGCCGTAAACCGACGGATAGTTCTCGAAGTTGGTCCCCTGGCTGTTGCAGCCTGCAAGCGTGCCTAGCAGAACGATCCCGGCAACCCAGGTGATGGAACGCTGTTTTCCGACGGCAAGCATACTGGAGACGACCTCTATTTTGATGGCGCGACGATGCGCTAGCCCTTGTAATCATTTTCGGGCAGAATGTAAAAATACAAAACAAACAAGATGCTGTGGAGGACGCCGGGTGACAGCAGAGAGGAATGCGGAAGGCAAGGACGGCTACGCAGGCTTCGATCCCAAATCCGTCGAACCTTATATCGTCAAGGATCCGGAAAGCCTCGCAGTCAACCTCGCCCGCGCCATGGAACAGCTTGGCAAAGCGGCTTCCGCCTGGCTGGCGCCGCGGGAATCGGGCCAGAAGTCCGATACCTTCGCCGAACCCGTCACCGACATGGTCAAGACGCTGTCCAAGGTCTCGGAGTACTGGCTTTCCGATCCGCGCCGCACGCTCGAAGCGCAGACTCACTTGATGGGCAGCTTCTTCGAGATCTGGTCGCGCACGCTGCACCGGATGTCCGGCGAAGAGACGGCGGAGCCGGCCGGCCTCCAGCGCAACGACAAGAGATTTACCGACGAGGACTGGGTGAAGAACCCGTTCTTCGACTTCATTCGCCAGGCCTATTTCGTAACGTCGGACTGGGCCGAACGCATGGTCGAAGACGCCGAGGGGCTCGACGACCACACGAAACACAAGGCTGCTTTCTACGTTCGCCAGGTTTCGAGCGCGCTGTCTCCGACCAACTTCGTCACCACCAATCCGCAGCTCTACCGCGAGACGGTTGCCTCAAGCGGCGCCAATCTGGTCAAGGGCATGCAGATGTTTGCCGAGGACATCGCCGCCGGTCGCGGCGACCTCAAGCTCCGGCAAACCGACACCAGCAAGTTTGCGATCGGCGAGAATATCGCGATGACGCCGGGCAAGGTCATTGCCCAGAGCGACGTCTGCCAGGTGCTGCAATATGAGGCGACGACGGAAACCGTGCTGAAGCGGCCGTTGCTGATCTGCCCGCCCTGGATCAACAAATTCTACGTGCTCGATCTCAACCCGCAGAAATCCTTCATCAAATGGGCGGTCGATCAGGGACACACGGTCTTCGTCATCTCCTGGGTGAACCCGGACGAACGGCACGCGACCAAGGACTGGGAAGCCTATGCCCGCGAAGGCATCGGCTTTGCGCTCGATATCGTCGAGCAGGCCACCGGTGAGCGGGAAGTCAACGCCATCGGCTATTGCGTCGGCGGCACCCTGCTTGCCGCGACGCTCGCATTGCATGCGGCCGAGGGCGACGATCGCATCCGCTCGGCGACACTGTTCACGACGCAGGTCGATTTCACTCACGCTGGCGACCTCAAGGTCTTCGTCGACGAGGACCAGATAAGCCAGATCGAACAGAACATGAGCGTGACCGGCTATCTCGACGGCTCGAAGATGGCGACCGCCTTCAACATGCTGCGCGCCTCGGAGCTGATCTGGCCCTACTTCGTCAACAACTACCTCAAGGGCCAGGAACCCCTGCCCTTCGACCTGCTCTACTGGAACTCCGATTCGACGCGGATGCCGGCCGCCAACCATTCCTTCTATCTGCGCAACTGCTACCTCGATAACAAGCTTTCGAAGGGCGAGATGGTTCTTGCCGGCAAGCAGGTATCGCTCGGCGACGTGAAGATCCCGATCTACAATCTCGCGACCAAGGAAGACCACATCGCCCCGCCGCGCTCTGTATTTCTCGGCAGCGCTTCGTTCGGCGGCAAGGTCACCTATGTTCTCTCGGGTTCGGGCCACATTGCTGGCGTCGTCAATCCGCCGGACAAGGGCAAGTATCAGTTCTGGACCGGAGGCGCCCCCACGGGTGACTTCGACGATTGGTTCAAGGCCGCCAAGGAAACACCGGGATCCTGGTGGCCGCATTGGCACCAATGGATCGAGAAACTCGACAAGCGACGCGTTGCGCCCCGCAAGCCGGGCGGTCCGCTGAACTCGCTCGAGGAAGCGCCGGGCTCCTACGTACGCGCCCGCGCCTGAATCATTCGCAGGACCTGCCTTGATCTTCGATCCTCCGCTGACGACCGCAACCCTTGTGCAGCGCTACAAGCGCTTTCTCTTCGACGCCCTGTTGCCTGATGGCACGGCCATGACCGGATCCTGCCCCAACACGGGATCGATGCGCGGGCTGACGACACCCGGTTCACGCATCTGGATGTCAGAACACGACAGCCCGACGCGGAAGTACCGCCAGATGCTGGAAATCGTCGAAGCCGACGGAACGATGGTCGGCATCAATACCGGCCTGCCCAACCGGCTTGCGGAAGAAGCCATCCGGCTGGGGCTCGTTTCCGACCTGCATACCTATGAGCATAGTGCACGCGAGCAGAAATACGGACGCAACTCGCGCATCGACATTCTCCTCAGCGATCCCGAGCGCGGCCGTGCCTATGTCGAGGTCAAGAACGTGCATTTCAGCCGCTCGCCCGGTCTTTCCGAATTTCCTGACAGTCCGACCACGCGGGGGGCGAAACATCTCGACGAACTCGGTGATATGGTTGAGGCCGGTCACCGCGCGGTGATGATCTATCTCGTGCAGCGCGACGATTGTGACCGGTTGAGGATCTGCCGCGAGTTCGATCCCGCCTATGCGCGCGCATTCGACCGCGCGATGTCACGTGGGGTTGAGGCCTATGCGGTCAAATGTCAGGTTTCGCCAACGCAAATCCGCCCAACTGGATTGATGACAGTGGACGAAGCGGCCCTCGCTGCTCTATGAAATCCGACTGGAACAACTGAAAGCTTTCGAATGGTGACTTACATCGAGGCAGGGTCTGCGCCCTACAAGAACACCGGCGTAATCCGGCTCTATGGACCGGAAGGTTTCGAGGGCATGCGAAAGGCCTGCCAGGTGACTGCGCGTTGTCTGGACGAGCTCGTCTCGCGGGTACAGCCGGGCGTCACCACCGACGAGATCGACCGGTTCGTCTTCGAGTTCGGCATGGACAATGGCGCGCTGCCGGCGACGCTCAACTATCGCGGCTACACGAAATCGTCCTGCACCTCGATCAACCACGTCGTCTGCCACGGCATCCCGAACGACAAGCCGCTGCGCGAGGGCGATATCGTCAACATCGACGTCACCTACGTCGTCGATGGCTGGCATGGCGATTCGAGCCGGATGTATCCGGTCGGCGAGATCAAGCGCGCGGCCGAGCGACTGCTCGACGTCACCCACGAGAGCCTGATGCGCGGCATAGCCGCCGTGCGCCCCGGCGCCCGCACCGGCGCCATCGGTGAAGCGATCCAGGTCTATGCCGAAGCGGAGCGCTGCTCCGTCGTGCGCGATTTCTGCGGCCACGGCGTCGGCAAGCTCTTCCACGACGCGCCGAACATCCTGCACTACGGCCGCGCCAATGAAGGGCCGGAACTGCGCGAGGGCATGATCTTCACCATCGAGCCGATGATCAATCTCGGCCGCCCGCATGTGAAGGTGCTCTCGGACGGCTGGACCGCCGTGACCCGCGACCGGTCGCTGTCGGCGCAATACGAGCACACGGTCGGCGTCACCGCCGATGGCTGCGAGATCTTCACGCTTTCGCCCGCCGGCCTGTTCAAGCCCGGCGTCAGCACGCTCGGCGCCGCATGACGAAACGCTCGATCTCCCCTGACGGCGATTTTGTGCCATCGGCGGACGAGAGGACGTTTTTTCCGCAATTGCAGTTAGATAACTCGCCGGCCGCCAAGAAGGCGCCGGCACTCGAGGCGCACTATCACGGTCATCGCGATCGCCTCAGGGCGCGCTACCGCGAAAGCGGCGATGCCGCACTCGCCGACTACGAAATCCTGGAAATGTTGCTGTTTCGGCTGATCCCACGCAAGGATACCAAGCCGATCGCCAAGGCTCTGCTCGCGCGCTTCGGCACGCTCGCCGGTGTCTTCGGCGCCCCGATCGCGCTGTTGCAGGAGGTGAGCGGTATCGGCGAGGCCGTCGCCCTCGACCTCAAGCTGATCTCCACAATTGGTCACCGCACGCTGAAGAGCGAACTTCGCCAGAAGCAGCTTCTCTCGTCCTGGAGCGCCGTCATCGACTATTGCCACGCGGCGATGGCCTACGAGACGAAGGAACAGTTCCGCATCCTGTTCCTCGACAAGCGCAACACGCTGATTGCCGACGAGGTGCAGCAGAAAGGTACGATCGACCACACGCCGGTCTACCCGCGTGAAGTGGTCAAGCGCGCGCTGGAACTCTCGGCCACCGCGATCATCCTGGTCCACAACCATCCATCCGGCGATCCGACCCCGTCGCGCGCCGATATCGACATGACGAAGCTGATCGTCGAAACGGCGAAACCGCTGGGGATCGCCGTGCACGACCACATCATCATCGGCAAGGACGGCCACGTGAGCCTGAAAGGGCTGCGGCTGTTCTGAGCGCGCTGGCACCCAGCCGTTTCGCGCGGCGGAGGTAGCAGCCCGGTGGTGACGCCGCCCTGCCGCAAACAGTGGCGAAGGCGTTTACCCCAAAAAGCCGGCTTCGACAGACTCCGTCCCCGCCGAGCGTGAAGCCTCGACGACCATATGCACGAACTGCAGTTTCGCCACTGACGGTTTCGACATTACGAAGGGGTAGAAGTCCGGCTGGCCCATGCTGCGCGCCAACTCGTTAAGCACCATCGTCATTTCGATCCAGGAGTTCAACAGCGACAGAAACCCGTCGGCGCCGGTGTCGTCGGGCGCATACAAGGCGTCGCGCTCGAATGGCTCGACAATCGCTTCAAGATCCTCTGCATCGAGCCCAAAGCCGAGTGCCGTGCCCAGGCTATCGATCATATGCAGGTAATGCGCCCAAGTTTCGGCCCAGTCTTCCCAGGGATGTGTGGAAGCATAGGAACTGATGTACCGATCGGCCCAGTCTGGGGGTGCGCCATTGTCATAGTTCGCCTTCAATGCCGCCGCGTAATCGGCCCGCTCATCGCCGAACAGCGTGCGAAACGGCTCCAGCCAGGGTCCGTTGAAAACGAGCCGGTTCCAGTAGTAGTGACCGACCTCATGTCGAAGATGGCCCAGCAGCGTCCGATAGGGCTCGTAGAATTCGAGCCGCATCTTCTCGCGCTGGACCGAATCCGCCTCCTCGATGTTGACCGTAATCAAACCGTCGGCGTGCCCGGTCAGCACGCGCGGCCCGCTCGGTGGCGAACGCAGGAAATCGAACATCAGACCGTGTTTCTCGTCCTCGTCGACCTTGGACTTCACGGGCAAGCCGAGTGCCAGCAACTGCGACACGAGCCGTCGCTTCGCCACCTCAAGCAGACCCCAGTAGCGGGCATTGTCCTCGCGATCGAGATTCGGAATTGTCCGGTTCAGCCGGCAGGCGATGCAAAGTTCCCCCGGCTCGCTGGCCATCAGCATCCAGTTGCACTGCGCCGGCGTGTCACGGTTGCCGCAATACTTCAGCAATGGCCGTTCCTCGCCTGCGGCCCAGATACCTGGCTGTGGGCCGGGGTCGAGCGGCAGCAACGCATCTTCACCTGGCAGATATCCGAGCGGCGTCTGGCAGCTGTTACAAAACATGTTGCCGAAAAACACGTGACTGCCACAGCGACACACAAAGGTGCGCGAGTACCGCTTGGGTACCTCGCGATGTTTCCAGTTCGTACCGATCAGGTCGCCGAGCGTTTGCAGAAGGGTTGCCACCACATCCTCCGAGTTCGGGAATTGGTAAGGTCTGCCGGTCGGTGCTCCGGCCTAAAGCCATTTCGCGCGGCGGAAGAACCGGTAGAGCGTGCCGCAAAGACCGATGATCACTGCAAGGACGACGAAGTAGCCGTAGCGGAACTTCAGTTCCGGCATGTCGTCGAAGTTCATGCCGTAAATGCCGGCGATCGCCGTTGGCACCGCGAGGATCGCGGCCCAGGACGCGAGCTTGCGCGAGATTTCCGTCTGCTCGGATTGACCGACCATCAGGCTCGCCTCGAAGGTGAAGGCAAGAACCTCACGCAAAGCGTCGATATCCTCCTGAACGCGGCGCACGTGGTCCGTAACGTCGCGGAAGAGCGGCTGCAGTGCTGCATCCATGCCCGGTAGATCGATGTGCTCATGCCGTCGGCAGACGTCGACCAGCGGCACGACCGCGTTTCGCAGGCGCAAGAGATTGCGCCGCAGCAGATAGAGGCGTTCGATGTCGCCCTTGACCAGCCGCTCGCGCAGCAGCCGGTCTTCCAGTTCCTCGACCTCTTCGTGGATCGCCTCGATCACCGGCATGTAGTTGTCGACGATGAAATCGAGGATCGAATAGAGGATGTAGTTTTCGCCGTGGGCCAAGGCTGCAGGAGATGCTTCGCAGCGTTGGCGCACGGCCATGTAGGAGGTCGACGCGCCGTGCCGGACCGAGATGACGTAACCGCGCCCAACGAACAGATGCGTCTCGCCGAAGGCGATCTCGTCGCCAACCATATGCGCGGTGCGGGCGACGACGAAGATCGAGTCGCCATAGATCTCCAGTTTCGGCCGCTGGTGCGCCTTGCAGGCGTCCTCGATCGCCAGGTCATGCAGATCGAATTCCTGCTGGATCTGCCGCAACAGTTCCGCATCGGGCTCATGCAGGCCGATCCAGATCACTGTGCCCGGGCGGCCGCGCCACTTGCCTGCGTCTTCGATGCGGATATCGCGGACGCGAACGCCGTTCTCGTAGACC
The DNA here is from genome assembly GCF_900103045.1 of Ensifer sp. YR511. Classification (NCBI taxonomy): domain Bacteria; kingdom Pseudomonadati; phylum Pseudomonadota; class Alphaproteobacteria; order Hyphomicrobiales; family Rhizobiaceae; genus Ensifer; species Ensifer sp. YR511. The sequence goes on from NZ_FNGR01000005.1 coordinate 146,155, forward strand.
GCGGCCGCTACGACGCCCGGCTGCGGCTGCGAATGCGGCATGACGCCCTCAGCGCCAGACTGTGGCAAAGCCCTGTTCGTCAGCTCCAATCCCATCGTCAGCCTCCCAGGCAAATACGACACCGACGGGCTCCGCATGTCGTAACGAAGCCAAGCATACGCGCACTCCCTTATATATTCTCATCCGACTGTTTCGGCTATGAAAACCACTTCATCAAACCGTGCCATTGACGGTATAGAGGCTTGCGAGCGAGAGTTTTCGCAACGCACAACGATTCCACCTTCTAACGGAAACGCCTATGAACCAGTTCGATCTCATCGTTGTCGGAAGCGGACCTGCCGGCCGCCGCGGCGCCATCCAGGCAGCCAAGCTCGGCAAGAAGGTCCTCGTCATCGAACAGGGAAAACGCGTTGGCGGCGTTTCGGTTCACACCGGTACGATTCCCTCCAAGACGCTGCGCGAAACGGCGCTCAATCTTTCGGGCTGGCGCGAGCGCGGCTTTTACGGGCGCTCCTATCGCGTCAAGCAGGAGATCAGCGCCGATGACCTCCGGCAGCGGCTGATCATCACCCTCAATCATGAAGTCGAGGTTCTCGAACATCAGTTCGCGCGCAACCGCGTGCAGCAGATGCGCGGGAAAGCCAGCTTCGTCAATCCGACCACGCTCGAAGTCGTCAAGGACGACGGCGAGACCATGCTCGTGTCCGGCACCAGCATCATGCTTGCCGTCGGTACCAAGCCCTTCCGCCCGGATTACATGCCGTTCGACGGCAAGACTGTGCTCGACAGCGATGAACTGCTCGATATCGAGACCCTGCCGCGCTCCATGGTGGTGATCGGCGCCGGCGTCGTCGGTATCGAATACGCGACGATCTTCAGCGCGCTCGACACCCAGGTGACGGTGATCGATCCGAAGACGACGATGCTCGATTTCATCGACAAGGAAATCGTCGAAGACTTCATCTACCAGTTGCGTGACCGCAACATGAAGTTGCACCTCGGGCAGAAGGCCGACACGGTGGAGCGGCTCGACGATGGTAAGGTGCTGCTGACGCTCGACAACGGCCGCAAGATCACAACCGACATGGTGCTCTTTGCCGCGGGCCGCATGGGCGCCACCGATACGCTGAACCTGCCCGCAGCCGGGCTCGAAGCCGACAACCGAGGGCGCCTCAAGGTCAATCCCGAGACGTTCCAGACCTCCGTCCCGAACATCTACGCCGCCGGCGACGTCGTCGGCTTCCCGAGCCTCGCCTCAACCTCGATGGAACAGGGGCGCATCGCCGCCCGGGTCGCCATCGGCGCGATCGCGATGGAGCCGCAGAAATACTTCCCCTACGGCATCTACGCCGTGCCTGAGATCTCCACCTGCGGTCTCTCGGAAGAAGAGGTCAAGGAACGCGGCATCCCCTACGAATGCGGCATCGCCCGCTTCCGCGAGACCTCGCGCGGCCACATCATGGGGCTCGATTCCGGCCTGTTGAAAATGATCTTCTCGCTGAAGACCCGCCGCCTGCTCGGCGTGCATATCATCGGCGAAGGCGCGACAGAACTAGTGCATATCGGCCAGGCCGTGCTGAACCTCAAGGGCACGGTCGAGTACTTCGTCGAAAACACCTTCAACTACCCGACGCTGGCCGAGGCCTACAAGATCGCCGGCCTCGACGCCTGGAACCGTATGGGCGAGATCAAGCAGGAAGCGCCGAAAGCGTAAGCATCCAGCGACAGAGCTGACCGCCGTCAACGCTGACGGCGGCGGCCACGTGCCTAGAGGGCAACGATTTTGGTTCCGCGTTGCCGAACCGATCTCTCCGGGTTTGCCATCCCGCAGACCGCATCCGAAGTGCGCAGGACGCCGGCGAATCGGCTAGCTTCACCTCTCCCGATCAAGAGAGCCGAACACCATGCGCATCCTTTCGCTCAATGCCTGGGGCGGCAAGCTCCATTCGCCCTTGATGAAATATCTCGCCGATGTCGACGCCGATGTCCTGTGCCTGCAGGAGGTCGCACGATCACCGACGACCGAGGCCGAATGGCTGAGCTATCGCGATGCGGATGTGGAACTGCCGCAACGCGCCAACCTCTTCGACGAGATCGCCGCCGTACTACCGGGACATGATGGATTCTTCTGCCCGACCGCGCGAGGGACGCTCTTTTCTGGAGACACGCCCGTGGCATCGGAATTCGGTCTGGCAACATTCGTTCGGCGGGGCTATTCCGTCATCGGCCAGGCCCTCGGTTTTGTGCATGGCAGTTTTTCGCCCGACAGCTGGGGGCCGCATCCGCGTGCGCGCAACGCCCATTGCATTCGCCTGTTCGATCACGACGCTGGCACTCCCATCACCATCGCGCAGATGCACGGCCTGCGGGAGGTCGGCGGCAAGAACGACAGTCCGGCACGCCGCGCGCAGGCGGAGGCGCTGGTAGGTCTCGTCCACCAGGTCTGGCCCGGAGACGAGCGGCTTGTCGTGTGCGGTGATTTCAATGTGCTCCCAGACAGCCAAACGTTTCAGACGCTCGGCCAGTTGGGGCTCGTCGACCTCGTCGTTTCCCGCGGCCACACGGACACGCGCACGTCGCACTATCTAAAGAGCGGCCGCTTTGCCGATTACATGCTGGCGAACGGTGCAGTCAGCGTCGCTCGCTTCGATGTCGTCGCAGAGCCCGAAGTCTCCGACCATCGCGCCCTCCTCCTCGACATCGCTTAGCGCGCCGCGGGTTTCACTGAGCCACGAAGTCGGCTCTGGCTGAATCAGCTGACACTTCCGTGTGTCGCTGAAAGCAGCATGCTCTCGGCCAGCGCTGGACGAAGAGCTCGCCTCCCGCAACGAAAAAGGCCCTGCCGCAAGCGGCAGGGCCTTTCGATTCCTAAGGCTTCGATCCGATTACTCGGCGCTGTCGTCAGCGGCCTTCTTCTTGGCCGGAGCCTTCTTCTTCGGAGCAGCGGCTTCTTCGCCTTCCGTGGCTTCAGCCTTGGCGGCGGCCTTCTTCTTGGCCGGAGCCTTCTTGGCAGCCTTGCCTTCAGTCTCTTCGTCGTCAGCCGTCAGCTCTTCCTTGGAAACCGTCTTGTCGGTTACCGAGATTTCGCCGAGCAGGTGGTCGACGACCTTTTCTTCGAACAGCGGAGCGCGCAGCGAAGCAGCAGCGCCGGGGGTGTTCTTGAAGTAGTCGAGGATCTGCTTCTCCTGGCCCGGGAACTGGCGGAGCTGTTCGAACAGCGAACGCTGCAGTTCGTCGTCGCTGACCTGGACGCCGGCCTTTTCACCGATTTCCGAGAGAACGAGGCCGAGGCGAACGCGACGCTCAGCGAGCTTGCGGTATTCAGCGCGGGCTTCTTCTTCGGTGGTTTCTTCGTCGGCGAAGGTCTTGCCGGCCTGCTGCAGGTCGGTGTTGATCTGGCGCCAGATGTTTTCGAATTCGGCCTCGACGAGGCGCTCCGGCGTTTCGAACTGGTAGAGTTCGTCGAGCTGGTCGAGGATCTGACGCTTGACCTTCTGACGGGTCAGGTTGCCGTACTGGCTTTCGATCTGGCCGCGGACGATTTCCTTCAGCTTGTCAGCCGATTCGAGGCCGAGCTTGGTGGCCAGTTCGTCGTTGATTTCGATGTCCTGGGCGCCAGCCACGTCCTTGACGGTGATGTCGAAGGTGGCTTCCTTGCCAGCAAGGTTTGCAGCCGGGTATTCAGCCGGGAAAGTCACGGTGATGACCTTCTCGTCGCCAGCCTTCAGGCCAACGAGCTGCTCTTCGAAGCCCGGGATGAAACGGTTGGAACCGAGAACCAGCTCAGCGTCTTCGTCCTTGCCGCCGTCGAAGGCGACGCCGTCGACCTTGCCGAGGTAATCGATGGTGACGCGGTCGCCGTTGGCGGCCTTGCCCTTCTTCGATTCGTAGCTGCGGGCGCTTTCGGCGATCTTCAGGATCTGCTCGTTGACTTCGTCTTCAGCGATCTCGACGACTTCGCGGGTCACCTTGATGCCGCTGACGTCCTTGAGTTCGATCGCCGGGATGATTTCGTAGGCAACGGTGAACTCGAGGTCGGCCTGAGCGTTGAGGATCTTGTCGGCTTCGGCCTCGTCCTCGGTCATCGCGATTTCCGGCTGGGTGGCCGACTTTTCGCCACGGCCCGACAGGATCTCGGTCGGCTTGTCGCGAACGATCTCGTTGACCAGGTCAGCCATGATCGACTTGCCGTAGACCTTCTTCAGATGCGCAACCGGCACCTTGCCGGGACGGAAGCCGTTGATCTTCACACGGTCCTTCACTTCGGCCAGACGCTCGTTCATCCGAGCTTCCATGTCCTTGGCCGGGATAACGACCTTGAGTTCGCGCTTCAGCCCTTGAGCGAGCGTTTCGATAACCTGCATGTTCAAACCTTCATTTCACGTTGACTGTGCTCTTCCCCTTCGAAAGGTCTGGCGAGCACGTGAGCCGATCCATTTGCCGGGAGTGGCTTTACGCAGTTCTGCAACCGTTTTGCAAGCAAAATGGCACTCCAGCCCCCCTCATCCTCGCAGAATCCGGACTTTGGGCGCGATCGCTGATCTGGTGCGGGTAGAGAGACTTGAACTCCCACGCCTTACGGCACCAGAACCTAAATCTGGCGTGTCTACCAATTTCACCATACCCGCGTTCAGACAATCGCACCGCCTGACCGTATTCCCGCAAGACCAACCAGCGGAATACCGCGGATAGAATGGGCATGCTGAAAGTTCAGGGCTTTCCCGAGCGCGGCGTCTCTATATCACTCGTTTTCGCGGGATCAAAGGGAAAATGCGGGAATTCCACGACCAAGCGGGTTGGCACGGCGTGCCTCAATAGAGAGGCTCCTCATAGACCGGGCTGCCATTGACTGCGATCTCGCGGATCTGGGCCTTTCCCTTGGCGTCCACGCGGATATTGACGGAGAGCGCCTCGGCGTTGCGCGCCTCCTCCAGCGTCCGCCCCTCGCCTTCCGGCACATAGAAACGCTCGATCCCGTATTCTACATTGACGGACGAGAGCGCAGACGAGGGATAGTAGGTAAATGGCAGAGAGCGAAGGACGACGCTGTCGCCGGCAGGGCTAAGCGGCGCGAAGGACGCTTCGGTCGCCGCCCAAAAGCCGTCGAGCTGCCTTTCCAGCCGAACGTAGACCTTAGCCTCTTCCGACTGCTTCGGCGTATCGCCCTTGAACAATTCCGGCTGGAGCCTTGAAATGTCGTAGCTCAAGATCACGTAGTCGCCCCGAAGCAGATCGCGGGGATCGACAGGCACGGTCTTCAACAGCACGTCACGGCCGCTTCTGAGGATCGAGGCCCTGCTCTCGATCATATAGCCAAGTGCCGCCGTCTGTACGCCCGCAACCAGCAGGGCCGCCAGCAATGGGTTCAACCAACGGGTCTTTGCGGTGGTCATCGTGGCGCCTCCGTCCCGCGCGCATTTGCCAAGTGCCCCTCGATGCGGATGACGAGCCAGGCGATGCCGGCAACCACCAATCCGGAGATCAGGAAGAAACCGGAGGTACCGAGCATGGAGCCGAGGGTTTCGAAGGCGAGATAGAGAAGCTCACCGGCAAAGGCGACGTAGCCGAGATAGCGCACGGCGCCGTTCTGCGCCCCGGCAAGCGCGATCCCAAGGAGGGCCACCAGCAGCGTGCCCGCCCCGGTCGCGACCTCCGTTGTCACTCCGACGGCTTCAAATTGAAGAGCGGTAAATCCGAGCAAGGCGAGCGCGAAGGAATAGAAAGCGGGTGCCGAACCGGCATCGACCGCCAGGGCGCGAAGCGGAGAGCCTGGCAGCGTCGCCGCCAGAAAGGCCACGAGGCCGAACGCCGCAAGGCCACCTGCCAAGGCAAGCGACGCGTTGTCGAGGTAAAGCCAGGCCAGCCACGACAGGACCAGCAGATAGGGGAGATGACGGGCCCGGTCGGCGGCCGTGAGGCGCACCAGCAGAACGACGATCACCGCGAGCACCGGAACGGACCACACGCGCCAGTCCGGCGTGGCGCCGAACCCATTGTCCTGCAGCACCGTTCCGAAATAGAACCAGGCAAGCCCACCCGCAACTGCGGTCATTGCTGCTGAGCGAAATGCCAAGGCAGAGAGGACGGCGCCGGCAAACCACAGCAGCGCGGCATCGGCCGCGTCACCCGACAGGTGATACATCTGCCCGATCAGCGCGATGCCGCCCCCAAAGGCGGCCACCCCCAGAACGAGGGCCGCTGCGGCAAGCGTCGTGCGGCCGGTCTGGGTCAGCCAGGCAGCGGCGAAATGAAAGCCCCAGACCAGAGCGACGATGCCGGCCACCCGCGCAAGGCGTGGCAGCGCCTCCCAGTTGGCGGCGACAAGCAGCAGGATTGAGGCGGACAACAGGAGTGCGGCGAGAATGAGCAGGACGCGCCCTGCCCGGAACGTGGACTCGCGACCGTCATATTCGGCCAGCATTGCGCGTGCTGCATTCTCCTGCAGCAGCCCCTTGTCCATCCAGTGCTTGAAGTCTCGTTCGAGACGCGCGCGGTACATCCTGCCCCCAGCCTAGAATCCGATGCTTGAAATGGTCCGGTTCAGCTCCCAACTAATCACGTATCGGCGCGGAAACACAACCGCTCACTCGCGACTGCGCACCAAACCGATGAGGACGAACGAACGGCTTGCGCAATGCGCATATCTTCCATGCAGATATTGCACTGCACAAATCGATTTAAAGGTCCTATATTCAAATCATCAAAGGCGAACGAAGGCATGAAGCCAGACGGTCGCCAGCGGAAATGGCCAGCCGCCTCAGTTTGCTGAGAAAGGCCCGGGTAAAACCGACGGAATTCGGACGAGCGCACTCCTCCTCCCAGCGCTCTTCCGATCAGATTGGCAACACTCCTCCTCCCAGTTGCCAATCACCCCTAATGACGCTCGCTGGACCTCCTCCCCCAGCGGGCGTTATTCTTTTCAGCCCTCCTCTCCACAAAGAAGCCTGCGTCTGCGCACCTGCACAATATTCGTGCATAATTTCGCTGCGCTCGCCCCACGCCATGCACTGGATGCATAGGTGCCATTCTGGAACAGCGCTACCCTTCCACCGGCCTGCGTACTATCTTCAACTCATCGATCGGGGCGGCGCACTCCTCCTCCCAGCGCCCCTCGATTTGGATCGGCGACACTCCTCCTCCCGGTTGCCGATCAGAACAAAGCGACGCTCGCTGGATCTCCTCCCCCAGCGGGCGTTGTTTGTTTTTGGCCCCTCACATTTCGGGCAGCTTTCCAGCCACGACAACTCGATTGCGCCGCGCGTTTTAGGCGCCAGCCGCGAACACGCCATCGCGTAGAGGTTTGCACGGCCTGCATGGGTGCGATGCAGCATTGTCTCTGTAACTTCTGCTCAAAAAGATTATATTTCAGAGCATCAGATGACGGCCAGCAAGAGAGATGAGCGCTGGCACACGACCCTAGAAAGGATAGGATCATGAACCTCGCACGTTCTTTCAACAATTGGCGCAAGTATCGTCAGACCTGCAACGAACTCGGCCGTATGACCGACCGCGAACTGTCTGACCTCGGCATCGGCCGTGGCGACATCCCGTACGTTGCTCGCCAGGCGATCAAGTAATTCAGGCTGCGCGTCAAGCGCAACCGACCTCCAAGTAAGACGCCCTCCGGTTCATTCCGGGGGGCGTTTTCTTTTGTCGCAGCGAGCACGATCCAGGTGACGCCTTCGCACTTGCGAGAGGCACCGGATGCTTCGCCATCTGCGACTGCCGATGCGGCCGAACCGCGTCCATCGACAGACGCTGCGTCCTTGCTCACCATCGGCTCGTAAGTCCCTTTGAAAACAATCGCTTATCAACGGGCAATTAAGCTTTTAATCAATCATTAATCGATGCCGCCTTTTGAAGCGGTGCCCATCTATGCGGCGATGCACTGCACAAATGCATAGCAGCTGCATTTTCTTTGCACTCCACCTTCTAATTAGACAAGCGTATAAGAACCTCAACGACGCAGACAGATGGCTGTCGCGACAACCTGATTTTGAGGAAATGACCATGAACCCGATTCGTATCGCAAAAAGCTGGATCAACTACCGCCGCACCGTCAGCGAGCTCGGCAACCTGTCGAACCACGCTCTCAATGACATCGGCATCACCCGTTACGACATCCGCAACATTGCGGCCCGTTCCTTCCGTTAATCGGAACGAACGACCAGGACTTCCAAGACGGCGCCTTCAGGGCGCCGTTTTCGTTTATAGGCGTTGGAACGAAAGGCCGAGCCGTGATAGGAAGCCGGCCATGAGCAAAGACACTTCTTCCCACTCCCCCATCCACGTCATCGGCGGCGGCCTTGCCGGATCGGAAGCCGCCTGGCAGATCGCCGAAGCCGGCGTACCGGTCATCCTGCATGAGATGCGCGGCGTGCGCGGCACTGACGCGCACAAGACCGACGGCCTTGCCGAACTCGTCTGTTCCAATTCCTTCCGCTCGGATGACGCGACCAGCAACGCGGTTGGCGTGCTGCATGCGGAAATGCGCCTTGCCGGCTCGCTGATCATGAAATCCGCCGACGCCAACCAGGTGCCTGCGGGTGGTGCGCTTGCGGTCGACCGTGACGGCTTCTCCGACGCGGTCAGCGCGGCGATCGCCGCTCATCCGCTGATCACGGTGGTGCGCGAAGAAGTCACCGGTCTGCCGCCGAAAGATTGGGATCTCGCCGTCATCGCGACCGGCCCGCTGACCGCACCCGGTCTTGCCGAAGCGATCCGCGCGGAAACGGGCGCCGATGCGCTCGCCTTCTTCGACGCCATCGCGCCGATCGTCTATACCGAGACGATCGACATGGACATCTGCTGGTTTCAGTCGCGCTACGACAAGGTCGGCCCCGGCGGAACCGGCAAGGACTATATCAACTGCCCGATGACCGAGGAGCAGTACAATGCCTTCGTCGATGCGTTGATCGCCGGCGACAAGACCGGCTTCAAGGAATGGGAAGGCACGCCCTATTTCGACGGCTGCCTGCCGATCGAGGTGATGGCGGAACGCGGCCGCGAGACGCTGCGCCACGGGCCTATGAAGCCGATGGGCCTCACCAATGCCCATAACCCCACCGTCAAGCCCTATGCCGTCGTACAGCTGCGCCAGGACAATGCGCTCGGCACGCTCTACAACATGGTCGGCTTCCAGACGAAGCTGAAGTATGGCGCTCAGGCCGAAGTCTTCCGCATGATTCCCGGCCTCGAGAATGCCGAATTCGCCCGTCTGGGCGGCCTGCACCGCAACACCTACATCAACTCGCCGACGCTGCTCGACGGAACGCTGACGCTGAAGTCGCGGCCGGGCTTGCGCTTTGCCGGACAGATCACCGGCTGCGAAGGTTATGTCGAAAGCGCCAGCATTGGCCTGCTCGCTGGCCGCTTCGCCGCTGCCGAACGCAAGGGCGAGACTTTGGCGACCCCGCCGGCGACCACCGCCTTCGGCGCATTGCTCAACCACATCACCGGCGGCCACATCGTTTCCGACGATGAACCGGGCAAGCGCTCTTTCCAGCCGATGAACGTCAATTTCGGCCTGTTCCCGCCGCTCGATCCGGGCGCGATCACCAAGCCGGAAGGCGTCAAGCGCTTCCGTGGTAAGGAAAAGGCAGTCGCCAAGAAGCAGGCGACGGCGTCGCGCGCGCTCGCTGATTGCGCCGCCTGGCTCGGCAAGTCCGCCTGACAGGCGGACACGCATTTGTTCCACGACAAAAGGCCCGCCTGCAGTGATGCAAGCGGGCCTTTTCTTATGGAAGAACGCGGTGAGAGCTACTCGGTCGCCTGTGCCGTATGCGGCGGCTCGGCGGCGGGCTGCTCGAACTCCGATTTCGGACTGAAGCTGCCGAGCAGCCAGAGCGAAACCTCGGCCGCCTCGCCGGCGCTCTGAAACTCGAAGTCGTTGTCGAGATAAGCAAAATCGGGGAAATGCACGATGAGGCCTCGGCCGGTCTCGGAGCTATTGACCCGAACCTTTCCGGGCTGGATCACGTGGCAGACATAGTGGGTGCCGTGCGACTGGATGAAGCCCGCCTTGCCGTCATGCAGCCGCAGGAAGATCGCCGTGCGGTCCGCCGTCGAGTGCAGCGCCCGGATCGCCTCGTCCGGAAAGGCACGCCCGAATTCCACCATCGCAGAGCCGGCATCGGGATTGTCCCAGTCCCGCTCGGCGCGGGCGTTCATCCACATGTAGAATGCGCCGACCAAGACGATGACGGCGATGAGCAATAACCAAAGCATCCGCGGGCGCTCCCCTTCGCTCGGCATGACGCCGATAAAGCGCTTCTATACGCTGCGAGGCTTGCGCCAATTTGTCGTCACGGCGTGCGCGTCTGCGCCAAAGCCCCGAGCAGACCGATCAGGCCGAACCTCTGACGTATCAGAAGCGGCGGCGCCGTGCCGCGCGCCACATCCACCATTGCCGCTGCCATTGGGCCGGGCGGATGGGTTTCTGCAGAAGCCCGGCGCCCGCAGCCTCCGCGCGGTTAAGGATAGGCTCGACAAGCGCAAGCGGTATGAAGGCGGGGAAATTCGACGGCGCGATCGCCGCCAGCTGCGCACGCGCCCTGGCGAGATGATCTCGCCCGAAGCCCGCGAAGGCCCGGATCGCCTGGCTGATCGCGGCGCTGTCTTCGCCGGCGATCAGCGTTTCGCGATCGAGACCGGTGGCGCGCAGCAATTCAGCCGGCAGGTAGACCTGGCCACGGCGCAAATGCAGCGGCAACAGCATGAGGAGGCCTGCGACCGTCTGCGCGACACCGCCGTGACCGGCGACTTCGGCCGATTTCGCGGCATTCTCTGGATCAAGGACCAGGGATGAGAGCTGGATCAGCGCCGAGGCGGTCTCGCCGGCATAGCCCTCAAGCGCCGAACGGTCTTCCATCGGATCGTCGTAGAGATCGAAGATCCGGGCATCGATCATGTTCTCGAACACGGAGACCGGCAGCCGATGCGTGCGAATGCAGCCAAGGAGCGCTTCAGCAAGCGGATGCCCTTCTCCGGTCGATGCGTCGTTGCCGATGAGGTCCCGCCACCATTGCATGCGGATCTCACCGGGGATCGGCTCGTGCACGAGATCGCGGATGCGGGCGATCTCCGCACTGAAGGCATAGAGTGCGGCAAGCGCGGGCTGCTTGTCGGCCGGCGCAAGCAGGCAGGCGAGATAGCGGTCGCGGTCCGTATCCCGCAGGTCAGCCAGAATCTGGGCAGAATTGTCGTGCACGTCGTCTTCCCCAGGCCGATCAGACTGCGATCAGTGCGACGGCGACTGCGCGCGATTCGGCCAGCATCACATTGTAGGTGCGGACAGCGGCCCCGGTGCTCATGGGATCCGACGATATGTTGGCGGCGCGTAAAGCTGTCTTCACATCGGCCGGCAGCGGGCGAATGTCCTTGCCGGTGCCGACCAGCAGCACCTCAATGTCCTTCGCTTCATCGACGACCTTGTAGAACTTCTCGACCGTCAGCGCATCGCCCTCCGCGACGTCCCATGCATAGACGCCCGAGGGCAGCATCAGGATCGAGCCACGATGCGACATGTCTGCGAAGCGAAAGCCACCATTGCCGTAGGCATCAATGGGCGCACGTCCCGGAAAATGGGCTTCGCGAATTTCAATTCCCTTAGGCATTTCAAACAGCACCCTTTGCCGCGCCCGCCGCACCCGTATCCGCGCCGGAGGCGTTCTCGTCCCCCGGAATGTGGTCGGTGCGCTTTCTGAAGAGGATGAGGATCGGCCCGGCGATGTAAATGGACGAGATCGTTCCGACGATAACGCCAAACAGCATTGTAACACTGAAGGCGCGGATAAGGCCGCCACCGAAGAGATAAAGCGCTGTCAGTGCCAGAACGGTCGTCAGCGCTGTCAGGATGGTGCGCGACAGTGTCTGGTTGATCGACGTATCGATCAGCACCGACAACGGCATGCGCTTGTAGCGTGCAAGGTTTTCGCGGATGCGATCGTAGATGACGACCGTGTCGTTCAGCGAGTAGCCGACGATCGTCAGAACCGCGGCAATGCTGCCGAGATTGAACTCGATGCCGGTCAGCACGAGGAAACCGATCGTCAGCAGGACGTCGTGCGTCGTGGCAATGATCGCGCCGACGGCGAAGCGCCACTCGAAGCGCAGCCACACATAGAGCAGGATAGCAAGGAACGAAACAGCAAGCCCGATAGTGCCGGCGCGTGTCAGTTCGCCGGATACGACGGGGCCGACCACCTCGACGCGGCGGAAATCATACTCGTCCGAAAGTTCCGACCGGATGACGCCGGCGGCCGTCTGTTCGGCGTTGTCTCCCGCCTCCTGCGACGGTACCCGCACCAGAACGTCCTCGCCCGAGCCGAGCTGCTGCACCTGGACCTCGCCGAAATTCAGCTCGTCGAGGCGCGCGCGAAGATCGGCGACATCGACCGGTCCGCCTTTGGAATGCAGCTCGATGATCGAGCCGCCCTTGAAGTCGACGCCGAGATTGAGCCCGATGCCGGCAAGCAGCAGGACGGAGGCGAGCGACAGCGCCGCCATCAGGATGAAGACCGGGTTGCGGATCCGCATGAAGCGGATGTCCAGGTCGCTGAAGCGGCCGGTCCGAATACCCTTCGGCAAGCGTTCCGACTTCCATTGGCGCAGCCAGCGCTTCACGATCAGGCGGGTGACCGTGTAAGCGGTGAAGAGCGTCGTCACGCTACCGATCGCAAGCGTAACGGCAAAGCCGCGCACCGATCCGGAGCCAAGATAAAAGAGGATGGCGCTCGCAATCAGCATCGTCAGGTTGGCATCGAAGATGCTGCTGAAGACACGCGAAAAGGCGTTGTTGATGGTGCGCCGCAGGGGCTCGGCGCCGCGAACCTCTTCACGCAGGCGCTCGTAGATCAGCACGTTCGAATCGACGGCCACGCCGATCGTCAGAATGATGCCGGCAATGCCCGGAAGGGTCAGCGTCGCGCCCGAAAGGGAAAGCGCCGCGATAATCAGGACAATGTTCAGGGCGAGCGCAATGACCGCAAAGACGCCGAAGACGCCGTAGAAAAAGATCATCGATGCGGCGACTGCGACAGCCGCAACCAGACCCGCCTTCAGGCCGTCTGCGATGGCGTCGCCACCGACGCCGGGGCCGACCGTTCGCTCTTCGACGAAGGTCAGGGGCGTCGCGAGTGGCCCTGTGCGCACGAGAGCGGCAAGGTCGGTCGCACCTTCGGTCGGCAGGTCTGCGGAGATGCGCAAGGTGTCGCCGTTGACAGCCTCCGACAGCTTGAGCGTCGCGATGACCTGTCCATCGAGAACGATCGCTGCATCCTTTGGCGGCTGCTGCGCCGCAAGGGCGGCAACACGCTGCTGCGAAGCGGTATCGATCTTGATGGCGACCGACGCGCTTTCGCCGGAAGCATCAGGTTCCGGCTGGGCTGCAACAAAATTCGCCGCTGCAAGCAGCGGTGCCTTTTCGACGAGATAGGGCACTGGCGGGTCGTCGAAGGAATATAGGACTTCCGTGCCGGACGGAGGCTGGCCCTCCACGGCGCGTTGCACGGGCACGGAGGTATCCAGCATCCGCAGGGCCAGGTTGGCCCTTTGGCTGAGCAGATCCTTCAACCGCTGCGGATCGCCGAGGCCAGGCACCTGCACGATCAGCCGGTCATCGCCACGGCGCTGGATCAGCGGCTCGATGGCGCCAACTTCGGCGACGCGGAGGCGTACGACGTCGATGGACTGCGCCACGGCCAGCGAGAGCCGGTAGTCGATGCCTTCGTCCGTGAGGCGCAGGCGAACCAGTTCATCCGGTTCTGCACTGTCGAACACGACCTCGGAAATCGGCTCGGAGCCGAACCCCCCGATATCGACGGGCGCCGTCAGCGGCCTCAGCCGCTCGCGAGCGGCAGAGAGTTGCGACCGGTCGCGAACGCGGAAGGCGATCGACTGGCCTTCGCCGGAAAGGCCGATATAGGCGATGTCGGCATCGCGCAGCGATTTGCCGACCTCGTTGGCGATCGTCTCGAGCCGTTCAGCGACGATGTCGCTGCGCGCCGCCCGCAGCATGAAATGGGAGCCACCCTGGAGATCGAGCCCGAGCGCCACCTGGCGATGGGGCAGCCAAGACGGAAGTTCGGCTGCCTCCTCCCGGCTTAGAACGTTCGGCAGCGCAAAGGCGATGCCGGCAAGCGCCACCAACCAGACGAGGATACGTTTCAACGGCGGTAATCTGCGCATGCCTCAAACGCTCCAGTTGCTCGGCTGGTGGTGGCTGTTCCTGCCTTATTCCTTGACAGGCTCGCCCTTGACGCGAACTTCCGACACGCCGCTGCGGACGACGCGGATCTTCACGCCATCGGCGATTTCGACTTCGAGTTCGCTGTCGTCAACGACCTTGGTGACCTTGCCGACGATGCCGCCACCGGTCACGACCTGGTCACCGCGACGGATGTTCTTCAGGAGTTCCTCGCGGCGCTTCATCTGAGCGCGCTGCGGACGGATGATCAGGAAATACATAACGACGAAAATCAGCAGGAACGGCAGGATGGACATGAGAATGTCCGCGCCGCCGGCGGAAGGGGCGCCGGCAGTCTGCGCAAAAGCTTCGGTAATGAACATCGATCACTCCTTGAGTTCAAATATCGGCGGTTCCTCCGCGCCAAATCGGCCGGAATATAGGGACGCCCCGCCGCTCTGCAAAGCCGCGGGCACCCGTACCCGTTCCTGTGCCTCTGACACAATTTACACAAGAGGAGAACCCCTCGCGCGGGCCTCGGTGACCTTTTCCAGCGTAAACCTGCGTGCTACCGGGTTTCTGGTGGGACCTGGCCGCGACGCGGTTACGGTAAACACCAGGGCCACGCCGCCTCGAATCATGACGGCACGGCCAAACACCTGATTCAGCGAGTGGAGAGAGACATATGCCGGAAGCCAAGATCGACGTTCTCATCAGGGAAATGCAGAAGCTTTCCGCGGCGATCGAGCGCATGGCCGGACCCGCCGCTGCAGCGAACGACTGGACCGCTGCCGAGTGCTTCGTCTGGGCCCCGGCGACACACCATCTGCAGCCGGTCACCAAGCCGAACCGCATCGAACTGTCCCTGATCACCGGGGTCGACCATGTCCGTGACATCCTGCTCGACAACACGCTGCGCTTTGCCGAGGGCTACACGGCCAATAACGTGCTTCTCTGGGGCGCACGCGGCATGGGCAAATCCTCGCTGGTAAAATCGGTTCATGCGCAGGTTGCGCGCGACACCGGTGTTGCGGTCAAGCTGGTCGAGGTGCACCGCGAAGATATTGCCACGCTTCCGGCGCTGATGGACATTCTGAAGTCGGCACCGGTCCCGGTTATCGTCTTCTGCGATGATCTGTCCTTCGATCACGACGATACGTCCTACAAGTCGCTGAAGGCCGTGCTCGACGGCGGCGTCGAGGGACGCCCTTCCAACGTGCTCCTTTACGCCACCTCGAACCGGCGCCACCTGCTGCCGCGGCATATGATGGAGAACGAGCAGTCGACCGCGATCAACCCGTCGGAAGCGGTCGAGGAGAAGGTTTCGCTGTCCGACCGTTTCGGCCTGTGGCTCGGCTTCCACAAGTGCAGCCAGGACGACTATCTGGCGATGATCGACGGCTATGCCGCGCACTATGGCTTCAAGCTCGATCGCGACACCTTGCACGCCGAAGCGCTGGAATGGGCAACGACCCGTGGCGCACGGTCCGGCCGCGTCGCCTGGCAATTCATCCAGGATCTCGCCGGCCGCCTGCGCCACAGGCTCGACGGGTAACCGGGCGCGTCGCGAACCGCACGCCTTGCCGACATCCTGAAATAGAAAGCACCGCCTGCCCGAGAGGGCAAGCGGTGCAAACATCGGATCCGGATCGGCTTTGCGACCGATCGAGACTATTCGAGGAAGGTCGCCGGGTTTACCGCGGTGGCGTTCTTGCGCACCTCGAAGTGAACCTGCGGCTGGCTTGCCCGGCCGGTCATGCCCGAAGCAGCGAGCGTCTGGCCGCGCTGAACCTTCTGGCCGCGCTGAACCTTGAGTTCGGAAGCGTTACCATAAACCGTGACCGTGCCGTCGTCGTGGCGCACCAGGACGGCGTTGCCGAGTTCCTTCAGGCTGCTGCCCGAATAAATAACGACACCGTTTTCAGCCGCCTTGATCGGCGTGCCCTCGGGCACCGAGATGTTGATACCGTCGTTGCGGTTGCCATCGACATTGGCGCCGTAGCCGGCGACGACTGCGCCGCGCACAGGCCAGCGGTACTTGCTGATGCCGGTCGACTTCGGAGAATCGTCGTCGATATCCGTCGTCTTGCTGGCGACTTCGCTGACGCTCTGCTTGGCAACCGGCGCCTGGTATTCAGCCGGCTTGTTCTTGTCGAGCGAGGCAACCTGCGGCTGCTCGGCCTTCTTGGGAACCGAGGCCGTCTTGAGCTGATCCGGAGCGGCACCATTTGCGCCCGGCAGTTGCAGCGTCTGGCCGACACGGATCGATTCGGCCGTCAGGCCGTTTGCCTGCTTGAGGGCGGCAACGGATACGCCCGTCGTCTTGGCGATACGGTTGAGCGAGTCGCCCGGCTTGACGGTGTAGGATCCACCGCCGGCGCCCTCGCCGTTCGTTGCCGGCTTGCCTGCAACGACGTCAGACTTGCCTTCACCCTTTTCGCGGGACTGGGCCGAACCCGGCAGGATCGCAACGTCGCGCTGGTTGACCGGCAGCGGCGACGGCTGGCGGCTGTTGCCATCGAGATCGGCGATCGAGTTCGTGGCTGCCGCCTTGGCAGCGCTGCCTGCGACGCCGAAGGTCGGGATGACGAGACGCTGACCGGTCTCGACCTGCGCTGCGGACTGCAGACCGTTGGCCTTCAGGATTTCCTTTTCCGGGACACCAAAACGCTTGGAGAGAACGGCGACATTGTCACCCGGGCGAACCATGATCGTCGGAGCGTTCTGCGTCGTCCAGCCGCTCTTGCTTGCGGTTTCCTTGACCGTTGCGGGAAGCGTCTGCTGCGTGGCGAGTGCGGCCTGCTGGCGTGCTGCCGGGAACGGCTGGGCTTCGGCGCGCTGGTTTCCAGCAGCGCTCGGGTCAGCCAGAGTGGTGCGCTGAACGGAGATCGGGGTCGAGGCGACGCGGGCGTTGGATACGGGCGTGGAGGCCGTGTTTACCGGATCGTAGGCACCCTGCCCGGCTGCCGCGGGATAGGGCTGACCGAGGGCTGAACCACGGTTATCAACCGGCGCTGCCGCCATCTGACCGACGGACACATCGCCGCGCGGAACCGGCGTTGCGTCTCGGGGGATGGAATTTGTGGTGATGTTGTCGGACCGGGAGAACAGGCCGTCAAACCGGCTTGCATCCGAACTGCAGCCTGTTGCGACGCCTGCCAGCAGGACCGCCACGCAAAGGCGGATCGTCGACTTTCCAACCCCGGGAGATACAAACTTACGCATGACGCTTACCCACTCCGAACGCAACTCGATGTGGATTGATTAAAGCGTATTAGAGTTACCGCGTGGTTAAGGCAGACCCCACCAAAGGACTAATTTGACCAAATGCTAACCATAGGTCGACCGTCGCCCGTCAAGGGCATGCTAGAGGCAGCGTCACAGCTGCCGCCCGGGCACGAGGAGCCTAGCGCTAGATCAGTTCGGAATAGAGGCGCTCGATCTCGGACACGGATCGCCGCTCCGTCTGGTCTTCTTCGTAGCTGATGCTCGTCAGGTCCCAGGCAAAAATCTGGCGACCGGCCGGCTGCGCCAGGGTTTCGGACTGCGCCGTCTTGTCTTCGTCGAGCAGGACGCTCACCAAAGTCTGGAACGCCGCGTCTCCGTCCGCACCGCTTGCTTCTTCATATTCGAGCGACCGCAGACCGGCCACCGCCGCCTCGCGTGTCCCGAAATAGCGCAAACTGTTCTGGTCCTCCGGACGAAGGCCGTCGTAGTAGTCGATGAAGTTCTTGTAATAGGCCTGGTGATCGCCGGAATCGAGAAACTTGCCGAAGGCCTGGTACTCGCGCGAGGCCAGTTGCGGCGACAGTCGGTTGTTCCATTCCTCGCGGGTGAGCGCCGGCTGGCCGTCGGATCCCTTCTTCGTCTGGCCTAGATAAAGCAGGGCATCGGCCGAAAGCGAGATGCGTGGCGTCGGATCAAAGAAGGTCGCGGCAAGCGCCTGCGCCGCCTGCTCATCCTTGCCTGCGGAATTCGTCTGGCCGGCATTGCGCCCGGCAAGATTGTTCAGCCCGTCGCCGGATGCTGCCGCCGTCAACCTGTTCGCGATCTGCATGTGCCGTCTCCGTACCTCGCGACCGGTGTCCGCCGACGTCGCAAGGCAAGCGACGACTCGTAGGCGGAACCCTGTCCGTGCACGGCAGGCGTATGGCGCGAAGCTTGCGCGAAGCTGGAGGAAGTTAAGGGGTCGTTAATAGTCGACGCCGGCGCGACCGGCGCTCCTCACCCGCGCGGACGGGAATTCAATATTTAGAGAAACGACGCCAGCTGCTGCACGATCGGAAGGTAAGGCGCGTCGAACAGATCCTCGCGATCGAAGCGGCTGCCCGTGCGGCTGACGCGCACGACCCGGCAATGGGTCTCGCTCATCATGATCGGAACCAGCAGGGTGCCGCCCGAAACGAGGTGATCCGAAAACATGCGCGGCAGACTGTTGAAGGCGGCCGTGATCAGGATCCGGTCAAAGGTGCCCTCACCCGGCACGCCGGCGCTACCGTCGGCATGCCGGACGATGACATTACGAACACCCGTTTTTTCGAGGTTCTTCTGGGCCATGCCAACGAGCGTCTGATAGCGGTCGATCGTCAGCACCCGCTCGGCAACGCGTCCCATGACCGCGGCCGTGAAGCCGCTGCCGGTGCCGACTTCGAGAACACGCTGGCCGGATTTCAGATTGAGACTGTGCAGCAGACGGACCGCAAAGTCGTATCCCTCCATGAACGAACCGCAATCGAGCGGGATCGTCCGCTGCGAATGGGCTTCGGCCTGGTACTGCGGCGGCGCGAAATGGCTTCGCGGCGTCTGCTCAACCGCCTTCAACAGATCATGGTTGGTGATGCCTTCGGCGCGCAGACGCAGCACCATCTTGGCAAAGCCTTCCTGTTCGGTCACCCGCGCACTCAAGCAACGGCTCCCTCGTTGAGCGCCCGCGCCAGGCGATCCTGGACACTGTAGTCGGTAAGGTCGAGTTTGAGCGGCGTGACCGAGATCATGTTTTCACGCAGGGCGTGAATATCGGTTCCGGCGCGGAAATCGCCGAAGCGTTCGCCGAAACGCAACCAGAAATAGGGAAAGCCGCGGCCATCGGTTCGCTCGTCGATCGACAGGCCGAAGTCGAGCTTGCCTTGCGACGTCACCTCCGTACCGGCAACAGCGTCCGCCGAGCAATTGGGGAAGTTGACGTTGAGCAGCGTGCCGTCGGGCAGATCCACCTTCATCAGCTTGCGGACCAAGGCCGGCGCGTGCATTTCGACGACATCCCACGGTACGGTCTTTCCGACGGCGTGATTGTAGGCCTGGCTCAGCGCGATCGAGCGGATGCCCTGCAACGTTCCTTCGATGGCGCCGGCGACGGTACCGGAATAGGTCACGTCGTCGGCCATGTTGGCGCCAATGTTGACGCCGGACAGCACGAGATCGGGCTTGCGATCGAGTACCTTGCGGACGGCCATGATGACGCAATCGGTCGGCGTGCCGCGAAGTGCGAAGCGCTTTTCCGCGATCTGCCGCAGCCGCAATGGCTCCGACAGGGTCAGCGAATGGGCAAGGCCGCTCTGGTCCGCTTCGGGCGCAACGACCCACACATCGTCCGAAATCGTCCGGGCGACGCGTTCAAGTACCGACAGGCCCTCGGCGTGAATGCCGTCATCGTTTGTCAGCAGGATCCGCATGATGCCGCACTCCCCTCGACGTTCGCTCAGGCTACCTTTTCGATGCGCGTCTGGCCGCCCATGTAGGGGACCAGCACCTCCGGCACCGATATCGAACCATCGTCATTCAGATAGTTCTCGATGACGGCGATGAGCGCGCGGCCGACGGCAACGCCCGAACCGTTCAGCGTGTGAACGAAGCGGGTTCCCTTGTCTTCCTTGGTGCGATAGCGGGCGTTCATGCGGCGCGCCTGGAAATCGCCACAGACCGAGCAGGACGAAATCTCGCGGAACGTATCCTGTCCCGGCAGCCATACCTCGAGGTCATAGGTCTTGCGGGCGCCAAAGCCCATGTCGCCGGTGCAAAGGGTCATGACGCGGTAATGCAGGCCGAGGCGCTTCAGCACCTCCTCGGCGCAGGCGGTCATGCGCTCGTGTTCGGCAACGGACGTTTCGGCATCGGTGATCGAGACCAGTTCCACCTTGTTGAACTGGTGCTGGCGCAACATGCCGCGGGTATCGCGACCGGCAGAACCAGCTTCCGAGCGGAAGGACGGCGTCAGCGCGGTGAAACGCAGCGGCAGCTTTTCGCCTTCCAGGATCTGCTCCCGGACGATGTTGGTGAGCGGCACTTCCGCCGTCGGGATCAGCCAACGGCCATCCGTGGTGCGGAAGAGGTCTTCGGCAAATTTCGGCAGCTGGCCGGTGCCATACATCGCATCGTCGCGCACCAGAAGCGGCGGTTGCACTTCGGTGTAACCATGTTCCTGGGTGTGCAGGTCGAGCATGAACTGGCCGAGCGCGCGCTCGAGCCGCGCCAATTGGCCCTTCAGGATCGTGAAGCGCGAACCGGAAATGCGGGCCGCACCCTCGAAATCCATCAGCCCGAGCGCTTCGCCGATTTCAAAGTGCTCGCGCGGCTGGTGGTTCCAGGTGGGCTTCTTGCCAACCACGCTCTTGACGACGTTGCCGGTCTCGTCGGCACCGACGGGTACATCGTCCAGCGGGATGTTCGGAATGCGCGAGAGGGCGTCGTTGAGCTCGGCCTCGATATTGCGGCTGTCCTCTTCGAGCGCGGGCATGGCGTTCTTCAGGTCGGCAACCTCGGCCTTCAGCTTGTCGGCGAGCTCGGCATTCTTCTGCGCCATGGCCGCGCCGATATCCTTCGAGGCCGCATTGCGGCGCGACTGCATGTCCTGCAGCGCCTGAAGGTTCGTACGGCGGCGTTCGTCGAGCGCGATCAGAGATGCCGACAAAGGCTCCGCGCCCCGCTTCGCCAGGGCGGCGTCCAGCATCTCGGCATTCTCACGGATCCATTTGATATCAAGCATTTTCGTTCCACGCGTTGGTCAGATCACGGCGCGAAATCTCGAATGCTCAGCCCTTGGCGGGGCCGACCTCTCCGGAAGATCCTTCCTGCGACTCGGCAGCCTCGCTCTTGAGCGCGTCCGCTGCCCGCTGCCTTTCGACGAGTCGCGCCGTATAGATCGAAATTTCGTAGAGAAGGATGGCTGGCAGCGCAAGGCCGATCTGGGAAATCGGGTCCGGCGGCGTGAGCACGGCCGCGACAACGAAGGCGATTACGATCGCGTATTTGCGCTTCTCGGCAAGACCCTGCGAGCTCACGAAGCCGACGCGGGCAAGAAGCGTGGTGATGACCGGGAGCTGGAAGACAAGGCCGAAGGCGAAGACCAGCGACATGATCAGGCTGAGATACTCCGAAACCTTCGGCAGGAGCTGAATGGCCACCTGCCCTTCGCCACCGCCCTGCTCCATGGCCAGGAAGAACCACATGACCATCGGTGTGAAGAAGAAATAGACAAGCGCGCCGCCAAGCAGAAACAGGAGCGGTGACGCGACCAGGAACGGCAGAAACGCCGCGCGCTCGTTCTTATAGAGCCCCGGTGCAACGAACTTGTAGATCTGTGCCGCGATTACAGGAAAGGCGATGACCAGCGCACCGAACATCGCCACCTTAATCTGGGTGAAGAAGAACTCCTGCGGCGCCGTGTAGATGAGCTCGACATTGCGATGGTTGAGGCCCGCCCAGCTCACGGCCCATTTGAACGGCAGCACCAGAAGGTTGAACAGGCCCTTGGCGAAGTAGAAGCAGACGAGGAACGCAGCGAAGAACGCGCCGATGGCCCACATCAGGCGCCTGCGCAATTCGATCAGATGCTCGATCAGCGGCTGCGGCCGGTCCTCGATATCGCCGCTCATGCTTCACCTTTCTTGCGCGCGCTGGTGCGCGGCTTTGACGTCTTGGCAGCAGGCTCTGCCACTGTCGGCGTCACTTTTTTCTTTTCAGCGGCCGGCTTCGCGGGCGCCTTGGCAGCAGACTTTGCCGTGGCCGACTTGGATGCAGCTGTTGCCGTCTTGGGCGCTGCCGTTGTCGACTTGGGCGCGGCCTTCTTTACAGCCGGCGTCGCATCGGCCTTCGTCCTGGTCGCACGCTTCGGCTTTTCTGCCGGTACGGATGCGACCTCTGCGCGCTCGATCTCGCGATTGGCCGAACCGATTGCCGCAGCGGCAACCGCATCTGCGGGCTTGGCTTCGACCGCGGCCGGCGCAACGGCTGGTTCGACGGCGGAAACCGTATCGACGGTGTTCGATGTCGCAGGCTGGGCGGGTGTGGCCGCCTTCTGCAGGTCCGCCTTGATATCGTTGCCCATCTGGCGCAGCGGATTGATTGCATCGCGCAACGCATTGGCCGGATTGAGACTTTGCGCGTCGCTGATGGTCTTTCGAACCTCGTCAAGGTCCGCTTCGCGCAGCGCTTCATCGAACTGCTGACGGAATTCCGATGCCATGCCGCGCATCTTCGAGGTCATGCGGCCGAAAGCCCGCAACATTGGCGGAAGATCTTTCGGCCCGACAACCACGATCAGAACGATTGCGATGACGACGAGCTCGGTCCAGCCGATATCAAGCATGCGATATGTCCTGCAAACCCTTGATGCCGCCAGCCCGGTATGGACACCGGACAGGCTTCACCGACACCAGACTGTTAGCGAACTTCGTCAGACTTGTGGTCAACGGTCTTGCTGTCGAGCGTCTTGTCGGTAGCAGCCGCCTCATCGTCGGACATGCCCTTCTTGAAACTCTTGATGCCCTTAGCAACGTCACCCATCAGTTCGGGGATTTTACCGCGACCGAACAAGAGCAGCACCACGACCAGAACGATCAGCCAGTGCCAAATGCTTAACGAACCCATGCTCTTACTCCTCTGAGCCTTCCCCGATTTAGGCTCTATCACATGTCAATTTTCAGGCGTGCCTCAAGCACGCGTCTCGTTGTGACAGAACCTAAGATGCCGAACTGCTTTTTTCAAACAGTAATATATCCCGCTCGTTAACTGAAAGCATTACATCACGCAATCCATGCGGCAATCGGTCCGCCCTGATGCGCGCCCGAACCACCTCCTCACAACGCGGCACAGCGAGCTCCAGAAGCTCGACCACGCCGATGAAGCGACGGGAGAGAATGCGGGCGGGAATGTCGCCATCCTCTTCGCCGACGCGCACTCCAGACAACCTGACAGCCACCGAGAGGCGCTTGCCTTCCGGATGGGGGCCGGCTGCAACGCTTCCGACCGGCGTTTCGACGCGGCCGTCACGAACCTGCGCATCGAAGACGTTGATCTCCGAGAAGAAGCCGGCGGCAAAAAGATCCCTCGGCTCGCGGTAGAGTTCGTCGGCCGTTCCGACCTGAACGAGGCGCCCGTCCTTCAGGAGCGCGATGCGATCCGCCATGCGCATCGCCTCTTCGGCGTCATGCGTGACGACGATAGCCGTTGCCCGCGTTTCCCTGAGGATCGCCAGCGTATCGGCACGGATCGAATCCTTCAGGCGCGAATCGAGGCCGGAAAATGGTTCGTCCATGAGCAGCACCGCCGGGCGCGGCGCGAGCGCGCGGGCAAGCGCTACGCGCTGCTGCTCGCCGCCGGAAAGCACGTGCGGATACAGATCGGCATAGTGCGACAGGCCGACACGCTCGAGCGCCGCATCCGCCTGGATCAGACCTTCCTTCTTGGAGATCGCCGTCAGACCGAAACGGACATTGTCGCGGATCGTCATGTGCGGGAAAAGCGCAAAGTCCTGAAACATCAGCCCGACGCCACGCTTTTCCGGCGGCAGGAAGACAGAGGGGCCGGAAATTTCCTGGCCATTAAGCATCAGACGCCCAGCGCTCTGCCTCTCGATACCCGCGGCGATGCGCAGCAGGGTCGTCTTGCCGGATCCCGAAGGCCCGAGCAGGCAAAGGACCTCGCCGGCCTTTGCCGCCAGGCTGACGCCCTTGATCGTTTCCTTGGCGTGATAGCTGTGGTGAATATCTTCGAAGGTCAGGCTCGCCGCGAAGGAGACGCCCGCTGTCCGTCGCGTGGTCATGACGGGAGCGTCCTGCGGATCTGAAACCATGCTCTTGCATTCCTTGACACCAGTGGCGCAGGCTCAGCGAGCCCCGACGCCATGGAAAGCCGATATCTATAATCAGGTTTTTCTAATCGGCTTCTTCGCCCTTCGGTGTCAAGAGCCCCAGTTCCTCCAGGTCGAGCTGGGTGATCGGATCCTCGTTCTCGGCCAGTTCGTCGTCGCCGGTCGGAACGGGGATGTTGAGGTTCGAAGGCACGCGGCCGGAGAGCAGCCCGGCGCCCTTCAATTCCTCGATGCCCGGCAGGTCGCGCAGTTCCTCAAGCCCGAAGTGATCGAGGAAGTCGCGCGTCGTACCGAAGGTCACCGGACGCCCCGGTGTGCGCCGGCGCCCGCGGAACCGGACCCAGCCCGCCTCCATCAACACGTCGAGCGTACCCTTCGAGGTCTGCACGCCGCGGATATCCTCGATCTCGGCGCGCGTAACCGGCTGATGGTAGGCGATGATCGACAGAACCTCGAGGGCTGCCCTTGAAAGCTTGCGGACCTCCTGTTCGTCGGTCTGAACGACGAAAGAGAGATCGGCGGCCGTGCGGAAGGCCCAATGGTCGGCCACCTGAACGAGGTTGACGCCGCGCGTCGCGTAAACGGCTTTAAGCCGCAGCATGATCGTGCGGACATCGGCGCCACGCGGCAACCGGCTCTCGATATAGGCCTCGGACACCGGCTGCGCCGAAGCGAACACCAGGGCTTCGGCGATCCGCTCGGCTTCCTGCTCCAGCCGGGGGTCGAGGGATGCCGTTTCGATCTCGTCCTCCTCGTCGGGAACGCCAGGCAGGTACTTCTGGGCTTCAGCCACGGGCTGCCTCCATCTCGGCGAGAGTCTCCGCATCGATCGGATTTGGTCCGCGCCGGAGATAGATCGGCGCGAAGGCCTCCTCTTGGCGGATCTCCAGGCGGCCCTCGCGAACCATTTCGAGCGACGCGGCAAAGGAGCTGGCGATTGCCGTCGCTCTCTCCTTCGGCGTCGTCATGTAGCGCACGAGAAAATGATCGAGCGCAGTCCAGTCGTCGAGACCACCGATCATGCGGGCCAGGATCAGCCGCGCATCGGACAGCGACCAGACGTGGCGCTTCTCGATTGTCACATGGGTGATCGCCTGTCGTTGGCGCAGGCCCGCGTAGGCGCTCAGCAGATCGTAGAGCGAAGCGTCGAAACCGGATTTCCTCTCGGTGACGATATGCTCCGGTGCGCCTCGGACGAAAACGTCCCGGCCGAGCCGGTTTCGGTTGATGAGCCGCGTCGCCGCCTCACGCATCGCTTCCAGCCGCTTGAGCCGGAAGGCCAGCGCCGAGGCCATCTCCTCGCCGGTAGGACCGTCATCCTTCGCCTGCTGCGGGATCAGCAGCCGCGACTTCAGATAGGCGAGCCACGCCGCCATGACGAGGTAATCGGCCGCAAGCTCGATGCGGATGCTGCGCGCGCGTTCGATAAAGGCGATGTACTGTTCGGCGAGCGCCAGGACGGAAATGCGCGAAAGGTCGACGCGTTGGCTTCGGGCGAGATGCAGCAGCAGGTCGAGCGGACCTTCGAAGCCGGCGATGTCGACCACCAGCGCTTCCTCATGCAGTCCGCGCTCGGCAGTCTCATCCTGCCACAAGGGCTCCATCGGCGCCTTCGACGCAGGCTTGCCTTGTCTTTCGCCCGCATTGCTCACTGGCAGCCCGATCCTTTCCTTCAATCCCTGTTTGCCGTCAGCCTCAGTTTGCCTCAGACGGTTGCAAACAGGGCATTGAACTCCGCCCGCAGATCGACTTCGCTCGCACAGTCAGGCGCCCGGAACGCGGCTTCGGCGGCCCGCGCCCGGCGCAAGCTTTCGCCAGCCAGAACCGGCACGACATCCGCGACGGCCTTCATTTCCTCCATTATGCCATGACAATGCAAGACGAGATCAAGTCCCGCGGCAATGATGTTGCGCGCGCGGGTCGTCATGTCGCCGGCAAGCGCGTTCATCGACACGTCATCCGACATCAGCAAGCCGTCGAAACCGATATGGCCGCGAATGATCTCGCGCACGACCTTCGCAGAGGTGGTCGCCGGATTGTCCGGATCGATCGCGGTGAACACCATGTGCGCCGACATCGCCATCACCTCGTCCTTCATCGCAACGAAGGGCAGGAAGTCGCTCGCAGCAAGCTCGTCGAATGTGGCGCTGACGACAGGCAGGTTGTGGTGCGAGTCGACGAAGGTGCGTCCGTGGCCCGGCATATGCTTCATTACAGGCAGCATGCCGCCGGCCTTCAGTCCCTCGCCCATCGCACGGCCGATTGCCGTGACGGTCTCGGGATCGTGCCCATAGGCGCGATTGCCGATGACGTCGTGGCTGCCGGGCACGGGCACGTCGAGCACAGGCAGGCAATCGGCGGTGATGCCGAAGCGCATCAGGTCAAAGGCGTGCAGGCGTCCCATCAGCCAGGCGGCGCGCAGACCGAGCTTCGCGTCGCGGCGGTAGATTTCGCCGATCGCCGCGCCATTCGGATACTGCTGAACGAGCGGTGGGCGGATGCGCTGAACGCGTCCGCCTTCCTGGTCGATGAGCACGGGCGCATTGGGATTGCCGATGCTGTCGCGAAGGGCTGCCACCAGATCCGAGATCTGCTGCTCCTCGCCAATGTTGCGACCGAACAGAATGAAGCCCCAGGGGCGTTCTCCTGCAAAGAAATCGCGCTCGTCGCTCGTGAGGGAAAGGCCCTTGCAGCCGGAGATAAATGCTTTTGATTCGCTCATCCCAAAAGCATAGAGCGCGGGCTGCCCGGCGCGAAGCCACAAACACAGCGCACCCCCACTCATGCACAAGGTCATGGGCATCGGAAGCCCGAAAACGCGAAGGGCGCAGCCTCCTCGGCCGCGCCCTTCGTCAACTCGATCATTATGCCCGTTTACTTGGTAACCAGGCAGCTTCCGCCGGCGCCCTTGTACTTGGAGCAAAGGGCATTGGCCTCGTCCTTCGAACCGGCCGGGATGCGGACGCGGTAGTAGGTACCCTTGCCGGCGATCTCCGCCTTGCGGATGTCGACGCCGCGGCCGCCGATGACGCTTCCGAACTTGCTCGAAAGGCTGTTGTAGGACTTCTGCGCCTCGGCTTCCGACGGCAGAGATGCGACCTGGATGAAGTAGCCACCGGCCGGAACCGATGCCGTGGCAACCTGCTGCGCGGGCTGGGTCTCAGCCGGGAGAGCGGCCTGCTCTTCCGCCGGACGGGCGATTTCGGCAGGCTGTGCGGCCGGACGGGTCTGCGGCGTCGGCGCCTTGTCGCCACCGGCAGAAGCCGTCGTCGTGACGCTGCGCACCGGAACCTGTTCGATGTTGGCGTTACCCGTTGCGGCAAGCGCAACCTGGTCGGTGTTGGCCGCAGCCTGGCCTGCAGCAGCGACTTCGTTCGAAGGCGTTGCGGGCAGCGGCTGGGTCGTGCCGGCGACATCGGTCGCCGGTGCTGCAACCGGCTCCTCTCGAGCGACCAGCGTTCCATCCGGCTTGACGATCATCGTGCGCACCTTCCTCGGTGCGACGGCCGGCGTCTTGTCTTCTTCCTGGGCAGCGGTCTCGCCGTTGGCGCCATCCGGCAGCAGGCGATCGCCGTCCTCTTCGTTTGGCAATGCCGTCTGCAGGGTTTCGGCCTCGTTGCTGCCTTCGAGCGGCAGGGTCTCCGGCGTCAGCGTCCTCTGGACGACATCCATCGGCTCCTCGGTCGAAGAGACCAGGGCTTCCTGCTGCGGGGCACCAGCCTGAGCACCGGCAACGCGGTCATAAACCGCCTTGTCCTGGTTCGGCACGGTCTTGCCGCCCTTTTCCTCGGGCACGACCTTGACCGGGGCCTTGTCGGCCAGAATGATCTTCGGGCCTTCGGCCGAGCTGACCGCGCCGCTACCGCCCATCCAGGCGTAGACGGCAGCGCCACCAAGGATGATGACGCCGGCAACGCTTGCTGCCAGCAACATCGTGCGCTGCGAGCGACGGCCGGTGCCATATTCGCGGTATTCGCCGGCATCCTGCTGGCTCTGCGCCGCTGAAACCCGTTCGGCATCTCGGGCAACCGCCGGACGCTCGACGATCGAGCGGCGGAAGTCTTCTTCCATCGCCTTTTCAAACTCGTCGAAATCGTCAAGCGAACCCTGACCGAAAGCCGGCGCAGCGGCAGCGGCCGGTGCCGGACGGGCCGGCTCCACCTTTTCGACGGCCGCCGGACGGCTTTCCTTGACCGGAGCCGGCGTTCCGAAGAGCTGGGCCATTTCCGCGTCGATGTCGAGATCGTAGTCGGCCGGATAAGCGAACGGCTTCTCGGTCTCGATAACCGGCAGCTGCGGCACGTCCATATCCGCGATCGGGGCGACGCCGTTCTCGGCTTCGGCAATCATCGACGGATCGAAGGGCAGCGTGCTCTCGGGCTGTGCTTCCTGGCGCTCGACCGGCGCGGGAGCGACGTAAGGCTCGACGAACCGCTCCGGCTCGCGCTGGGGAACGGCCGCCTGCGCGACCGGCTGCACCGGTGCTTGTGGCACGACGGCAGCAACGACCGGCTCATCTACTGTGACGTCTGCGAAGTCGAGCTTCAGCGCCTCGTCGGAGAGCTCAATTTCGAAGTTCTCGATGTCGAAGCTCGGCTCGTGCTCCGGCTGCGCAATTGGCTTGGCCAGCTCGACCAAGGGTTCCGCGACCTGAACGGGAGCAGTAGCCACTGCCGCAACCGGCGCTGCAACAGCGGCCACCGGTGCTGCGACCGACGATACCAACGGGCCGGCAAAGGCACGCTGCTGGCTGGCGCCCGAGGCGGACGCAACCGGCGTCGCACGGCTGAAGGTGGGCGTAAAGGGATAAGGGCTCTTCTTTATCGGAGCGGCAGTGGCAACCGCTGGCGTGACCACCGGCGCAACGACGGGCTGTGTTTCCACATGGAGAGCCGGATGCGACTGGACCGCAGCGGCAACCATCGCTGAGACCGGCGGAACCGGGAACCGTTCTATGTCCGCCAGAAGATCGTCACGGCCAGCATCCTGCTCGACGACTGCCTGAGCTGCGACCACGTCTTCCTGATAGGAAGGCTCAATTTCACGCTCTTCGGCCGCGACATCGAAGCGCGGCTGTTCATAGGCCGAAAATGCATCCGCAACCGGAGCCGGCTCGGCCCAGACCGGAGCGGCTTCGACGGCCGGCGCCTGCCATGCATCGACGAACTGATCACGCGGATCGATATCCTGCGGCTCGACGTGCGCCGCAACCTCGGCAACGTCGTCCGACAACAGATCGGCTTCGCCAAGCGACAACTCGAGTTCGCGCTCAAGGTCAAACGCCGGCTCGTCGACGACGGCCTCGGCGTTGCCGTCTTCGGCAACCTGCGGCGCCACGGAGAAGGCGTGAACCTCGGCATAGTCCTCGTCAGCGACGGGGGCTGGCGCCGCTTCGACGCGTTCGGGCTGGACGAACACCGGCTCGTCAAGCTCGGCGACGGGCTCCGCCACCGGCTCTTCGTGAACGACGACGTGTTCAGCTACCGGCTCGAACCGGGGCTCTTCGATCGGAGCCGGCTGCGGTGCGGACCGCGGCGCGTCGTAGCTGTCGAACGCGCGAAGCAGCTCGCCTTCGAGATCGAAGGCGGGATCTTGACGCACCGCCTCCTGGTGTCGTTGCAGTTCCTGCAACTGTTGGACGGCCGGCCGGGCATCGTAACCGACGATCCGGGCGAGTTCGGCCAACGGATCATCGTCTGCCAATACATCGAATTCAGCCGGCCCGCTTCGTGCGAATTGTTTGTCTGCCATGCTCTCCACTCACAATTGCCTGTATCGCTGTGCCAGTGCATTGTGGGAAAATGGTGACAATACTTATCGCATTTCCTCCGGTGCGGAGGTGCCTGTAATAGACAGGCCGGATTTCAATACCGAAGCGACAGCATGCACCAGCCCGAGTCTGGCAGTACTTAATTCTCTATTTTTATCGTTAACAAAACGTAATTCCGGATTCTCTTTACCTTTGTTCCAATGTGCGTGGAAGGCGGCGGCAAGATCATACAGGTAAAACGCGATGCGATGCGGCTCCTGAGCCAGTGCCGCAGCCTCGATGACTCGCGGATATTCTGCGAGCTTGGCGACGAGCTGGAGCTCCGTCGGATCCGTGATCTGGCCCAGAACGGCACTGGCGAGATCGACCGATTCGAGGTTCAGATCCGGGAATGCGTCCGCGGCCTGGCGGAAGACCGAGCGGCAGCGCGCATGCGCATACTGCACATAGAAGACCGGGTTATCCTTCGACTGTTCTGTTACTTTAGCAAAGTCGAAGTCGAGCGGTTCCGAGTTCTTCCGGTAGATCATCATGAAGCGCACCGGATCGCGGCCGACTTCATCGACGACATCGCGCAGCGTGACGAAGTCGCCGGAGCGCTTCGACATCTTCACCGGCTCGCCGTCGCGGAAGAGCTTGACCAGCTGGCACAACAGAACCGTAAGCTTCGACGAACCGCCGGAGACGGCGCGCGCCAGCGCTTCCAGGCGCTTGACGTAGCCGCCATGGTCGGCACCGAGCACATAGATCATCTCGTCGAAGCCGCGGTCGAACTTGTCCTTGAAGTAGGCAACGTCGGCGGCGAAGTAGGTATAGCTGCCGTCCGACTTGATCAGCGGCCGGTCGATATCGTCGCCGACCTCGGTCGAACGGAACAGCGTCTGCTCGCGGTCTTCCCAATCTTCCGGCAGCTGGCCCTTCGGCGGCGGCAGGGTGCCCTTGTAGACGTGGCCCTTGAAGGTCAGGTCGTTGATCGCCGTGCGGATGGCGGCAGCACCGTTCGCGTGCAGCGTGCGCTCGGAGAAGAAGACGTCGTGATTGACGTTCAGCGCCGCGAGATCCTCGCGGATCATCGCCATCATCGCGTCGATCGTCCGGTCCTTGACGAGCGGCATCCACTTGTCTTCAGGCATCAGCCTGAGGCTCGTGCCGAATTCGTCGGCGAGCGCCTCGCCGACCGGCACGAGATAGTCGCCCGGATAAAGGCCCGGCGGGATCTCGCCGATCTCTTCGCCCAGCGCCTGGCGATAACGCAGGAATGCGGACCGCGCGAGAACGTCGATCTGCGACCCCGCATCGTTGATGTAGTATTCCTTCGTGACCTCATAGCCGGAGAAGGCCAAAAGGTTGGCCAGCGCGTCGCCGACAACGGCTCCGCGGCAATGGCCGACATGCATCGGGCCGGTCGGGTTGGCCGATACGTATTCGACGTTGACCTTGCGGCCGCCACCGACAGCGCTACGGCCGTAGTCGACGCCCGCACGCGCCATGCCCGACAGCAGCTTCTGCCAGTAGGAAACAGAAAGGCGGACGTTGATGAAGCCCGGACCGGCGACGGAGACGTCGGTGACTTCCGGATCCTGCTTGAGCTTCTCGACGATGAGTTCGGCAAGCGCGCGAGGATTCATGCCGAGCGGCTTTGCCAGCACCATCGCAGCATTGGTCGCAACATCACCATGGCTCGGATCACGTGGCGGCTCGACATTGACACGGCCGAAGTCAAGCTCGGATCGCTTTTCTCGAACGCTTTCAAGCGTTTCGAGAATGTCCTTAATTCTTGATTCGAAGTCCGTGAAGAGATTCATCTGATCCGTCCGCTTTTCCCGGCCACAAGTGACCGGCGCAAAACTCAAAAAGGAGGCTCGGTTCGGCCGAACCGCAAGCCTCCGGGCGGGGGGTCCCTAGCGCAAATCGGGCGTATGGTCAAACAAGCGCTTGTGCACGCTGATCGCAAAAGTGTCGGTCATGCCGGCGAGGTAGTCGCCGACGTGCCGCGCCCGCGCCGGCTCCGCCATGCCGGCAATCTGGTCGATCCAATAGTGCTCACGCATCAGCTGCGGGTCGTCCATGAAGGCATGATAGAGATCGCAGACGATCGAGGCTGCATTTTCGCGCACGCGCATGACTTCCGGGTGCCGGTAGATCCGGGTCATCAGCAAGCGCTTGATCTGCTTGTCCGTCTCGCCCATCTCCTCAGAGAAGGTTGCCATCACGGTGCCGGCCTGGCGCACATCGGCAGCACTTTGCGGCCTTATCTCGCCGATCCGTTGCTGCGCGACGCCGATCACGTCCTCGACCATCGCGGTAATCTGACGCCGCATGATCTCATGCGTGAAGCGGCTGCTTTCAAGACCGGGATAGCGGTCATGGACCTCGCGCATCAGGCGCGCGAGAAACGGCACGTCTTCGAGCATTTCGAAGGTGAGATAGCCAGCCCGCAGACCGTCATCGATATCATGGGTGTTGTAGGCGATATCATCAGCAATGGCCGCGACCTGCGCTTCGAGGCTCGCAAAACTCGCCAGTTCCAGATCATGCAGCGCGCAATAGTCGAGGATCGGCTGCGGCACGGGCCCTCGCGTGCCCTCACCGTCCGCGGTCAGCAACGGCCCGTTGTGCTTGACCAGACCTTCCAGGCTCTCCCAGGTCAGGTTCAACCCGTCGAACTCGGCGTAGCGCCGCTCGAGCTTGGTGACGATGCGCAGCGACTGGGCATTGTGATCGAAGCCGCCATAGGGCTTCAGCATCTCGTGAAGGGCATCCTCGCCCGTATGGCCAAAGGGCGTGTGGCCGAAATCATGCACGAGAGCGACGCCTTCGGCCAGATCTTCGTCGAGCTTGAGCGCGCGCGCCAGAGCCCGGGCGATCTGCGCCACCTCGATCGTGTGCGTCAGACGGGTGCGGTAGTGATCGCCGTCAGCGGCAATGAAGACCTGCGTCTTGTGCTTCAGGCGGCGAAACGCAGTGGTGTGCACGATGCGGTCGCGGTCGCGCTGAAAATCGGAGCGCGTCGCGCTCGTCGCTTCGGGAAAGAGCCTGCCGCGCGTCATCCAGGGATTCGACGCGAACGGCGCATGTTCACCATAACCGAAGCCGAGCGCATTTTTGTCGAATGTCATCTTCCACCTAATTCGTCGTCCCATTGACGGGACATTCAAGCCTTCATACCTATAGTGAAAGCTACGGAAACACGTCATGCAAGATCGACCGATTCCGCAAGCGGAAGCAACGGCTTGGCCGCGGGTCTTGAAAGAGGCCCCGAAACCGACCAGATCGCATGCTTTAACACAGGGCAATTCTCTCCGGTTCTTGACCCCGGCAGGAGGCAGATATGACGCATGAAACCGTGACCCTCTCGGACGCTGCAGCGAAGCGGATCGCCACGATCCTGCGTTCCGACAGCCACAACAACGCCATGCGAGTGTCCGTTGAGGGCGGCGGCTGCTCGGGCTTCTCCTACAAGTTCGACCTGGTCGACAGCAGCAATGACGACGACCTGGTGCTGGAAAAGAACGAAGCCAAGGTCCTGATCGACAGCCTGTCGCTCGTCTATATGGGCGGCTCGGAAATCGACTTCGTCGACAACCTGCTCGGCCAGTCGTTTCAGATCAAGAATCCGAACGCGGTTGCAAGCTGCGGATGCGGAACGAGTTTCTCCATCTGACGCCAGCGCCCCACGTCTCTCTTAGCCGGCTCCGTTTCAACAACGAACGGAGCCGTTTGCGTCAGAGATAGGGCGATCCGAGCCAGAGAATGCGGTTCGCCAATCGATCCGCGAACGACTTTTTGCGCAGCCTTTCGAGCGTGACCGGCTCGGCTGAGGCGAGAATGTCGGAGATCGTGCCATTGATCGCCTCGGCGAAGCCATGGTCGAGAACCTCAAGGTCGAACTCGAAGTTGAGGCGCAGGGAGCGCGGGTCGAGATTGGTGGACCCGACATAGGCCCAACGCTCGTCCACGGTCAAAAGCTTGGAGTGGTTGAATGCGCCCTTCGCCCGCCAGACACGACAATGGCCCTTCAGCACCTGATCGAACTGCGCAGTCATCGCCCTGTCGACCAGCAGCAGATTGTTGACTGCGGGAACGATGATATCCACCTCGACGCCGCGGCGCGCGGCGGTGACGAGCGCGCTGATCAGTTCGCGGTCCGGCAGGAAATAGGGTGACATCACGCGGATATTCTTCTGCGCGACCGAAAACGCCCCCATGAGCATCTTGTGATTGGTCTCATTGGTGGCGTCAGGTCCGGATGGCACGGCACGCATCAGTACCGACGGCCCATCCGCCGGCAGCGGTGCCTCTTCGATCGCCCATGCGGGGCCCGCCAGAACCTCGCCACTTGAGAATTGCCAATCTTCGGACGAGACCTGGAAGATATCGGCGACCACCGGTCCGGCCATGCGGAAATGCGTATCCTGTGCCGGCGCCTGACCGGCGATCTCGCTGGTGAAGCCCACCCGGATGTTCATGCCGCCGGCAAAGGCAACCTGACCGTCGACCACAAGGATCTTTCGGTGCGTGCGCAAGTTGGCATAGGGCAGCCGTAGCCCCATGATGATGTTGCCGTTGAAAACCGCCGTCGGAACGCCCGCCGCCTCCAGATGACCGACAATGCTCGGCACCGAGTAGCGCGCGCCTACGGCGTCAATCAGCACCCGCACCTCGACACCGCGCGCCACCGCCGCGATCAGGGCGTCGGCAAAGCGTAGGCCTATGACGTCGCGATCGAAGATATAGCTTTCGAGCAGGATCGAGCGCCGGGCGCCGGCGATCGCTTCCAGCATCGCGGCATAGGCGGTATCGCCGCCGGCGAGCACCGAAATACGGTTGCCCGTGCACATGCGATGGCGTGAAACGCGGTCGCCGAGGATCTTCATCGCCGCAAATCGTTCTCCGAACTGCACCGATATGTCGGCATCCGAAACGTCGAAGCGGCCGAACTGATCCGGCCCCTGCCCGCGCAACAGAGCGCGTTGCGAGCCGATTGAGGAGCGCCGGATACGGTTGATTCCGGCAACGGCATAGATCAGCGCGCCGACGATCGGCGAAAGCAGGACGACACCGACCCAGCCCGCCGCGGCGCGCACGTCGTCCTTCGTCATCGCGGCATGAATGGCCGCGGGAATGCCCAGCGCGAAGGACAAAAGCGCCAGGATATGCGGCCAATAATTCTGCACGAGATCGATCATGGGCGGGACTATAGCCCGCCAACGGGCGGAATCAATTCGACGCCTGCAGCGTATACCGTATCGACCGCTGCCCCCTGATGGGAAGCGTCGGTGCGGCTCGCGCGCGCTGTTGAAAACCCGCAGGCAACGGATTTGTCAAAAGAATCCGGAGCGGCTAGAAATGACCCCGCCAAGGACTTAACCGACATGGAAGGGCGTTTCGAGCCATGAAGATTGCCACCTGGAACATCAATGGCGTCAAGGCGCGAATCGACAGCCTGCTGGCCTGGCTGAAGGAAAGCGGACCGGATATCGTCTGCCTGCAGGAGATCAAATCGGTCGACGACGGCTTTCCGCGCCTCGAGATCGAGGCGCTTGGCTATCATGTCGAAACACACGGCCAGAAGGGCTTCAATGGCGTCGCGCTGCTTTCCAAGCTGCGGCCGGACGAGGTCAATCGCGGCCTGCCTGGTGACGATACGGACGAACAGTCACGTTTCATCGAAGGTGTCTTCTCGGTCGAAGGCGGCGCGATCCGCGTCTGCTCGCTCTACCTTCCGAACGGAAACCCCGTCGACAGCGAGAAATATCCCTACAAACTCGCCTGGATGCGCCGGCTGGAGGCCTATGCGAAGCAGCGCCTGTTGCTCGAAGAACCCTTCATCCTTGCCGGCGACTACAACGTCATCCCCGAGGAACACGACTGCTGGGATATCAAGGTCTGGCAGAACGATGCCCTCTTCCTGCCGGAAACGCGCGCGGCATTTCGCCGGCTGCGCAACCTCGGCTTCACCGACGCTGTGCGCGCGACGTCGGACGCTGTGCCGCTCTATACGTTCTGGGATTATCAGGCCGGCTGCTGGCCGAAAAATTTCGGCATCCGCATCGACCATTTGATGCTGTCGCCGGAGGCGACCGATCGGCTGGTGTCAACATCCATCGACAAGCATGTCCGCGCCTGGGAGAAGCCTTCGGACCACGTGCCCGTCATCGGGACGTTTGCGTTCGCGCCCGCTTAAGGCGCATTTTTCCAGATCTTAGTGTGTGGAGAATGATCCCTGGGCCGGCGGCGGTTCGGGGAACGCTCGACGATGACAATCAGTCGTCGTCGCCCTGCATGTGCAGGTTCTGCGACAGTGCGATTGCCGTGCGTCGATCGTCCTCGCTGGCAAGCGAGAAGGCCTGCTCCTGCATCGACTGCATCCAGGGCCGATCCTTCGGCGAACACTGGTCGAGTGCCGCAGTCATGAACGCGAGACCACGAACGGTCTGGCCTTCCTGGAAAATCACATTGCCAAAGACGCCCATGGCGCCGGCGTGACCGCTCTTGCGCGCACGATTGAGCCACTTCTTGGCCTGCTGAACGTTCACGCTACCGCCCTCGCCCGACAAGAGCATGCGCGCGAGCTGGAACTGCGCCTCGGCGACGCCGAAGGTCGATGCCGCCTGGAAATAGAGCTGGCGCGCCTGGGACATGTCGGACTTGATCGGGCTGTCGGGAATGCCGCGGCGATAGTAGCCGGCAAGGGAGATCAACGCGTTGACGAAGTAACCGGTGTCTTCCGACCCCGGCTCCACGCCCTCCTGGGCGATTTCGCTATAGATCTTGAAGGCTTCGAGGTCGTTCTCGGCGACGCCGTCGCCATAGGCGTACATGTTGGCGAGGGCCCAGCGGGATCCGGTGTGGCCCTTCTCGGCCGCGTATTTGTAAGCTTCTACGGCCTCGTCCTTGCGGCCATTCTTGTAGGCGGAAAACCCGAACTTGAAGAGCGCGAACGGACCTGATTCCTTGGTGACGCCCGCACCGGGATCAAAAGCGTAGGCCGGCATGGCGAAGGTCCCACAGACCGCCAGCGACACGCCGAGTATCGCAACCTTTAGTGACTTTAGTTCACCCGCAAGCATCACAGTCTAATTCTTCCGTTCCAGCCGGCCACGCCGAACCCATCACCGCTGCAAACACACAAGCCCGGACGACCCGCCGCCGGGAACTGCACCAACTCCGCCGACAAAGCCGGCGCAACCTTTCCACAATGAAACTTCGACATAGTCCCCGAAGCAGTCATTTTGATGGACCACTTGCACTGGCGTGCCGGAGGCCACATTTCTCATGACGGTCATCGATCCAAGTTTCATTTCACCCCAAACGCTGCAGGTATCGCACTCACATTGCAGGCTTGTCCCTATATCGCTGCTCCCTGTTTGTGGCGGGAAATGGACATAGCCGGAACGAGTCTGATCCTAGCAAACTCTAGCATTAAAAGTGTTGCTGAATCGTCACATTGCGGGACAGTGCGGACGCGTGGTTAAGAGGCTCCACACATAAGAAAGGCCCGGTAAAACCGGGCCTTGCAGGATCAGATGACGAAGGATCAGAACTTCACTTTGATCGATGTCGAAATGGCACCGACAAAGTCGTCGTCGAAATCGTAGGAAACGTCGTCACCAATGACGTCGTCACCATACTTCACCGCACCGGAACTGCCGCCGGTCATGATGCCGACAGCACCAGCAAGACGGAACTCAAGGTTCTCGGTCGGCGTGTAGGAAACACCGGTTCCCAGCGTCCAGGTGTCGGTCTGCGTTCCATAACCGTGGCTGGTGCCGCGGTCCCAGGTCAGGCTGACGGCGCCGCTCCACTGATCATTGAACTTGTGGCCGACACCGCCGGTGATCGTCCAGCCGTCACGGTAGAGAAGATCAAGGCTCGTGCATGGCGTAGTACGGGAGACCGTGGCGGGGCAGAACTTCAGGACCTGAAGCTGGCTCCAGTCCGTCCACTTCACCGAGCCAAATGCCGCCCAACCGGGTGCAAAGCCGCTCTGCAGCTTGAGTTCCAGCGAGTCCGGCATCGAAGCCGCACCGTTTACGTCGTATTTCGTACCGGTCACAAGGCCCACACCCGGTACAACGAAGCCCAACTGGCGAAGGTCGATGAAGCCCGAGAGGTTATCCAGATCGACAGCACTGTTGTAGACGAGGCTCGCTCGCAAGGCATACTCGGGGATTTCGTAGGCAGCACCTGCGCGCCAGCCCCAGCCATGCCCTCCAAGCTCGAGCCTGCCAATGCCGGTAAAGGCACCAGCGAGCGGCGTGCCTGTATAATCCTGAACCAGCCGTTCCTTGAAGCCGTTGACTTCCTGATAGAAGACGCCGCCGATCACACGGAACTGGCCTGGCCCCATGTCCCATTTGTAGGAGCAGGTCGCGGCGTAGTTGTCGCTCTCTACCTTCGTTTCGATATTGCTGTTGGCACCGGCCCAGTTCTGCCCCGGATTGGTGTGGGCACCCCAGGGCTGGGAGTAGTCAGCCATACAGTCGACGCTGTCACCAAAGGCCGCCTTAACGCCGACGCGCGGAACCCAGTAGCTCTCGGTGTCGTCAGCAGTATTCGGTCTGTTGTTGAGATTGCCGCCACCAAAAGTCCCGGTAAGGATGTTGGTGTT
Organism: Ensifer sp. YR511; assembly: GCF_900103045.1. NCBI lineage: Bacteria > Pseudomonadati > Pseudomonadota > Alphaproteobacteria > Hyphomicrobiales > Rhizobiaceae > Ensifer > Ensifer sp. YR511. The sequence goes on from NZ_FNGR01000005.1 coordinate 184,811, forward strand.
CCCGGTATCGGTATCACGGACGTTCTTCAATTCGCGCTGCGGATTGACGTAGGTCGCCGACGCTTCCCCCGCATAATCCGACGGGTCGAACAGCAGATCGATGTTGTAACCGCCGCGCTCAAGACCGCCCGCGTGCGCGGCGGAGGCAAACAGCAAACCCGCTGCTACCGACAGAACACCCCGCTTTAAATTCATGTGAGCCATCCAGCTCCTCCCCCTGCACTGCAAAACTGCGACATTCCACCTCATGTCGTGTGGGCCGAAGTATTCTCACGATCCCGTGAAATCGCAAATGCGAGATCTAGCAGTTAGCAGGCTCGATCGGTCACAGAATTTACGTAAGATTCTCATGATTTAGCCACAATGGCGCCAGATCGGAACCATTTTTCCAGAATCATGGATGAAATCCACTGAATTAGAATGGATTTCCAAACCATCGAAAACCTGTGTCGCCTGAACAACATTATCGCTTTTTGCGGTAGAACAGCGAAAAACTCCGTTGAAGTTCCGCTCAAACGCCACGCGCGCTTAATGACCCGCGCAGCAGATTCAACTGATCGAATCAATGCCAAATCTCGATAGGCTGAAGTCTATCTTGTATCTCTAAAATAAAAAATCCGCGGCATTTCTGCCGCGGATTTCGATTTCTGACGGTCAGGCATTCTCTTGAACGCCCTCTCGTTGAATCCGTCGATTAACGGCCTCAACCGGCCTCGGCGACGCGCGTCAGCGCAACGCTCAGCGATTCCTTCTGGAGATCGAGCTCTACGAGGCGTTCACGTTCCGCTTCGACCAGTTCCGGCTTTGCGTTGGCGACAAACTTCTCATTGGCCAGCTTGCCGAGGATGCGCTCGCGCTCGGCTTCCACCTTGGCGATCGCCTTCTCAAGTCGGGCCTTCTCGGCGGAAAGGTCGATCAGGTTGCCGAGCGGCAGGCAGGCCGTTGCCTCGCCAACGACGATCTGGGCGCTGCCGCGCGGCGCAACAGTGGCGTGGTCGATATGCTCGACGCGCGCCAGACGACCGATGGCCTGGGCATGCTGCTGCAGGCGCTCGCGCGTCAGGTTGTTGGCACCGACAACGATCAGCGGCGCGGTTGCCGCCGGCGGGACGTTCATCTCCGAACGGACCGAACGAATGCCCGAAACCAGATCGATCAGCCAGTTGATCTCGTCGGCCGCCGTGTCGTCAGCATAGGACGGCGCCGGCCATTCGGCGTGGCACAGCAGCGTCGAACGCTCCTGGCCCTCGCCTGCCGTCTGCGCCCAGAGCTCTTCCGTCATGAACGGCATGAACGGGTGCAGCAGCTTGTAGATCTCGTCGAGAACGTAGGCGACGCAGGCCTGCGACTCGCGTTTTGCCGCTTCGTCCTCGCCACTGAAGATCGGCTTCAGCAGTTCGAGGTACCAATCGCAGAACTGGTTCCAGACGAACCGATAGAGGCTGCCGGCCGCGTCGTTGAAGCGATAGGCATCGAGCGCCTCGGTGACGTCGCGGATGGTCCGCGACAGCTCCGTCAGGATCCAGCGGTTGACGGTGAGCGATGAGGTTTCGGGAATGAAACCATCGCTGCTGGTAACGCCATTCATCTGGGCAAAACGCGTCGCGTTCCACAGCTTGGTGCCGAAGTTGCGGTAGCCGGCGATGCGGGCCGGGTCGAGTTTCACGTCACGCCCCTGGGCCGCCATGATCGCCAGCGTGAAGCGCAAGGCGTCAGCACCGTATTCGTCGATCAGTTCGAGCGGATCGATGACGTTGCCCTTCGACTTCGACATCTTCTGGCCGTTCTTGTCGCGAACGAGCGCATGGACATAGACCGTATGGAAAGGCTCGACCGGAGTGCCGTCGGCATCCTTCATGAAATGCAGGCCCATCATCATCATCCGGGCAACCCAGAAGAAGATGATGTCGAAACCGGTGACCAGCACGTCGGTCTGATAGTACTTCTCCAGTTCCGGCGTCTCGTTCGGCCAGCCGAGCGTGGAAAACGGCCAAAGCGCCGAGGAGAACCAGGTGTCGAGAACGTCTTCGTCACGCGTCAGGATTTCGCCCGGCTTGAAGTTCTCGAGCAGATCCTCGACATAGGCCTTCATCGGGCCTTCATGCGCCAGATAATGCTGGATCGCCGCGTGCAACGCCTCTTCCTCGGTCTTTTCGACGAAGACCTGACCGTCCGGACCGTACCAGGCCGGGATCTGGTGCCCCCACCACAGCTGGCGCGAAACGCACCAGGGTTGAATGTTTTCCATCCACTCGTAGTAGGTCTTCTCCCAGTTCTTTGGAACGAAGTTGGTCCGACCTTCCTTGACGGCGGCGATCGCGGGCTTGGCCAGCGTCTTCGCGTCAACGTACCATTGCTCCGTCAGACGCGGTTCGATCGGCACGCCGCCACGGTCGCCATGGGGAACCATGTGCTTGTGCGGCTCGATCTTGTCGAGCAGGCCCGCCTCTTCGAAGATGCGAACGATGATCTTGCGCGCTTCGAAGCGGTCCTTGCTTTCGAGTTCGTCCCAGGCGCCGTGCAGGGCAGCCGGATCGCTGAGCCCTTCGAGGAAATCCTCGTTGTCCTTGATCGTGATGCGGCCTTCGATCGTCATGATGTTGATCGCGCGCAGACCGGCGCGCTTGCCGACGTCGAAGTCGTTGAAATCATGCGCAGGCGTGATCTTCACCGCACCGGTGCCGGCGGTCGGATCCGCATAGTCGTCGGCAACGACAGGAATGCGGCGACCGACGATCGGCAGAATGACGTGCTTGCCGATCAAAGGCTTGTAGCGCTCATCCTCCGGATTGACCGCGATGCCGCTGTCTCCGAGCATGGTTTCAGGACGCGTCGTGGCGACGACGAGGTAATCGCGCTTTTCCCACTCGGTCGCCTTGCCGTCTTCATCGAAGGCGACCGGGTAATCGAAGGTTACGCCAGGCTCCAACGGATAGCGCAGGTGCCAGAGGTTGCCGTTGATCTCGTGCTGCTCGACCTCCAGGTCCGAAATCGCGGTCAGAAGCTTCGGGTCCCAGTTGACCAGGCGCTTATCCTTGTAGATCAGGCCTTCCTTGTAGAGCGAAACGAAGACCTCGAGAACGGCTTCGGACAGACCTTCGTCCATGGTGAAGCGTTCGCGCGACCAGTCGCAGGACGCGCCAAGACGCTTCAATTGGTTGAAGATGAGCCCGCCCGATTCGGCTTTCCATTCCCAGACCTTCTCGATGAAGGCTTCGCGGCCCATCTGCCGGCGGTGCTGCTGGCTCTCCATCAGCTTACGCTCGACGACCATCTGGGTGGCGATGCCTGCATGGTCCATGCCCGGCTGCCACAACACATCCTTGCCGCGCATGCGTTCGAAACGAACGAGCACGTCCTGAAGCGTGTTGTTGAGCGCGTGGCCCATGTGCAGCGAACCCGTCACGTTCGGCGGCGGGATCACGATGCAGAAACTGTCGGCGCCGGGCTTGGCACCCGCCCCTGCACGAAACGCGTTTTCTTCGTCCCACTTCTTGGCGATACGCGGGTCGACGGATGCGGAATCGTAGGTCTTATCAAGCATTTTGGAGCCAATTTACGAGATTGATGTCAGCGTCTTGTAAACCGGAACGGCCGGTGCAAGTCAACACGAACGCAAAAAGCCGCGACGATCGCGCGGCTTCTTTCGTGTTCGGATTCGGCATTTAGCGGCGGGGGCCGCGCGCGACGCGTTCGATTTCCTCGCGGACGAGCCGCTCGACGAGCGTCGGCAGATTGTCATCGAGCCATTCCTGCAGCATCGGCCGTAGCATCGCTTCGGCAATTTCATCAAAGGAACGCCGCGATTCCTGATCCACTGCGTGGGCAAGATCGCCGAACGACTGAGCGACCTTGCGGCCGACCTCCGGCGAGACGATCGCGGCAAGCGCCGTCTCCGGCGCGGGCGCTTCCGGCGGAACGACGGCGGCCACCGGCGGAACCGCGCTTAGAACTTCCGGGAGTTCGACTGGCGGCGGCGCTACGACTTCCGGCTCTGCCGGCGCCTCAACTGCAGCAACGGGCTCGATCACCGGCGCTTTCGGCGCGGAAACTGCTGCCATGCGCGAGGTGACGACCGGACTGTCCTGAATAGCGACGACCTGCGGCGCAGGCGGCACCTCACGTCCGGCAAAGCTCGTCGTATGACGCTCGGACGCGGCGCGAACCCGTGCTGCGACATCGGCAAGTGAAAGCGGCGGCTGCGCTGCCGGCGACGGCTCCGACAGCCCGGCCTGGCTGTCCACGACCGGTTCGACAAACGCGGCCTTGGGCGCCTCATCGCGTCGGCCAAAGGCGATCGTCTCGATCTCGCTGTCGATAGTCAGCTCGATCTCGTCGTTGCCCTCGTCCTCGAACTGCTCCTGCGGCGCAAATCCGGCTTGCCCGGGTTCGTTGCTCTCAATGATCTTGCGAATGGATGCCAGGATTTCATCCATCGACGGTTCACGCGCGACATTGAGCTGTGCCATTTCCATCCTCGTTTGACGCGGCAGACATGTGTCCCAAAACTGGACATGCGCCGATTTCCGACAAACCTTAAGTGAGTTCGCGAACGAAACATACGCCACGAATCAACGCTAAGGATTCTTGCACAGATTTGTTTTCAGGGGAAAAAATAGAAACGCCCCGGGGAAGACCCGAGGCGTTGGCAGGTACTCAATGATGCGAACGGACGCCTTAGCGACCGTCAACGGTTCGCAGACCGAACCACTTGTCCTTGACCACTTCGTAGTGCTCTTCGGCACGGTATTCGGCAACCTGCAGGCCCTGATCCTTCACGGTCAGCCGCGCGGCGGCAGCAAGCAGCGAATAGCTCGCAACGACCGCGTCGCGCTGGGCAACGGCCAGAAGTTCCTGTGCCTGAAGCACGTCCTGCTGCGAATCAAGCACGTCGAGTGTCGTACGCTGGCCGACCTTGCGCTCTTCGATCACGCCATCGAGAGCCAGCTTGGCGGCGGAGATCTGCGCCTTGTTGGCGGAGATGCGCGCAATCGCGGCTTCCAGCTGAGCATAGGCGGAGACAATAGTCTGCTGTACCGCCGCACGCGCCGAATCGACGAGGATGCGCTGCTGGCCGAGACGTTCCTTGGCCTGGCGGATCTGGCCGTACTCGGCGCCACCCTGATAGATCGGAACTTCGAGGCGAGCCGTAATGCTCGATGCATTGCTATCGAACTGGCTGGCATTGCCGGTGGTGCGGCCAACCTGGCCCTGCAGCGTCACACCGGGGAGCATCGTGCCTTCCGCCGACTTGACCTGATAACCGGCCGAATCAACGGAGTACTGCGCCGACAGAATGATCGGGCTTTCGCGCAGACCGGTCGCGACGGCCTGATCGAGCGTGCGCGGCAGGGCCTTCGAAGCCGGCGAAGCCTGCTTGATGCCACGCGGCACATCGCCGACGATCTGTACATAGGTCGCTTCGCTCTGCTTCAACTGAGCGACGGCGACGATAAGCTGCGACTGGGCGTTGGCGAGCGAGGCTTCGGCGAGGCTCACGTCCGTTCGGGTGCCTTCGCCCACATCGAGACGGGCTTTCGCCGCGTTAACCTGCTCCTGAAGGAAGGCGATGTTCTGCTTGCGGATCGATACGAGCTGCTGGTCGCGCGCGATGTTGGAATAGATGGTCGCGGCCGAAAGGAGAATCGATATCTCGTTGGCGCGCAGCGATTCGCGGGTCGCAAAGACGTTCGATTCAGCGGCGCGCACATTGTTCAGCGTCTGAAAGCCGTCAAACACCATCTGGTTTACGGTGATGCCGACCTGTCCCTGGTGGAGGTCTTCGCTCAGGGTCTTTTCTCTGTCGATGGTCGAAAGCGTTCCGGACGCGAATGCCGCCACCTGGGGGCGAAAGCCGGACTTGGCAATCGGCACGCTCTCGTCGGTCGCCCTGAGGCCGGCCCGCGCGGCGTTCAGGTCAGGGTTGTTTGCGTAGGCTTTGGCCATTGCGCCGAAGATCGTTTCGGCCAGTACTGCGTGCGGTGCAAGCAGCAAGCTTGTCGAAACGGCGGCCAGGAGGGCCGCTTTGCGGACAATCGACACCATTACTTCTCTCTCCGATCGGGGCGGCAGAGCCTGCCCTCTATTTCCGCGGCGCCGCTCTTTGTGCAAAAAGCGACCCCAACTAGACACGGCGATGAAGCGCTCACACCGCCCACTGGTGAGCAAATCACTACCACTGCACTCTTTGAAACCCGGAATCAGCATTCCGACAACTGCGCAGCCATACTCTGCGCAGCCATTTCAAAAAGAAACAAGTACCGCGTTGCGAATTGGCAACATTGTTATTTTAGCAACGCAATTAATTGTTGATATCCCTCAATAAGCGGGACCTCAAAAAACAAATTCCTGTGCACGACGGAAGCCGGGAAGCGGCTTGACCGCGGTGTTGAAATCGGGGCGCTCGGACGTCTTTCCGTGCTCGTGCACATAGAGTTTAGCGCGAGAAGCATTGCCAAATCCTTCAACGACGACCAGCCGCCCGCCATCGCGCAGCTGCTCGAACAAAGCGGTCGGCAGGACTTCGACCGAGCCGTGAACGAAGATCACGTCATAGGGTGCCTCGGCGGCATATCCCTTCTCGAGTTCGCCGGTCACGACGGCGATGTTGTCGTAGCCGAGGCGAGACAGCGTTTCCGTCGCGGTGGCGGCGAGGCCTTCATCGCTTTCGAGCGCAACGACCGAACCTGCAACCTGTGACAGCAGTGCGGACGCGTAGCCGGTGCCGCAGCCGATCTCCAGGACGACATCGGACTTGGCGATTTCGGCCAGCTGGAGAAGCTTGGCGAGCGGCGACGGCTCCATCAGGAAACGCGGTGCGTTGCCATTGGTAACCTCAAGCGCGATATCCGTGTCGATGTAGGCAAGCTCTTTCATCTTGGCAGGCACGAATTCCTCGCGCGGCACGCTCAGGAACGCGGACAGAACCGAGTGGGACGTGACATCCGTCGTGCGGATCTGGTTGTCCACCATCTTGGTGCGCGCTGCTTCGAAATTCATGGTAGTGCCCTCGTGTCCGGATAGGCGCGGCGCCCGCTTTCGGGCAAGCACGCACGATCGTCTTCTGGCTCCCGTCGGAAAGCCTTTGAGGTAAGCTCATAAATCGGCGCCCGGCCGGTTTCAAGCGATAGCGGCAATCTGCGCCGGAAAAACGGGAGGGAATTGCACTGCGAATGGCGGAGGCAACACGATTGCCGGCCGGGATCAGCGTCCCGGCGCGCCTTCCAGCCCAACGAGGGCAATCTTGGTGTAGCCGGCGTTCTGAATGAGGTTCATCACCGTCATCAGTTCACCGTAGTCGACGGCTTTGTCCGCGCGCAGCAGAACGCGCGTCTCGGTATTGCCTTCGGTCAGGCGCTTCAACTCGTCGGCAAAGCTCTCGCGCGCCGTCTCATCGTTGCCGATCGCCAGAGCCAGATCCGCCTTCAAAGTCACGAAGACCGGCTTGTCGTCCCGCGGAGCCGGCTTTGCAGCCGATTGCGGCAGGTCCACCTTCATGTCCACGGTGGCAAGCGGCGCCGCCACCATGAAAATGATCAACAGCACCAGCATGACGTCGATGAAGGGGGTGACGTTGATCTCGGCGTTTTCATCGAGATCGCCGCCACCGTCGCTGATTTTTCCGGCCATAGGTCACCCGATCCTTGCGATGGTCGTCTCGGTGTGACCGAAGTCCTGGCGGCGCGGCTGCGCCTTGCGGGCCAGGCGATGGTCGAGGTCGCGGCTGACGAGCCGTTCCACGGCCGCCGCGGCATCGGCGAGAATGACCTTGTAGCCACCGACCGAGCGGGCAAAATAGTTGTAGATGACGACGGCCGGGATCGCCGCCACCAGGCCGATAGCGGTCGCCAAAAGCGCCTCCGCGATGCCCGGCGCCACGATCGCCAGATTGGTCGTCTGCGCCTTGCTGATGCCGATGAAGGAATTCATGATCCCCCAGACCGTGCCGAACAGGCCGACGAATGGGCCGACGGAGCCGATCGAGGCCAAGATGCCGGTGCCACTTGTCATGCGCTTACCGGCGCGAACCTCGATGCGGGTCAGAAGCGAGGAAACACGCTCCTTCAGGCCGCCCGTCGGCGCATGGTCGATCACCGCCTCCGAGCGGGCCATTTCGTCGATCGCCGCGGCGACCATTTCGGGCGCCGGTCCCGACTTGCCGTCAAAGGCTCCCTTGACGTCTGCCAGGCCGTTGGCAGCCGACAGCAGGCGAACTGCGCGCGTCAGGCGCGCCTTGGCGCCAAAGAGTTCCAGCAACTTGACCACAAAGATCGCCCAGGTGGCGACGGACGCCAGCGCAAGGCCAATCATCACGCTCTTCACCACCACGTCGGCGGCCATGAACATGCCAATCGGCGAAAGATCATGCGGCAACACCGGGCTTGCTGCACCCTCGCCCGTTGCCGGCCCGCTTTCCGCCGTCACCGGGGCGCCTTCAACGGTTACCGGAGCCCCCTCGCCCGACGTAGCGGCAGGAGCTTGCAGTGTCGGCTGCGCCTGCGTCGCCGGTTCCGCTGGCGGAACGGTTACGGCCGTGCCCTGACTTTCTGCCGTCGGCGCGGATGCGGACGGCGCCGTTGCTCCGCTTTGCGTACCATTAACCGCGGGTGCCTGCGTCGTCGCTTGGGCCAAGGCGGCCGTTGGCGAAGCTGCGGAGGACAGGACCAGCATCGCGGCTGCCAACAAATTGATCGTCGATCGGGCTCGTCTCGGCATCTCGTTCCTCACGTACTGGTCCATTTCGTCGTGTCAGGGCGAAGGGTTTTCCGTCATCCGCCGCTACCCTTGCGCGCTTCCGGGGCTCTTTAAGCAAAGGAAAACCGAATGACAAGGATTTGTGGAGTTTATCAATCAAGAATAATTTCGCAACCACCCATTGCCGGAGCTGGACAGGCGTTTTCAGGGCGTCGGCTGATCTTCGATGAAGGTGTCGCTGCGCCAATCATAGGTGCGATGGCGCTCCCATGGACGGGCAAGCGTCGTGAAAGCCGGCCGGATTTGCATGACGGGTGAGCCCTGCCCTTCCTGCTGCTCCGCCCGAATTTCGATTGCGCCCATGCGGCGCAGCGTCCGTGCGTCGACGATGCGGGCTCGGCGCGGCGCGCACGCTTCCACATCGACCCGCGCGGCGACCACGATCAAGTCTGCCTGATCGCACAGGGCGGGAAAGAGGCGCGGATTTTCGAGGGTGACGATCGTCCAGCCGATGGCGCTGCGCGCCGCACACCATTGCTTGTCGCGGCAGACAAATCGGCCTGGCCGGCTTGCCTCGATGGCCGATGAAAAATCCGCACGGATCGCCGTAGCCTTCTCTCCATCGATCGGCGGCGCTCGTCGGACCGCCTGTTCCATAGCCGGGTAAAGATCATCGGCTGCAGGCGGGAGCATGACCGGCCGCTCGTGCTCCCCCACGGCGAGCGCTCGTTGCCATTGCGAAAATATGAAGTCCGGCGGGCGCGGCCGGTTCGTTGCGATGGCATCATCCGTGACCAGGCCGAGAAGGCGTCCGTCCTCGGCGATCACGATGTCGGGCCGACTCCCATCTTCCAATGCCAGACTGAAGAAGCCTGCACAGATCAGCACGATGCCAGAGATTGCCAGCCAACTGCGCAGCACGCAGAGAAAAACCCCGCCGATCGCGATCAGCACGAAGCCGATGGGTCCGATGCGGCCGGTCACGACCTCGCCATCGAGCGACGTCACGAACCGGGCGACGTCGAGCATCCGATCGAGACCCCACGCCATCGCCATCAAAGGCATATGCTCAAGCCCGAACGGCATCAGAAGCATGGCGAACAGACCGAACGGCATGATCACGATGCTGATCAGCGGCATGGTGAGAATGTTTGCGAGCAGGCCATAGGCCGGCAGCCTGTGGAAGTAGGCGATCGAATAGACCGACGTTGCCAGGCCGCCGATGAGCGAGGTGATGAGGATGCCTGCGGCGACGCCGGTGATGAGGCGCCCCTTGGTGCGGCCGCCAGCCGCTTCGGCCTTGCCGTTGCGCCGTTCGCGCCAGCGCCCGTAGCCGGCAACCAGCGCCAGGGTGGCGGCGAAGGACATCTGGAAGCCTGGCCCGGCCACAGCCGAAGGCATGAGAACCACGATGACGATTGCGGCGAGCGCGACGTTGCGCAGGCTGATCGACATGCGGTCGAAAAACACCGCGACCAGCATGATCGAGATCATGATCCAGGCGCGAAGTGCCGATACGGCGCCGCCGGAAATGAGGATGTAGAGGCAGACCATCAGCAGCGCACCGGCAGCGGCAACCTTCTTGATCGGCGCACGGTGCGCCAGCCCCGGAACCATGCTGAGAACAGTGCGTGCGCCGATCAGAAACGTGCCGGCTGCCAGCGCCATGTTGAGGCCGGAGATCGCCAGCACATGCGCTAGCCCCGCCTGTCGCAGCACCTCGACCGTCTCCCGGCTGATGGCCCTTTCCTCTGCGGTCACCAGAGCCGCCGCTAGCGCGCCGGTATCGCCGCCGATCGAGGCGCGAATCCTCTCGCCAACCGTTTCCCGCATTGCGGCCATCGTTTTTGCCGCTGCCGAACGCAGCGAGAAAGCCGTCCCCGGCTCTTCGGTCGCCACCTTCTCGGATAGTTTGGGCGCGCCGTAGAAAAACCCGACGGCGCCGATTCCCTTGAAATAGCTGTCGAAGGCGAAATCGTTCAGGCCGGGCAGCGCCGGACCCGAGGGCGGAGACAGCCGCGCCCTGCCCTCGATCAGGGCGCCGAGCGGAAACGGCTCTCCGGAGCCCCGCGTCACCAGCGTCGCCTTCAGCGGCTGGCGGCGCAGCTTTGGCCGGCTCGTTTCCTCGATCTCCAGCCCGTAGCGCCACCGGCCGCGATCATCCTGCTCGCGTGAAAAGACCACACCCCGAAGGTTCGTGGTCACCGGAGCGTCGAGAACAATGGTGTCGGTGCGCCATGTCTCGATCGCGACCAGCAGCATGCCGGAGATGAAGAGCGTAACCGCAATCAACGGAGCCCTCAAAGGCGCCAGCCGCCACCGACAGGCCAGCGCTGCTATTCCGAAAATGCACAGCAGCACTGCAAGATTGGCAATCCGGATATCGAAGGGCAGCGCCAGCCAGGCGAGCACGCCGAAGATCAAGAACACCGGGATCAACACGAAACCGTGACCGAATGCCCGTTCCTCTTCGATGGCGGCGAGGAATGCCGGTTTAAGCGCGGCAGGCCGGAAACGGGCTGCGCGGCCCGCAATTGCTTGCCACGATGGCCGGAGAAACAGGGAGAACCGGCCTCGCGTAGGTAATGTCGCGGCGATAACGGCGGCATCGGATCCGGGAAGCCTGAAGCTTCCGCGTTCGACGTCGAGCGACGCTTGCCGCATTTCCGTTTCGCTCATTGCGCCCGCACTTTGGACCCTGACTTCGCGGTCGATCATGCAACCAACGCAGCGCAACTGCAACCGAGGCGCTATCTGCCGAAAAAAGCGGCAAACCTATATAGAATGGTACCGCACCATCATCGGACGAGCTTATTGATCTCTTTGGACTTATTGCCGTAACATGCCATTATTGCGTCGCCATATGCACATTTTCGCATCGCACAATTTGCCTTTCGTACAGCTTGGCAGTCGAAAATAAATCATATAGCAAATTCGCAACGTTCATTGTCGTGGCACGTCTGTGTGCCACGTTGCCATAAGACGGAGGGTCCGATGACTGATAAAACCGCGGTTGTAACACTCGATGGAAAGTCGGCGGATCTTCCTGTGCGATCTGGGTCCATCGGCCCTGACGTCGTGGACATCGGCTCGCTCTACAAGCAGACGAAGATGTTCACCTACGACCCGGGCTTCACGTCGACGGCGTCGTGCGAATCCAAGATCACCTATATCGACGGCGACGAAGGCGTGCTGCTCCACCGCGGCTATCCGATCGAACAGCTCGCCGAGCACGGCGACTTCCTGGAAGTCTGCTACCTGCTGCTTTACGGCGAACTGCCGACGAAGGCGCAGAAGGCTGACTTCGACTACCGCGTCACGCACCACACCATGGTGCACGAGCAGATGTCGCGCTTCTTCACCGGCTTCCGCCGCGACGCACACCCGATGGCCGTCATGTGCGGCTGCGTCGGCGCGCTTTCTGCCTTCTACCACGACTCGACCGACATCACCGATCCGCACCAGCGCATGGTTGCGTCGCTGCGCATGATCGCCAAGATGCCGACGATTGCGGCCATGGCCTACAAGTACCACATCGGCCAGCCCTTCGTTTACCCGAAGAACGACCTCGACTACGCCTCGAACTTCCTGCGCATGTGCTTCGCCGTTCCCTGCGAAGAATATGTCGTCAACCCGGTTCTGTCGCGCGCCATGGACCGTATCTTCATCCTGCACGCCGACCACGAACAGAACGCTTCGACCTCGACGGTTCGTCTCGCCGGCTCGTCGGGTGCCAACCCGTTCGCCTGCATCGCGGCCGGCATCGCCTGCCTCTGGGGCCCGGCGCACGGCGGCGCCAACGAAGCGGCACTCAACATGCTTGCCGAAATCGGCACGGCCGACCGTATTCCGGAATTCATCGCCCGCGCCAAGGATAAGAACGATCCGTTCCGCCTGATGGGCTTCGGTCACCGCGTCTACAAGAACTACGATCCGCGCGCCAAGATCATGCAGAAGACCACGCATGAAGTGCTCGCCGAACTCGGCCACAAGGACGATCCGCTTCTCGAAGTGGCGATGGAACTCGAACGCATCGCGCTCACCGACGAGTACTTCATCGAGAAGAAGCTCTACCCGAACATCGACTTCTACTCGGGCATCACGCTGAAGGCTCTCGGCTTCCCCACCACCATGTTCACCGTTCTCTTCGCGCTTGCCCGTACCGTCGGCTGGATCGCGCAGTGGAACGAGATGATCGAGGATCCGGAACAGCGCATCGGCCGTCCGCGCCAGCTCTATGTCGGCGCTCCGCAGCGCGACTACGTGCCGGTTTCCAAGCGCTAAGACTGACAATCAGCAGAGACAACAAAGCCCGGTCAGCGATGGCCGGGCTTTTGTTTTTGCAGGGTAGGATCGACGTTTCGCACCGGTTGTGGCCGGTCTCGTAATGGCGGCAACACAACGCCACCCTAGCGCGCACTGTGCACCAGGCACCGTCTTCAGAAGTATTGCGGCAGTCGTGCGCTCGGGCGGCGCTAAGTCTTACGGCTGGCTCTTGTTGAGATAGCCAAAAACGATCTTGGCCGCCATCTCGCCCGGCGGATGATCGGTCGTCATGCGCTGCTGCACCAGCGCGTAACCGTCGAGCATCGAGGCCCGCTGCGCCGTTGCGCCCGAAAGCCGCTCCATCCAGCGCGTCAACGCGCCGGGGCGGATCGATTCGCCGAAATATTCCGGGACGATCGGGAAATCCGCGATCAGGTTCGGCAGCGCGCCACTCCAGATGCGGATGCGCTTGTGCAGGAACTTCACCAGGAAATCCGGCGCATAGGTTGAAACCACGGGCACGCCAGCCAAAGCGAGTTCCAGAATGACCGTACCCGAAGCAGCAATCGCCGCGTCGGCTCGATCGAAGGCCGCCCATTTGTCGGCCGCACCGACGGAAATTTCCGGCTGGATCGTCCAGGATGCGGTAATTTCCCGCACCAGCTTCTCCTGGCGCGGGACGGTCGGGAGCAGGAAGCGAATTCCCGGATGGCGGGCTTCGAGTTCCTCGACTGTCGCGCGGAAGATCGGCAGCAGGCGACCGACCTCGCTGGAGCGCGAGCCCGGCAATAGAAGGCATGTCTCAACACGCCCCTCCTTGGCGCCCGCAAGGCGCGGCTGGCGGCTTGCGCGAACGGCGAGCACATTGGCGTCGCTTGCAAGGCGATGGCCGACATAAGTGGTCGGGGGGCCTTGCAGCCGCTCCATCGCCTCCGGCTCGAACGGCAAGACGGCGAGCACGTGATCGACGTAGCCGCGCATGCGCGGTGCTCGCTCCGGCTTCCAGGCCCAGACGCTCGGGCAGACGTAGTTGATGACGGGCAGATCCGGCAATGCGGCGCGCACTTTTCGCGCCACGCGGTGGGTGAAATCCGGGCTATCAATGATCAGAAGCGCGTCGGGTCGGGCTGCGATGATCGCCTTTGCCGTTTGGCGAATACGCATGATCAGCTTCGGCAGACGGGCGAGCACCTGGGTGAAGCCCATGATCGACAGTTCGGAATAGTCGAACAACGAGCGAAGGCCCTCGGCCTCCAGCGCCTCGCCGCCGACCCCGACGAGTTCGACGTCAGAATGGCTTTGCGCCCGAAGCGCGCGGACGAGATCGGCACCCAGAAGGTCGCCGGAAACTTCACCCGCGATCACTGCGAGCTTGTAACGTGGCGCGTTCATCGTCTGATACCTCCGGAAGTGCGCTCCACTCCGGCGACAAAAAGCCCCGCTTGATCGGCGACCTTGACCACTTCGCTACGTTCCAGCACCAGCGCCCGTCCGGCTTCGACGGCAACACCGGCAAGACCGGCCCGCTCGGCAAGCGCGATGGTGGACGGGCCGATCGACGGCAGGTCCGCGCGCAGATCCTGCCCGGGCTTGCAAAGTTTGACGAGAACGCCGCGCCGGCGCGAAGAGACGCGCCCCTCCGCCTTCAAGACAGCGACACGCTCCAGCATGGCGTCCGTGCCCTCCGCGCCCTCGAGCGCTACGACACGCCCGCCGACCGCAACCGCCCCCTGCCCCACGTCGAGCGCGCCGAGCGCGTTGGCCGCAGCGATGCCCGCTTCTATGTCGCGTTGGTCGTCACCGTCAGGGTTCACAGCACCGATGGGGCCTGATTCGGCCAGGAGATTGGGTACCACCTCGTGCACGCCGATGACGTGCGCGCCGCTTGCCTCGATCAGCTGCATCGCCATGCGCAGAACCGCATCGTCCCCGCCCGAGACCAAGGTCTTCAGCACTGACGGTATCTTTGCGAGGGTCCGCAACGTCGGGCGGATATCGCGCCACTCCGGCCGACGCCGAACCCACCCGGACAAGACGACGCGGTCGATGCCCTCTTCTTTGAATGTGCGGCTGATATTGGCGAAATCGCCGATCGCCAGAACCGAATGGTCAAAATCGACCCAATCGGTTTCTTCCGCTTCACGCGTGAGCGCGATGATGTAGGGATCTTCGCCGCGTGCACGAACCGCTTCGGCAACGTGATGAGGCAGCGCGCCGCCACCAGCGATGATTGCGAGCCGGCCGCTGGTCGCCGCGCGGCTCGCAGCAGAAGACATCACGGTCAGGCCTTGCCGCGTTGCGGCGAAGATAGCGCGCGGTCGCTCTCGGCGCCGATGAAATCGAGGATTTCCATGACCGGCGCGCAATCCATATAGTCTTCGCGAATCGCTGCGGCATTGGCGCGGATCGATTCCGGCCCTTCGAAGATCTGCTTGTAGGCGCGGCGAACCACATGGATCGTTGCACGATCGATGCCAGCCCGGCTCATGCCGACGACATTCAGACCGCTCAGCAGACCGGGATTGCCGTTGAGCATGCCATAGGGAATGACGTCGTAGCTGACAGCCGACAGACCGCCGACAAAGGCCTGACGGCCGACGCGGGTGAACTGGTGGACCGCACAGCCGCCGCCGAGAATGACGCGATCTTCGACCGTGACGTGGCCCGCCAGCATCACATTGTTGGACAGGATGATGTTGCTGCCGAGGCGGCAATCATGCGCCACGTGCGAGTTGGCGAGAAAGAGATTGTTATCGCCGACGACCGTCTTACCGCCATGCTCGACGGTACCGGTGTTCATCGTCACGCCTTCACGGATCGTGCAATTGGCGCCGATCAGAAGCTCGGTGTCGACGGCACTGTGATGAACGCTTTGGGAGTCACCGCCGATAACGGCGTTCGGGAAAATCTTCGTTCCCTTGCCGACGGTCGTCCGGCCGATCACCGCGACATGGCTGAGAAGCTCGATATCGTCGCCCAGAACGACTTTCGGCCCGATGTAGCAAAACGGGCCGATCTTGACGTTCTCGCCGATCACAGCACCGCTCTCGACGATCGAGGACGGGTGGATCTTCGCAGATGCTGCAATCATGTTCAGGCGTCTTCCTTGCTGACTATCATCGCGCCGATATCAGCTTCTGCGACAAGTTGCCCGTCAACTTTTGCGTCACAGTGAAATTTCCAGATATTGCCGCGCTGCTTCTGCTTCACGACATGGAATTCGACGCGATCTCCGGGCACGACCGGCTTGCGGAAACGGGCATTGTCGATGGTCATGAAATAGACCAGGTTCGTGCCGGTTCCCACCTTGCGGGCGCAGATCGCGCCGGCAGTCTGCGCCATGCCCTCGACCAGCAGGACGCCCGGCATGATCGGCTGCTCCGGGAAGTGGCCGGTGAAATGCGGCTCGTTCGCCGAAACGTTCTTGATGCCGATCGCCGAATTGTCGCCGTCGATCTCGATGATGCGATCGACGAGCAGAAATGGGTAGCGATGGGGAAGCAGTTTCAGGATTTCCTGAATATCCGCCGTGCCGAGAACCGTTGCTGCTTCACTCATTCGCGCCGCCCTTCTTCTTTTTCTGTCTTTCCTCTGCCCGCATGGCCATTTCCGCAACGTCGCGCAGGAAATCACGCATCGGGCGCGCTGGAATACCGCCGTACCGTTCGCCGGCGGGAACATCAGCCGCCACGCCGCTCATGGCGGCGATCTGGACGCCATCACCAACCGTGATATGGCCATTGACGCCGCTGCCGCCGCCGATCATGACGCCATCGCCGATCTTTGTACTGCCGGCGATGCCGACCCCGCTGACGATGCCGCAATAGCGACCAATGCGCACGTTGTGACCGATCTGAACGAGATTGTCGATCTTCGTACCCTCGCCGATCACTGTGTCATCCATCGTGCCACGGTCGATGGTCGTATTCGCGCCGATCTCGACATGATCCTGAATGATCACCCGTCCGACCTGAACGATCTTGATCATCCCGCCTTTCGGACCCGGCGCATAGCCGAAGCCGTCCTGACCGATGCGAGCGCCGGGGTGAATGATCACGCTGTTGCCGACGAGAGCGCAAAGCACGCTTGCACCTGCGGCAATCGTGCACTCGCGACCGATGCGCACGCCTGGGCCGATGACCGCGCCGGCCGCGATCCGCGTGCCGCGGCCGATCTCGGCGCCGGCACCAACCACAGCCGTCGGTTCGACCTCGACATCGTCCTCAAGCCGCGCCGTCGGATCCACGAACGCCCCAGGCGCGATGCCGCGCAGGCTCGTATTGCGTGCCGGACGCATCGCAATCTCGTGCAACAACGTGCCGGCAAGCGCAAAGGCCGTGTGCGGCCGCGCTGTCAAAAGGACGGGAATATGTGCAGGGACGAGAGACGAAATCGTCTTATCGCAAATGATCGCCGATGCTTCACACGTTTCGAGCTCGGCACGGCTCTTGCGAGACAACATATAGCAGACGTCCCCGGGCTTTGCCCGATAGACCGGCGCTACGGAGCGGACAGCACGGTCAGCGACCGCGACATCCACCAATTCCGCCCCAATTCGATCCGCCAGGTCGCCCAGGCGGATCCCATCGTGGGGCGGAAAAAACCAGTTCTGTTCCATGTACACTCCAGAACGATCTTTTCTGGCAGTTCTGGACTGCTTCTTATCAGAACGACGACGAAATACCGAACTTCAGGTTCTGAACCCGGTCGAAATCTTCCTTGGCAACCGGCCATGCGTAGTCGACTCGCAGCGGACCGAAGGGCGAAGCCCAGATCAGACCAATACCGACCGAGGCGCGCAGCGAGGCGTCGTTGCCCTGGACCGATTCACCAGGACCGGTGAGCGCGACCTTGTTGCTGTAGAGCGTTCCTGCGTCAGCGAAGACCGCACCGCGGAAGCCGCTGTCACGCGGGATACCCGGAAGCGGGAACGTCGCCTCGGCCGAAGCCGTGAAATAGGTCGTACCACCGAGCGAGTCACCCGATTGCTTTTCGCGCGGGCCGATACCGTTCCGCTCGAAGCCGCGGATGTCGCTGGTGCCGAGCTGGAACTGGTCGAAGACCTGCAGATCGCTACCGGTCTCGAAGATATGGCCAGCGCTACCGCCGAGCGAGGCGATGATGTCGGCTTCGTCGTTGACCGTGTAGTACCACTTGGCCTTACCGGTCATTTTGTAGAAGTCGGAGTCACCGCCGAGGCCGGCGAATTCATGCGTGAAGGTCGCAAGAATGCCGTCATGCGGCAGCTGCGCATCGTCGAGCGTGTTGTAGGTGATCGACTGCGACACCGACGAACGGACCCAGTTGCCGCCGTCGATCGCACGAATGTAGGGCGACGAAAGCTTCGACCGGTCACCGCTATAATCGAACTGCGTGAAGTTGTAACGCAGCGTCGTCGACAGGTTCTCGGTGATCGGCGCGGTCACGCGCAGGCTGAAGCCCTGATCTTCGTAGCTGTAGTTGTCGTCATCGAAGTCGTTTTCGTTCTTGAAGACGTCGAAGCCTGCGGCCAGACGATAGCCGAGGAAATACGGCTCCGTGAACGAAACGTTGTACGTGCGGCTCTCGTCACCACGACCAGCGGCAACGCGGATGTACTGACCACGGCCGAGGAAGTTCTTTTCTTCGATCGAAGCTTCGACGAGGAAGCCACCACCGCTACCGGCGGAGTAACCTGCACCGATACCGAACGAACCGGTCGACTGATCCTGTACGTCGACGATCACGACAACACGGTCAGCGGCGCTGCCCGGAGCGGTCGAAACGTTGACCGTCGAGAAGTAACCGAGAGCCTCGAGACGACGCTTGGCGCGCGCTACCATTTCCTGGTTGAAGGCGTCGCCTTCACCCATGTCGAACTCGCGACGGATAACGTAGTCGCGGGTACGGGTGTTGCCGCGGATTTCGATACGCTCGACATAGGCGCGCTCGCCCTGGTCGACGAGGTAGTCGACGGCGATCGTGTGGTTGCCGAGATCGCGGTTGCCGCGAGGCGTGACGCGAGCGAACGGGTAGCCAGCCGAAGCGACGCGCTTCGAGATCTCGGTCATCGTCGCCTGAACGTCCTTGGCCTTGTAGACCGAACCCTGACGGCTGACGATAAGCCCCTTCAGTTCTTCGGCGTTGATGCCCTCAACGGTCGATTCGACATTGACGGAACCAAAGTCGTAGCGCGGACCTTCTTCGACTGTGATCGTCACCGTGTATTCGTTGGTCGCTTCATTCAGGGTCGCATCCGAAGTAACGACCTGGAAGTCGGCGTAGCCGCGGTTGTAGTAGAACTGACGTAGCAGTTCTTCGTCCGCGCGCAGCTTGTCAGGATTGTAGACGTCCTTCCGCGTAATGAAGGAGAAGATGCCCGATTCCTTCGTCGCGATGACCGACTGCAGACGACCGTCGCTGTAGGCTTCGTTGCCGACGAAGTTGATCTGAGAAATCTTGGTGCGCTCGCCTTCGTTGATGACGAACGCGAGGTTGACGCGACCTTCGGCGACAGGAACGACCTGCGTCGTCACCGTGACATCGCCACGACCGATCGCCGCATAGGCGTCCTTGATCGACTGGATGTCCGTCTCGACCGTCGCTTCGCTGTAAGGACCGAGCGGCTGCGTGCGCACGACGCCCTGCAGCTTGTCGTCCTTGATCTTGCGGTTGCCGTTGAAGACGACCTGGTTGACAAGCTGATTCTCGCTGACGCTGACGACCAGCGTGCCGCCGGAAACATTGATGCTGACGTCGGAGAAGTAGCCGGTCGCATACAGGCGCTTCACAGAAGCGTCGATGTCGGTGTTGTTGAAGCTCTTGCCCGGAACGATCGTGATGTTGGCGCGAACCGTCTCAGCGCTGACGCGCGTGGCGCCGCGCACTTCGACACGATTGATGACCGCAGCTTCTGCAACGGACGTGCCTGCGAGCAACCCAACACCAGCGCCGGAAACAACAATGCTTGTTGACAGCGCAGCCGCCGACACCGCGTTCAAAAACCTTGAACCAGCTTTCATGTTCAAATCTTACCTTTTCCAAACGTCGCGCGGCAGTTTCGTGCCGACTCCGGTCACGGTTGCCGTTTTAACCGCTTTTCCCATACAAGCAAGCCAGCTCGTTAATTTCTGTTTACTTCAATTCGAACCGTGGCTTAACGGCCACTACAGCTTCGATTTATCGTAAACAAAACCTTTCGTCGCAAGCCGTTGAAAACCAATCGTTCACAGTATCCGTCGAAATCCCCCTCGCCGTTTCCCCGGCCGAACGCTAGCCGAAGAACATCGATATGTCGTTCCAGGTGGCAAAGACCATGAGCATCAGCACCATGGCAAAACCGATCCGGTAGGCGACATCCTGCGCGGCCGGGCCCACCGGCCTTCCGCGCAAGGCCTCAACCGCATAGAACATCAAGTGGCCGCCATCAAGCACCGGAACGGGCATGAGGTTAAGCAATCCTATGGAAACAGACAGGATCGCGGCAATATTCAGCAAAAACGGAATTCCAAGCGTCGCCATCTGCCCCGAGACCTTGGCGACGCGGATCGGTCCGCCGATCTGATCCGCCTTCATCCGCCCGGTCACGACATTGGAGAGATAGTCGAAAGTACCGGTGACAACGTGCCAGCTTTGCAGGACGCCCTGCCCGACGGCCTCGATCGGACCATAGCTGACCGTGCGGAAATTGCCGGCTTCCTGGTCGGTCAGGATACCGATGACGCCGATTTCCATCTTGTTGCCAAACTGATCCGTGAGCTCGGTACGCTGCGGCACCATGGACAGATCGAGCATCGCGCCGTTGCGTTCGATTCGGATCGAAATCGGCATTTCCGGGCGAACACTGACGTAGCGGCGAACGTCGTCGAAGGTGACGACGGGCGTGCCGTCGATCGAAATCAGACGGTCTCCCGGCACGACACCGGCTTGCGCAGCAGCACTGTTCTCATTCACCCGCGCAACCACCGGATCGGCGACCTGACGCCCGTAGACGGAAAACAGCACGGCAAAGATGGCGATGGCGAGAATGAAGTTTGCGATCGGTCCGGCGGCGACGGTTGCCGCACGCTTCCACAATTTGGCGCCGAGGAAGGTCTGGCTGCGCTCTTCCGGCGCCAGCGCCTCCAGGCGCTTGTAGTCCGGCACGCTCGCCGCATCCTCGTCGCCGTAGAACTTGACGTAACCGCCAAGGGGAATCGCCGCCAGTTTCCACCGCGTTCCGTGCCGATCGGTCCAGCCGACGAGCTCAGGGCCAAAGCCGATCGAAAAAGCCAGAATGCGGATGCCCGACCAGCGGCCAACGAGGTAGTGGCCCATCTCGTGCACAAAGACCAGCAGCGTCAGCACCAGAAGAAATGGGACGACGTAGCCGGTCAGAATCTGAAGGGCATCAAGCAGATATGTCATGAACGTTCCTCAAGCACCCGCGGGCCTAAGCTCAAAGGCTATACAGGACGGATCCGAAAGCGATCTGGCGCCCATCGCTGACGAAATACTGAACCATGACCAGAATCAACGCCGCGACACACGCGAAAATCAACCCGTCGACCCGATCCATAACGCCGCCATGCCCCGGAATGAGACGGCTGGAATCCTTCACCCCAAAACGGCGCTTGATGAAGGATTCGAACAAGTCTCCCACTTGGCTGGCGACGGAAAGCACCAGCGCAATGATCGGAATGCGGAGATCTTGCAGTGAAAAATAAGCCATAAAGACGGCAACACCGGCAACAATGCCGCAAATTGTGCCACCGATGGCACCCGACCATGTCTTGCCGGGCGATATGCGTGGCGCGAGCTTCGGTCCACCGATCGCGCGGCCGGTAAAATAGGCGAAGATGTCGGTCGCCCAGACGACGGCAAAGACGAACAGCGTCGCCATCAAGCCAAGATCGTCGGCGCCGCGAAGGGCCGCAAGCGAAATGCCGGTCAGCCCGGCATAGGCGATGCCACCCGGCAGCCACCAACTGGTCTTCTGCAGAAATACCCAAAGGACAGTGAGAACTACAAAAGCGGCTAGGACCGGAAGGCTGTAGCCGATATAGCCGGTCACGATCAGGCCGGCGATGATCACGACGCCCAGCCAACCAACGGCATTGCCTTGGAAATCCCGCTCCTGGAGGTCCGTGATCGTCGACCACTCATAATAGACGAGCAGCGCAATCAGCGCCGACAGCAACTGAAACGCCAAACCGCCGAACCAGGTCGCCGCTAGTGTCACCGCTGCGAGGACCACGCCCGAAGCGATACGAAGCTTAAGTTCAGTCTGCATCAGGAACCGACCGCCAACGTGGGCTCGGCGACGCCGCCGAAGCGGCGCTCGCGGCAGGCGTATTTTTCAAGCGCCGCCTGGAACGTTTCGCGCGTAAAGTCCGGCCACAACTCCGGAACGAAGATCAGTTCCGAATAGGCGCCCTGCCAAAGAAGGAAATTCGAGAGACGCTCTTCGCCGCTGGTGCGGATGATCAGGTCCGGATCGGGAATGTCCGACGTGTCCAGCATCGCCGCGATACGCTCGGGGTTGATGTCTTCCGGCCGCAAGCGTCCTTCGGCGACTTCCGTCGCCAGCCGCCGCATGGCTCGTGTCATTTCGTCCCGGGCGCCGTAATTGAAGGCAATGACGAGCGTAATCCCGGTATTTGCCCGCGTCGTTTCTTCCGCCTCCACCAGCAACGGTAGAATGTCGCCTCTGAGGTTGGAGCGGTCACCGATGACTCGGATGCGGACATTCTCGCGGTGCAGATCGGCAAGATCCCGGCGGATAAAGGTCTTGAGCAGCCCCATCAGATCGCTGACTTCCGCCGCCGGCCTGCTCCAGTTTTCCGAGGAAAAGGCAAAAAGCGTGAGGTAGCGGATCCCCAAGTCGCCCGCCGTCTTGACGGCGGCGCGAACGGTCTCGACACCCTTGCGGTGCCCCATCGTGCGCGGCAGACCACGCGCGTTCGCCCAACGCCCGTTGCCATCCATGATGATGGCAACATGTTCCGGAACGGTCGTGGAAGTGAGGTTTTGCATAAGGCGTCCGCGAAAGGAGACTCAGATCACGAGCAGAGCAGATCAGACCTGCATGATTTCCTTTTCCTTCTCGACGAGCAAGCGGTCGATATCGGAAATCGTTTCGTCGGTCATCTTTTGCACGCGCTCGGACTGAGAACGGCTGATATCCTGACCGATGTCGCCATCCTTTTCGGCTTTTTTCAGGTCGTCCATGCCGTCACGGCGCACGTGGCGCACGGCGACCTTCGCCTTTTCGGCGTAGTCATGTGCCACTTTGACGAGCGACTTGCGGCGCTCTTCGTTGAGTTCCGGCAGCGGAATGCGCAGGTTCTGGCCGTCGATGATCGGATTGAGGCCGAGGTTCGATTCGCGAATGCCGCGATCCACAGCGCCGACCATCTGCTTGTCCCAGACCGAGACGGACAGCATGCGCGGCTCGGGAACCGTGATGTTCGCCACCTGGTTGAGCGGCACGCGTGAGCCATAGGCTTCGACGGTCACCGGGTCGAGAACGTTCGCCGACGCGCGGCCGGTACGGAGCGACGCGATATCGCTCTTGAATGCGGAAATGGCGCCATCCATGCGACGCTTCAGTTCCTTCAGGTCAACACCTTCACTCATGGTCGAAACTCCCGTTCTATCATTCGCCGGCCCGAGGGCCGTTCTGCAGCTTCTTAATTGTCTGTGACGATGGTCGCGCGACCGCCGCCGGTCAATATTTCCGCAAAGCCACCCTTCTCATGAATGGAGAAGACAACGATCGGAATGGCATTTTCGCGTGCAAGCGCGACGGCGGCAACATCCATGACGGCAAGCCCCTTCTCGAGGACTTCGCTGTGCGTCAGGCGGTCGAAGCGGGTCGCGTCCGGATCCTTCTTCGGGTCCGCGGAATAGATGCCATCGACCTGGGTGCCCTTGAAGATCGCCTGCGCGCCCATTTCGGCGGCGCGAAGGGCGGCGGCAGAGTCGGTCGTGAAGAAAGGATTGCCCGTGCCGCCGGCGAAGATCACGACGCGGCCGAGGGAAAGATGGTAGAGCGTTGCGCGCTGCGAGAAGCTCTCGCAGATTTCCGGCATCGCGATTGCCGAGAGCACGACCGTATCGATGTCGAGCTTGCGCAGCGACGTTGCGAGCGCCAGCGCGTTGATGACGGTTGCCAGCATGCCCATGTGGTCGCCGGTTACCCGGTCGCCGCCCTTGGAAGCGACGGCCACGCCGCGGAAGATATTGCCGCCGCCGACAACCACGCCCACTTCGACGCCCATGGCGCGCGCTTGCGCGATATCTGCGGCGATCCGGTCAGCGACCGCCACATCGATGCCGAAGCCCTGGCTGCCCATGAGAGCTTCACCGGAGGCTTTGAGTAGAACGCGTTTGTAGAGTGGCTCGGCCGGCATCATCGCTCCTGAACAGATCGGCGCGCGTGCGCACGATGGCGGCGCACAGCGCATAAGGACACATTGCGCACCATGGTTTCAACCGCAGCGGCTTATTTTCCGGCGGGTCCAGCGCATTGACGAAGCCGGATACACGAAGGGCACCGCGTTGTCACGCGATGCCCCAAGGTTTTCCCAATATGGGTGAAGAAATCAGCCCTTGGCGACGGCTGCAACTTCTGCAGCGAAGTCGGACTCTTCCTTCTCGACACCTTCGCCGAGCAGCAGGCGAGCCATGCCGGTGACTTCGATCGGTGCGCCAGCGAGCTTTTCAGCGTCCTTGACGGCCTGACCGACGGTGATTTCCGGGTTCATGACGAAGGCCTGCGACAGCAGAGCGACTTCTTCGAAGAACTTGCGCATGCGGCCTTCGACCATCTTTTCGATGATGTTGTCCGGCTTGCCCGAAGCGCGCGACTGTTCGATGAAGACGTTGCGTTCGCGCTCGGCAACAGCGGCGTCGACTTCGTCCGCACGGATCGCGAGCGGGTTGGTCGCAGCGATGTGCATGGCGATCTGACGGCCAACCGAGAAGAGAACTTCCTTGTCGCCGATCGACTTCAGGGCGACGAGAACACCGAGCTTGCCGATGCCGTCGCCGGCAGCGTTGTGGATGTAGGTAGCAACAACACCGTCTTCGACCTTGAGGAGGGCTGCGCGGCGAAGCGTCATGTTCTCGCCGATGGTGGCGATCGCGTCCTTGATGGTCTCGTCGACCGACTTGCCGGTTGCCGGGTAGTTTGCAGCCGCGATGGCTTCAACCGAGCCGTCGGTGGTCAGCGCTACATTGGCAACGCCGCGGACGAGTTCCTGGAAGGCTTCGTTGCGGGCAACGAAATCGGTCTCGGAGTTGATTTCGACGACGACAGCCTTGACGCCACCGCTGACAATACCGATGAGGCCTTCAGCAGCCGTGCGGCCCGACTTCTTGTCGGCCTTGGCGATGCCCTTGGCGCGCAGCCAGTCGATCGCAGCTTCCATGTCGCCGTTGGTTTCGGCGAGCGCCTTCTTGCAGTCCATCATGCCTGCGCCGGTCTTTTCGCGCAGTTCCTTCACCATTGCTGCAGTTACACTCATCTTATTGCCTCTTTGTCTGTTTGGTTGGCGCGCTGCCCTTGAGGGCGCGGTACCAGGAGGTGTGGCAGGGAATGGCTTTTCAATGTGACACCGTGATGACTGAACCATCACGGGGTTGCTCGGCTCCAAAGATCCGAACGGATCAGCGCCATCCCCGGCTGAAAAGAACAAGGCCGTTCAGATTTTCATCACAAACGGCCTTGTCCCGACATTTCATTGGGGGCGGCAGGCTTACCTGCCGCCAAGGCCCGATCAGGCGTCGGAGGCCTCGTCGAGCGCCGGCTCGACCGGAGCTTCGGCAGATGCGCCGAGGTCACGGCCCGATGCGCCCTGCTGACGTGCGATGCCGTCGATGGCAGCGCGTGCAATGAGGTCGCAGTAGAGAGCGATGGCGCGCGAAGCGTCGTCGTTGCCCGGGATCGGATAGTCGATCTGGTCCGGATCGCAGTTCGAGTCGATGACTGCGACAACCGGGATGCCGAGGCGCTTGGCTTCGTCGATCGCGATCGATTCCTTGTTGGTGTCGATGATGAACATCAGGTCCGGCGTGCCGCCCATGTCGCGGATACCGCCGAGAGCGCGGTTCAGCTTTTCGCGTTCGCGCTCGAGGTTCAGGCGTTCCTTCTTGGTGAAGCCCGAAGCTTCCGAAGAGAGGATTTCGTCGAGCTTGCGCAGGCGCTGGATCGAGTTCGAAATCGTCTTCCAGTTGGTCATCATGCCGCCGAGCCAGCGAGCGTTGACGTAGTACTGGGCCGAACGCTTGGCAGCGTCAGCGATGATTTCGGACGCCTGGCGCTTGGTGCCGACGAACAGAACGCGGCCGCCGTTGGCAACGGTGTCGCTGACGATCTGCAGGGCGCGCGACAGCATCGGCACGGTCTGTGCGAGGTCGATGATGTGAACGTTGTTGCGATCGCCGAAAATGTACGGCTTCATCTTCGGGTTCCAGCGGTGCGTCTGGTGGCCGAAGTGAACGCCAGCTTCCAGAAGCTGACGCATGCTAAAATCAGGCAATGCCATGCCTTTTCTCCTTTTCCGGTTGAACCTCCGCGAAGCGTCGAGCATGTCTTTCGACCGGCCCACCGGCGGAACGATCCGGATTTCTCCCGGAACATCCCAAGCTTCACGTGTGGAATGGGCAGCCCCTTAACGGCAACTGCCCGAGAAATCAAGCCGCAAACGCCGCTTTTTACCGCAATCGGCTATTTGCAGTCCTCGGATTTGAACACTTCGAGGTCCGCAAGCTTGCCGCTCAGGACGAAATCGCCGTAGTCCATCGTCAGGTCGCGGGTAATCCCGTTCTCGTAAAGCTTGAACGACATACGGTAGATCGGCAGCGCGTCGCCGCTCTTGTCATCGTTGAAATAGGAGATCGTCACCGGCCAGTAATTGTCGCCGCTGAGCTTGCCCGCCTTGCCTGCATCCGGCTCGTCCGCCGTGGGTTTGCGCGATTTGCCGACGAAGGTCGAGGTGATCAAGGTCTTGTCACCCGAATCGGAGCCGTCGAAGATGCGCGCCTCAAAGAGGCTCTCGCCTTTCTTCGCTCGCGAGATCACCTCCATCATGTGCGCCGTCGGAAACCGGCTCGCCGCAAGCTCGATTTCGCGCTTGTCCGGCGCAGTCAGCTCGACCTTAACGCCCGCTTTTTCCTCATGCGCTGTACCGCGTACTTCCTTGTCCAGCTTCTCATCGGTGAAGGAGCGGGTCAGGAAGCGGAAATTGCCATTCTTTAGATCTTCGTAGGTGGTCGTCTGCTGATCGGTCAGGCGCACTTCCTCGCCGGTATCGACCTGGGTGACGAAACGGAAGCTGACGGTATAGCCCGCACAGGCCGAGCCATTGAACTCGTAGACCATGCGACCATACATTCCGGCAATGCCCGAACGATCCGATGCATCCTTGAGTTCGAGATCATAGACGGCGCGGTGCGGCACAAGGGCGTTTGCGTGTGCCGCCGTGGCGCCCGATACTGTCATGACGGCGAAACAGGCGCTGCCCAAAGTGACGAGACCGAAGCCTTTATGAAACATCCGTTTCCTCCTGTTGGACTCGCCGGCAATGCTATAAACAAGCGTTCGGCAGAAGCGAGGCGGCGTTCGCAGGAAAAAGCCGGTGCCCGCCGCGATCCGGCCTGAATGCAGGATTTTAACACAAAAGACAACAATGGAGCTTTCCATGTCGGCAGAGATCGAAGCGCGCCTCAAGGACCTCGGAGTCACACTTCCCCAGGCTGCGACCCCGGTTGCAAACTACGTGCCCTACGTCATCAGCGGCTCGATGCTCTACATCTCCGGACAGCTTCCGATGGAAGACGGCAAGGTCGCTGTGACCGGCATCGTCGGCAAGGATGTGGACGTGGCCCGCGCACAGCGCGCCGCCGAACTCTGCTCAATCAACATCCTCGCCCAGGCCAAGGCAGCACTCGGCGGCGATCTCGGTCGCATCCGACGCCTGGTGAAGATCAACGGCTTCGTCGCCTCGACACCGGAATTCGTCGAGCAGCATCTGGTCATCAACGGCGCATCCAATCTGCTTGCGACCGTGCTCGGTGAAGCCGGCAAGCACGCGCGTGCCGCCGTCGGCATGGCTTCCCTTCCCTTCAATGCCGCCGTCGAGATCGACGCCGTCATCGAAATCGCCTGACAGAGTGCCCGGCATGGCTGATATTTCCTGGCTGAAGGCCCAACCGATTGCCCATCGCGGCTATCACGACATGAACAAGCAGGTGTGGGAGAATACGCTTTCGGCCTTCTCCCGCGCCGTCGACGCCGGTTTCGCGATCGAATGCGATCTGCAGTATACCGCCGACAGCATTCCGGTCGTCTTCCACGATGACGATACCGAGCGACTGTGCGGGATCAAGGGCGACGTTCGCGCGCGCACCGCCGGCGAACTCGGCCTGATGGCGATCGGCGGCACGAAGGACAAGGTGCCGACGTTGACGCAGATGCTGCGCTTGGTTGCCGGCAAGGTGCCGCTCGTCATCGAGCTCAAGGGCCGCAAGGGCGACGACGAGGGCTTTGCCGCCGCCGTGCTCGAAACGCTCGAAGGCTACAAGGGCCACGTTGCGCTGATGAGCTTCGATCACTGGCTGCTCAAGGACCTGAAGGCGCTCGACGCGCCCTACCCGCTGGGCCTCACAGCGGAAGGTGCCAATCCGGAGACCTTCTTCGTGCATGAGGAAGCGATGCAGCTCGGGCTCGATTTCATCTCCTACCACTACGGCCACCTGCCGAACTCGTTCATCACCAAGGAACGGACGCTCGGCAAGACGATCATCACCTGGACCGTGCGCGACCGGCAGGCCGAAGCCTACACGTTTGCCCATGCGGATCAGATGACCTTCGAGGGTTTCGACCCGCGGGAGGCCCTGGTTTCCTAAAGTAATGTCAGACGCCGTCACCCTCCGCATCGCGCAATCCTTCACCGATATACCAGCGGCACGCTGGAATGTGCTGTCCGGTGCATCGAAGGCGTTTCCTGGCGGCGTCTACAATCCCTTCCTCTCGCATGCCTATCTCTCGGCGCTCGAAGAGTCCGGGTCGGCGACGGCCAAGACCGGCTGGCTCGGCCAGCATCTGTTGCTTGAAGGCGGCGACGGGCAATTGCGCGGCGGCCTCGTCTGCTACCTGAAGAGCCACAGCCAGGGCGAATACGTTTTCGACCACGGCTGGGCAGACGCCTTCGAGCGCGCCGGCGGTCGCTACTATCCGAAACTGCAAAGTTCCATCCCCTTCACGCCTGCGACCGGACCACGGCTGCTTTCGGCACCGGACGAAAATACGAACGCCGTTCAGGATGCGCTTGCCGCGGGCCTGAAAGAGCTTGCCCGCAGACACGATGTCTCTTCGGCACATGTGACTTTCGTGCCCGAAGCCGAGATCCCTGCGCTTGAGCGCGCCGGGTTCCTGCACCGCACAGACCAGCAGTTCCACTTCACCAATGTAGGCTATGGCTCCCACGCCGATTTTCTGGAGACCCTTGCCTCACGCAAACGCAAGGCGCTGAAGAAGGAGCGCAGGGCTGCGCTCGAAAACGGCATTTCGATCGACTGGCTGACCGGCAGCGACCTGACGGAATCGATCTGGGACGAGTTCTTCGCCTTCTACATGGACACCGGCGGACGCAAATGGGGCCGCCCCTATCTGACGCGCGCGTTCTATTCGCTCATTGGCGAGCGCATGGCCGACGATATCCTGCTGGTGATGGCACGCCGCAACGGCCGCTACATCGCCGGCGCGATCAACTTCATCGGCGGCGATGCGCTCTACGGTCGCCACTGGGGCTGCATCGAGGATCACCCGTTCCTGCATTTCGAAGTCTGCTATCACCAGGCGATCGATTTCGCGATCGCCAAGGGGCTGAAACGGGTGGAGGCTGGCGCCCAGGGTGAGCACAAGCTTGCGCGCGGCTACATGCCCGTCACCACCCATTCCGCCCATTTCATCACACATCCGGGACTTGCCCGCGCCGTCGGCGACTATCTTCAGCGCGAGCGCAGGGATGTGGAGGAAACGGGCGAGTTTCTTGCCGAGCACGGACCTTTCCGCAAAGGTGAACGGCAGGACGACTGACCGCCTTTTCGTGAAGGCCGGCTTCATTACACGAGGAAGAACAATGAGCTACGACGACAACAACATTTTCGCCAGGATCCTGCGCGGTGAAATTCCCTCGCACCGCGTCTACGAGGACGACGCGACGATCGCCTTCATGGATGTCATGCCGCAGGCAGAAGGCCATCTGCTCGTGGTGCCGAAATCCCCTTCGCGCAACCTGCTCGACGCCGATGCAGCAACGCTGCCGGCGCTGATTGCCACCGTACAGAAGCTGGCTGTTGCCGCCAAGGAAGCTTTCGACGCCGATGGTGTGACGATCATGCAGTTCAACGAAGCACCGGCTGGACAATCGGTCTTCCACCTGCACTTCCACGTCATTCCGCGGCAAGCAGGCGTGCCGCTGAAGCCGCATTCCGGCACGATGGAAGACGGCGCCGTTCTGGCTGCCAATGCCGAAAAGGTTCGGCAGGCGCTCTGATCGCGCTCATACTATCCGCGCAGGAGCCAGGGAGCCGGCGACGCGCCGGCTCTTTAACCGACGGTCAGGTGAAAGCACCTCACCCGGCCTAAAAACCCAACCACCACAGGCCCAGCGCCAACGCGGCAATCGCTGACGCGATCCCGATCGCCGGCTTTCTTCCGAACAGGAAGAAGGCGGCCGCCCCGAGCGCGACGGCACCTGCGCGCAGCCAGAGCGGGGATTGTTCGAGTACGCCGGTCGGATAGAGGATAAGCTTGGCGATGACCGCTGCGACCAGCGCGGTGGCAACCGCCCTCACCCAGTTCAGCGCCTCGGAATCATCGCGCAGCCTGTTGCCTGTGATGACACCCAACCAGCGCCAGATGTCGGTCGCCAGCCAGCCGGCAATCGCGATAAAGACATAGGCCCACCAACCATCCTGCCAGGTCATGCTCCCACCTCCTTGCGGCGCCGCCAGAGGCGCTCGATGAGCCAGGCAAGCGTGCCGCCGACGAGGCCGGCGAGCAGGATGTCGAATTCCGGAAACAGCCAGTAGAACAGCGGCCCGCCTGCAAGACCAAAGAGCAACGCCACATAGACGACGGGATGGCGCGCCGAATGCCAGATCGAGGCGAGAAAGTAGACCGGCGTCAGGAAGAAAAGGCAGCCGGCAACGATCGGCGGGAAATCGGCGACGAAGTGGTAGACGACAGCGACGAGCAGCATGTTTGCCGCCACCAGCGTGATGCCGAAGCCCGCGAAAAAGGCGACGCGACGCTCGCGCGGCACGTGCGGCACCTTCTCCATCGCGAACACCCAGGCGGTGATCGCGACGAAATGCGACAGGAAGAGCAGAAGCCAAGTCGGCGTGCGCGACCCGCGCAGCTCCGGTATCAGCGCGGCGACCATCGGCATCAGCCGGACGGACGACAGCGAGACCGCGAGGAACGCGGTCGCGAGCCCGGCTCCGCTCATCATCGAACTGACGAGAATGACCTTGGCCGGAAGCGCCCAGACCATGCCGACCATGAAGACCACCTGCTCGACCGGGATGCCGGCCTGAGCCGTCAGCGAACAGAAGCCGACAAAGGACAACATCAGAATGAAGGCCGGCAGACTGAAAATGCCGCGCATGCCTTTCCCGAACCAGGCGAGCGAAGATTGCTCGTCTTCTTCTCTCTTCATCGGCGATTCCGGATTGTTTTCAACTCGAATACGACCACCCCGGATCGAATCGTCCGGGATCAGCATGACCGAATATAGGCTATCAGACCGGCACGCGGACGAAAAACCACGCAGGCTCTTCTCATTTCTTCTTTAAAGAAAAACGGTGCCGAATGGTTTGCATCCAGCACCGTCAAACGTGTCTTGCGGGGGCTACTTCTTGCGCGGCACCTTCGGCACCGTGCGGCCCTTTCTGGGAGCCGCGTCGCCCGCCCCGGCCTCGTCATCCGTTGACGCCTTGGCGGCAGCCTTCTTCGGCTTGGACTTCGGCGCAGGCTCGGCGCCCACCTCTTCCTTGTCCTCGGCCTTTTTCGGCTTGGCGGCCTTCATCGCCGGGCGGGATACTTCCGCCTTCGGCTTGATTGGCGTCGTCTCAGGAACGGCATCGAGCAGCAGGCCCTTGGTGCCATCGGCCTTCGTGCCGATCGTCACCTTGACGACCCCGCCCTTCTTCAGCTTGCCGAAGAGGATTTCATCGGCGAGCGGCTTCTTGATGTTTTCCTGGATGACACGCGACAGCGGTCGCGCGCCCATCTTCTCGTCGTAGCCCTTTTCGGCAAGCCAGGCGATCGCCTCCGGCGCGAGGTCGAAGGTGACGTTGCGCTCGGCAAGCTGGGTTTCAAGCTGCATGACGAACTTCTGAACCACCTGGTGGATAACCGGTGTCGGCAGCGAAGCAAACGGAATGACCGCATCCAGACGGTTGCGGAATTCCGGCGTGAACAGGCGGTTCAGCGCCTCTTCGTCTTCGCCCGTACGCTTGGAAGAACCGAAGCCGATGGCGGCCCGGGCCATTTCCGATGCGCCGGCATTGGTCGTCATGATCAGGATGACGTTGCGGAAGTCGATCTTCTTGCCGTTGTGATCCGTCAGCGAGCCATGGTCCATGACCTGCAGCAGGATGTTGAACAGGTCCGGATGCGCCTTCTCGATCTCGTCGAGCAGCAGCACGCAATGCGGGTGCTGATCGACGCCATCGGTCAAGAGGCCGCCCTGGTCGAAGCCGACATAGCCGGGAGGTGCACCGAGCAGGCGCGAAACCGTATGCCGCTCCATGTATTCCGACATGTCGAAGCGCAGGAGCTCGACGCCGAGCGAGGTCGCAAGCTGCTTGGCGACTTCCGTCTTGCCGACGCCGGTCGGGCCGGAGAAGACGTAGCAGCCGATCGGCTTGTTCGGTTCGCGCAGGCCGGCACGCGCCAGCTTGATCGACGAAGCGAGCGCCTCGATCGCCAGGTCCTGGCCGTAGACGACCGAGCGCAGCTCTCGCTCGAGATTGGCAAGCACGGCCTCGTCGTCCTTGGAGACGGTCTTCGGCGGGATGCGCGCCATCGTCGCGATCGTCGCCTCGATCTCCTTCTCGGTGATCAGCTTGCGGCGCTTGCTGGCGGGCAGAAGCATCTGTGCGGCACCGGATTCATCGATCACGTCGATCGCCTTGTCCGGCAGCTTGCGGTCGTTGATGTAGCGGGCCGAAAGCTCGACCGCGGCCTTGATCGCCTCGTTCGAGTATTTCAGGTGATGATATTCCTCGTAATAAGGCTTCAGCCCCTTCATGATCTCGATCGCGTCGGCAATCGTCGGCTCGTTCACGTCGATCTTCTGGAAACGGCGGACCAGCGCCCGATCCTTCTCGAAGAACTGGCGGTATTCCTTGTAGGTGGTCGAACCGATGCAGCGGATCGCGCCGGAGGAAAGCGCCGGCTTCAAAAGGTTGGATGCATCCATCGCGCCGCCGGACGTAGCTCCGGCGCCGATGACCGTATGGATCTCGTCGATGAAGAGCACGGCGCCCGGATAGTCCTCGAGCTCCTTGACGACCTGCTTCAACCGTTCTTCGAAATCGCCACGGTAGCGCGTGCCGGCAAGAAGCGTGCCCATGTCGAGCGAGAAGATCGTCGCATCCTGCAACACTTCCGGCACCTTCTTTTCGATGATGCGCTTGGCAAGGCCTTCGGCGATCGCCGTCTTGCCGACGCCGGGGTCCCCGACATAGAGCGGATTGTTCTTCGAGCGGCGGCACAGCACCTGGATGGTGCGGTTCACCTCGGCGTGACGGCCGATCAGCGGGTCGATCTTGCCGGATTTCGCCTTCTCATTGAGGTTGACGCAATAGGCGGTCAGCGCGTCCTGCTGCTTCTTGGCGCTGGCCTCTTCGTTGTCGCGCGCGGGCTTCTGCTCGCTCTCATGATCGTCAGAGCCACGCACAGGACGGGACTCAGAGCTGCCGGGCCGCTTGCCGATGCCGTGCGAAATGAAGTTGACCGCGTCGTAGCGGGTCATCTCCTGCTCCTGCAGGAAATAGGCTGCGTGACTTTCGCGCTCGGCGAAGATCGCGACCAGCACGTTGGCGCCGGTCACTTCCTCGCGGCCGGACGATTGCACGTGGATCACCGCCCGCTGGATCACGCGCTGGAACCCGGCCGTCGGCTTGGAATCTTCGTCGTAGCCGGTCACGAGGTTCGACAGTTCGTTGTCGACGTAATCGGTTACGGTCTTGCGCAGCGTCTCAAGATTGACGTTGCAGGCGCCCATCACGGCCGCCGCGTCGGCATCGTCGATCAATGCCAGAAGCAGATGCTCGAGCGTAGCGTATTCGTGGTGGCGCTCGTTGGCAAAAGTCAGTGCCTGGTGCAGCGCCTTTTCGAGGCTGGGCGAAAATGTTGGCACGTTAGTTCCTCATTTCTTTTCCATGACGCATTGCAACGGATG
Source organism: Ensifer sp. YR511 (assembly GCF_900103045.1). NCBI lineage: Bacteria > Pseudomonadati > Pseudomonadota > Alphaproteobacteria > Hyphomicrobiales > Rhizobiaceae > Ensifer > Ensifer sp. YR511. The sequence goes on from NZ_FNGR01000005.1 coordinate 219,211, forward strand.
CTGATGCTGCCGGGCGAAGTCCATCACCTGCGTCACCTTGGTTTCGGCGACCTCATAGGTGAAGACGCCGCACTCTCCCACACCGTGATTGTGGACGTGGAGCATGATGCGGGTCGCCTCTTCCGGGTTCTTTTGAAAGAAGCGCTCCAGAATATGGATGACGAATTCCATCGGCGTGTAATCGTCATTCAAAAGCAGAACACGATACAAACTTGGCTTCTTGGTCTTCGGCTTGGTACGCGTGATGACGGACGTGCTGCGGTTGTTGCCGTTCCCCTCATCATCGCTACCTTGCTGCATCCGGACCGGCATGGCGATCATTCTTGTCAGTTCCTTGTACAGTAGCGACCCATCGAACTCGGCCGCAGCCTGCTTGCCCTTTATCTAATGGTTCGTTTTCAGATTTTAAGACCGAACCAACACACTGCAATCATAATCGCACGTTGACCGGCAAGATTGATCAACTTTCTTTGGGCTGCGCACAGCTTATGCGAAAAACAAAAAGGCCGGTCGCAAGCGCTGCGACCGGCCTTTTTGTTGAGAAATTGTTTTAGCCGGTGATCAGGCTGCTGCAGCGGCGGCCTTAACTGCTGCCGTTGCCTTGGCAACTGGCGCTTCGTAGGGCTTGTAGGCGTCCTTGGCGAGGTCGGCATACATTTCGCCGATCTTCGTTGCTTCGGCGACAAAGCCTTCGTAGCTCGACTTCACGAAGTTGGTCTGCAGTTCGAAAGCAGCCTCGACGCTCTTGACGCTGGTCAGCTTTTCGACATGCGCGACGCTGTCCTCGAAGGACTTCTTCGAAAAGTCGGCAGCTTCGGTCGCGATAGCCTGGAGACCCTTGGTCCAAGCGGAATAGCTCTTCACAGCCACATCAATGGCTTCCTTGCTCTTCTTGTTTGCATCGTCGAAGTTGAACATCCGGTGTCTCCTTGGTGACGGCCTGATCTGGAGGCTTCAGTTTATGTGCACTGCACAAAAAGTCAAGACGAGTGTGCGATGCAATAAAATACAACAGATGCAACAACTTGATGAAATATCGCGGTCCGGCATGAAATTTCTTGCCGCGCTCGCTACAGCCGCAAGATAAGCACTAGCGAGCAATTGCCCAGCAAGACATCAACATCCCGCACAAAACAATAAACCCCGAAAATCCCATGGATTTTCGGGGTTTATACTGAAAGCGTCCGGCGTCGCGACTTAGAGGTCGATGTCGAGGATCGCCATGGAGAAGTTGTAGGAAAGCTCGCCGTCTTCCTCATCGCGGAAGACCACACCGAGGAACTCGTCACCGAGATAGACTTCAGCGGACTCGTCCTTCTTCGGGCGAGCCTTGACGACCATCTGCTGATTGAAGGTGCGCTTGAAGTAGGCTTCAAGCTTGCGGATTTCTTCGGGCTTCAAAACACGTCTCCGTAGCCGTTTAAACTGTGCGGCGCTTCTCGCACGCTGCATCGGCGGGTGTAAACCCCTCGAAAGAGGCTACACACCGGTTCCCGCATGTCAGATATCGAAGCTGGCAAGGATCTGGTCCATCTGGCGCGACGGCTCGGAACAGCCGGCCTCGCCCACGACCTTTGCCGGTACGCCGGCGACCGTCGACTTCGGCGGCACCGGTTTCAGCACGACCGAACCCGCAGCGACGCGCGAGCAGTGTCCGATATGGATATTGCCGAGGATCTTGGCGCCGGCGCCAATCAGCACACCGTCGGCGATCTTCGGGTGGCGATCGCTGCCTTCCTTGCCCGTGCCGCCGAGCGTCACGCCGTGCAGGATCGAGACGTTGTCACCAATGACCGCGGTCTCGCCGACGACAAGGCCGGTGGCATGATCAAGGAAAATGCCGCGGCCGATGCGGGCGGCGGGGTTGATGTCCGTCTGGAAGACGCTCGACGCCCGGCTCTGCAGGTAGAAGGCGAAATCCTTGCGGCCGCGCTTCAATAGCCAATGCGCCAGGCGATGCGTCTGGATCGCATGGAAGCCCTTGAAATAGAGCACCGGCTCGATGAAGCGGGTGCAGGCGGGGTCGCGGTCGTAGACGGCCTGGATGTCGACACGCAGAATGGTGCCCCATTCCGGCCAGTCCTCCAGCATCTCCGAGAAGGTCTGGCGCAAAAGGTTCGCCTGCAGATCCGGGTGATCCAGCCTTTCGCAGATGCGGTAGATCACGCTTTCTTCGAGAGAGTGCTGATTGACCACGGTGGAATAGAGGAAGGCCGCGAGCATTGGGTCTTGCTCGGCGGCAATCCGGGCTTCTTCGCGCAGGCTATTCCAGATCGGGTCCATCACTTGCAGCGCTTCTGCCTGGCGAAGTTCGGTCTTGGCGACCATCGTCGCTCTCCTTCCTTGTCCGTGCCTGCCACCACTATAGGGGAAATCAGGCGTGACTTAAATGGCGACTGGCGGCAATGACGATACGCTAGATGCGATCGATCTCTGCCAGAAATTCGAGCACCGCTTTCTTGAAAACCCGGTCGCCGACGGCGAGCATATGGTCGCGGCCCGGAATGTCGAGCGCACGCGCACGCGGCATCAGCGCTGCCAGTTCCTGCGCCGACCCGGCGATGTCATCGGTCGTCCCGACGCCAATCAGCGTCGGCTGCTCGATGCGCGCCATATCCTGTGCCGTCAGCAGATCCCGCGAGGTCGAGATACAGGCGGCAAGCGCCTGCCGGTCGCTCTTGGTCTGGTCGGCAAAGGCGCGGAACATGCGCCCGCGCGCATGGGTCACGTCGTCAAGCGACGGCGCCACCAGAGCGTCGGCAATCGGATCCCAATCTCCTACCCCCGACACCATGCCGATGCCGAGGCCGCCGAAGACCAGCGAGCGCACGCGGTCGGGATGCGCGAGCGCCAGGAAGGCCGAGATGCGAGCGCCCATCGAATAGCCCATGACATGGGCCTCGGCGATCCCGAGATGCCCAAGCAATGCGGCGGCGTCACCCGCCATCTGCTGAGGGTGGTAGAGTTCCGGGTCGTAGGGCTTGCTGCTCTTGCCATGGCCGCGATTGTCGAGCGCGATGACGCGGTAGCCGGCGTCACCCAGCGTCTTCAGCCAGCCCGGGAAAACCCAGTTGACGTTGGCGCTGGAGGCAAAGCCGTGAATGAGCAGAACGGGCGCGCCGGACGGGTCGCCCTCGTCGAAGAAGGCGATCTCCAGACCGTCATGATTGAAACGGGAAAACGGCGGCGGGGTGAGATCCATCTATTCATCCTTGGGCATATCGATCCCGCGCAACCTAGTTCGTCGCCTTGGCGGGCGAAACCCCGCACCGGCAAAAACCACAACTGCGGCAGCTTTGCCGCTACACATTTCCGGCAAAGCTGACTATGGTGCCGCCAAATTTGACCTTCAGACTTGCATTCATCGGAGCATGACATGGCCGGCCACAGCATCCCGCATTTCCAGAACGACGGCGGACATCAGGCAATCGAAATCGGCGTCAAGGAATTCATGTGCACCGGCGCATCCATTCCCTACGATCACCCGCACATCTTCATCGACATGGGTGACGACAACGAGAAGGTCTGCTCCTACTGCTCTACGCTCTATCGCTACAATCCGAAGCTGAAGGCGACCGAAACCAATCCCCCCGGCTGCCTCTTCGCCCATAAAGCCGCCTGATAAGCGACGATGTCGCGCCCCGTCGCGATCATCGGCGCCGGCATCGGCGGCCTCACGGCTGCCCTATGCCTTGCCCGGCGCGGCTTCGACGTCGATATCATCGAGCGGGCGACGGCACTGACCGAGGTCGGAGCCGGCCTGCAGCTCTCACCGAACGCCTCCCGCATCCTCATCGAGCTCGGCCTACTGACGCAGCTTGAGAGCGTATGGACGGAGCCCGAGCGCATCGGGCTCGTTGACGGCCGCTCTCTGCGCGCGCTTGCCAGCGTACCGGCCGGGACCTTCGCGCGCCGCCGCTGGCATGCGCCCTATGCCGTTCTCCACCGCGCCAGCCTTCAGAGAATCCTGTTTCAGGCTGTTCAATCCGAACCGCGCTGCCGTCTCCACCTCGGATGCCAGATCGACAAGCCCGGGGACCAGGCGATCGCGGCAGTGACAGGGCGCATGCCGGACGTCGTCATCGGCGCCGACGGCATCTGGTCGCGGCTGCGCGAGACTGTGCCCGCCGCCGGCCGTGTCCGGTTCTCGGGCAATATCGCCTGGCGCATGACGCTTGCAGGCGACGTTGCCGCGGGCGTGCTCAACCGCGGTGAGGTCACCGCCTTCCTCGGCCCGCGCGCCCACCTCGTTGCCTATCCTCTGCGGGAGGTCGGCGGTTTCAATCTCGTCGCCATCATCGAGGGCAAGGAGACCGACGCGATCTGGGTCGGCAAGGATTCGGACGCGCGGCGCCAGGATTGCCTCAACGCCTTTTCCGATTGGAGCCCAGGCATCCGCTCACTTCTCGATAAGGCCGTGGCGCCCACCTACTGGCCGCTCTGCACCGTCGACGACGGCGCCTGGCATGATGGTCAAAATACAGTGCTGATCGGCGACGCGGCCCATGCGATGACGCCCTTTGCGGCGCAAGGTGCGGCCATGGCCGTCGAGGACGCATCCGCGCTTGCGGCTTGCCTGTCTGAAAACCTCAGCGTCGCGAATTCCTTGCGGAAATTCGAGGCGCTTCGCAGGCCACGCATCGCGCGCGTCCGCCGCCGTGCGGCCTTCAACCATTTCGCCTATCACGCCCGCGGCCCGGTGCGTATCGGCCGCGACATGGTATTGAAGCTCAAGGGGCCCGACGCGCTTGCAGCCGACCTCGACTGGCTCTACGGCTACGGCGCGCCGGAGCACTGAGAAGCGACGGCCATTCACCGCGATCCGTTCGATAAACTGCCGGCGCGCGAAAGATCTAGTCCAGAAAAGCAGAACGCCGCGGATGACCGCGGCGTCCGTCATTGCCTTCGTCAAACGGCGTTTGCCGCAGCCAGGCCCGCTTCGATGTCGCGCCGGATATCCGGCACGTCCTCAAGGCCGATCTGCAGGCGCAGAACCGGACCTTCGGTCGGCGCCAGCGCCACCTTGCGATCTCCGAGACCGACATGGAGCGCGAGGCTTTCGAAACCGCCCCAGGAATAGCCGAGCCCGAACAATCTCAGCGCATCGAGGAAGGCGTGCGCCTTGGCCTTGAAGCGGTCAGGGCTCTCCGCCTTCAGCACGAAGGAGAAGATGCCGCTCGCGCCGGTGAAATCGCGCTTCCAGAGCTCGTGGCCGGGGAAGCTCGGCAGCGCCGGATGCAGCACGCGGGCCACTTCGTCGCGTGTTTCCAGCCACTTCGCCAGTGTCAGTGCGCTCTCCTGGTGCCGTTCGAGGCGGATGCCCATGGTGCGAAGGCCACGCAGGATCTGGTAGCTGTCATCGGGCGAAACGCAGACGCCGAGCGTCACCATGGCCTCTGTCAGGGCCGGCCAGTGCTCGGCATTGGCCGAAACGGTACCGAAGAGCACGTCCGAATGGCCGGACGGATACTTGGTGGCCGCATGGATCGACACATCGACGCCATGGTCGAGCGGCTTGAAGTAGACGGGCGTCGCCCAGGTATTGTCCATGGTGACGATGCAGCCATGGCGATGGGCGGCATCGGCAATCGCGCGGATGTCCTGCATTTCGAAGGTGTTCGATCCCGGTGCTTCGGTGTGTACCAGGCGCGTGTTCGGGCGGATCAGGCTCTCGATCGCAGCGCCGATCATCGGATCGTAGTATTCGACCGTGACGCCAAGTCGCTTCAGCATCGTGTCGCAGAAATGGCGCGTCGGGAAGTAGACCGAATCGACGATCAAGGCGTGGTCGCCGGCCGAGAGATAGGCGAGGAACGGCACCGTGACCGCCGCCAGCCCCGACGGCACGAGGATCGTTCCGGCGGACCCTTCGAGTTCGTTGATCGCGTCGCAGAGCGCGTCCGTGGTCGGCGTTCCGCGCGTGCCGTAGGTGTACTTCTGCGCCCGCGTCTCCATGGTCTTGGCGTTCGGGAACAGCACCGTGGAGGCGTGCACGACCGGCGGATTGACGAAGCCGAAGTAATCGGAGGGGTTGTTGCCGCTATGGGCGAGACGCGTGTTGATGCCTGCCTTGCCGTTCACATTGCCACTGTCTGCCATTGCTCATTCCGCTTCTAGATTTCGAATGCAAAACTCTTCGAACGAGCCACAATCGCGGTCAAGTGGCAAAAATCATGAAGCGTCGTTTTGACCGTCGCGAGGCCACTTCTGGCGAATTTTCCGCCAGAGCGTGCTTCACACCCCCAAGATCTGCCTAACTTTCTGGCTTGTTTCGAGTTTTTCACATGCAAAACCAGAAAATCGGCGGCCTCTCTTGACCCTCATGGAAATTGAGCATGAGATAGCCGACACTCGCGCCAGGAGGGTGGCGGAGGCTCACCGCGCTAGGAGACGCGACGGTGCAGACTGGAACTAACGACAACAGAAAAAGGTTCTAAAAATGGCAAAAAGAATTCTGACAGCTCTCGTTGGCGCTGCTGTCATGGGGATTGGCACACAGGCGGCTTCGGGCGCTACTCTTGATGACGTCAAGGCCAAGGGCTTTGTCCAGTGCGGCGTGAACACCGGTCTCGCCGGCTTCGCTGCGCCGGATGCTTCGGGCAACTGGAGCGGATTCGACGTAGACTACTGCAAGGCAATCGCCGCCGCGATCTTCGCGGATGGCAGCAAGGTGAAGTACACCCCGACTTCCGCCAAGGAACGCTTCCCGGCGCTGCAGTCGGGCGAAGTCGACGTGCTTGCGCGTAACACCACCTGGACGATCAACCGCGACACCGCGCTCGGCTTCAACTTCCGCCCGGTCAACTACTATGACGGCCAAGGCTTCATGGTTCGCAAGGGCCTGAACGTCAAATCTGCGTTGGAGCTTTCGGGCGCCGCTGTCTGCGTGCAGACGGGCACCACCACCGAGCTCAACCTCGCCGACTACTTCAAGTCGAACAACCTGCAGTACAATCCGGTCGTTTTCGAAAAGCTTGAAGAAGTCAACGCCGCCTATGACGCCGGCCGTTGCGACGTCTACACGACCGACCAGTCCGGCCTTTATTCGCTGCGTCTGACGCTGTCGAAGCCAGACGATCACATGATCCTGCCGGAAATCATCTCGAAGGAGCCGCTCGGCCCGGCCGTGCGCCAGGGTGACGACCAGTGGTTCGATATCGTCAGCTGGGTTCACTACGCGCTGATCCAGGCTGAAGAGTTCGGCGTCACCCAGGCCAACGTCGAAGAAATGAAGAAGTCCACCAACCCTGACGTTCAGCGCTTCCTCGGCGTCGAAGCTGACTCGAAGATCGGCACCGACCTCGGCCTCACCAACGAATGGGCCGTGAACGTGATCAAGGCCGTCGGAAACTACGGCGAAGTCTTCGACCGCAACATCGGCGCCGGCAGCCCGCTCAAGATCGAGCGCGGCCTCAACGCGCTGTGGAACAAGGGCGGCATCCAGTACGCTCCGCCGGTCCGCTAAAGCGAACCGAAAATACCGGGGAAGCGGACAACCGCTTCCCGTCCCAACGATAAAAACACCCAAAAGGGTGAAAAGGGGAAAGAGGCATTGCATGGCGATTGGCGTCACAACTACGCCTGAGAAATCGAAACCGTCGGGGTCGATCATCAACGACCCGCAGGTCCGCGGCATCTTTTATCAGGTTATTACCGTCGTCCTACTCGGGGCCTTCGTCTATTGGGTGGCCGACAACACGATCGAGAATCTCAAACGGGCGAACATCGCTTCCGGTTACGGCTTCCTCAATGGACGCGCCGGTTTTGACGTCGGGCAGTCGCTGATCGCCTATACCAGCGATTCCACCTATCAGCGCGCACTTGTCGTCGGCCTGCTCAACACATTGCTGGTCGCCGTCTGCGGTATTTTCACCGCCACCATCATCGGCTTTGCAGTCGGGATCGGCCGCCTGTCGCACAACTGGCTGATCGCCAAGCTGTCGCTCGCCTATGTCGAGATCTTCCGCAACATCCCGCCGCTGCTGGTCATCTTCTTCTGGTACAGCGGCGTCCTGGCGATCCTGCCGCAGCCGCGTGAATCGGCAGCACTGCCGCTCAACATGTTCCTCAACAACCGCGGCCTTGCCTTTCCCAAGCCGATCTTTGGCGACGGCTCGCTGTACACGGTTCTAGCCTTTGTCCTCGCGATCGTCGCCAGCTTCCTCCTGGCACGCTATGCGCGCAAGAAGCAGGAGGCCACCGGACAGCGTTTCCCGGTTCTTTGGGCGTCTCTCGGCCTGATCATCGGTCTGCCGTTGTTGGTCTTCCTTGCCACGGGATCGCCGATCACCTTCGACGTCCCCGTCGCCGGCAAATTCAACCTCACCGGCGGCTCGGTCATCGGACCAGAATTCCTGTCGCTGTTCCTGGCGCTCTCGTTCTACACGGCCGCCTTCATAGCCGAGATCGTGCGTGCCGGCATCCGCGGCGTATCCAAGGGGCAGACGGAAGCCGCGCACGCGCTCGGCGTACGCCCCGGCCTGACGACACGACTGGTGGTGGTTCCGCAAGCGCTCCGGATCATCATTCCGCCGCTCACCAGCCAGTATTTGAACCTTACCAAGAACTCGTCGCTCGCCGTTGCGATCGGTTACGCGGATCTTGTCGCAGTGGGTGGCACCATCCTCAACCAGACAGGACAATCGATCGAGATCGTCACGATCTGGATCGTCGTCTACCTGTCGCTGAGCCTTGCGACGTCGCTGTTCATGAACTGGTTCAATGCCCGCATGGCCCTGGTGGAGAGATAAGATCATGAACACACACCAGGCAACTTTTGTCCGTACCTCAATGATCGAAGGGTCCGCCCCGCCGGTCGCCGAAGGTGGCATCGTCCATTGGCTGCGCGAAAACCTGTTCGCGACGCCAAAGGATGCGGTGCTCACCATCGTCAGCCTGCTTGCGCTTGCGTGGCTCGTGCCTCCGGCCATCCAGTGGCTCTTCATCGACGCCGCCTGGACCGGCGGCGGCCGTGGCGTTTGCGCCACGGTTGCTCAAGGAGGCTCGCAGCCGGATGGCTGGAGCGGTGCGTGCTGGGCCTTCGTCAACGCAAAACTCGACCAATTCGCCTACGGCCGCTACCCGCTCGATGAGCGTTGGAGACCGACGCTGGTCGGCATCCTCTTCGTGCTTTTCCTCATTCCGATGTTGATCCCGAAGGCTCCCTTCAAGGGCATCAACGCCATCCTGCTCTTCGCCGTGCTGCCGATCATTTCCTTGATCCTACTTCCCGGCGGCTGGTTCGGACTGACCTACGTCGAGACGCCGCTCTGGGGCGGTCTGATGGTGACGCTCATCCTTTCGTTCGTCGGCATTGCCGTGTCGTTGCCACTCGGCATTCTTCTGGCACTGGGGCGGCGATCGCATATGCCTGTGATCAAGATGCTCTGCACCGCCTTCATCGAACTGGTGCGCGGCATCCCTCTGATTACCGTGCTCTTCATGGCGAGCGTCATGCTGCCACTGTTCCTGCCGCAGGGCGTCACCTTCGACAAGTTCCTGCGTGCACTGATCGGCGTGTCGTTCTTTGCCTCGGCCTACATGGCCGAAGTGGTGCGCGGCGGCCTCCAGGCTATCCCGAAGGGGCAGTATGAGGGCGCGGATTCCCTCGGCCTCAGCTTCTGGCAGAAGATGAACCTCATCGTGCTGCCACAGGCGCTGAAGCTCGTGATTCCGGGCATCGTCAACACCTTCATCGGCCTCTTCAAGGACACGTCACTGGTGTCGATCATCGGCATGTTCGATCTGCTCGGCATCGTCCGCTTCAACTTTACCGACGCCAACTGGGCCTCTTCGGTAACGCCGATCTCAGGGCTAATTTTCGCTGGCTTCATATTCTGGCTTTTCTGCTTTGGTATGTCGCGCTATTCAGGTTTCATGGAACGCGTGCTCGACACGGCCCATAAACGATAAAATGAGGGGAGGATCGCATGGCAAACGCAGCCACTGCTTCCAAAATGACCGTATCCGCAACGGATGTCGCAGTCGAAATCACTGGAATGAACAAGTGGTACGGGGACTTCCACGTCCTTCGTGACATCAACCTGAAGGTTATGAAGGGCGAGCGCATCGTCATTGCCGGCCCGTCGGGCTCCGGCAAGTCGACGATGATCCGCTGCATCAATCGCCTCGAAGAGCACCAGAAGGGCAAGATCGTCGTCGACGGCATCGAGCTCACCAACGATCTGAAGAAGATCGACGAAGTGCGCCGCGAAGTCGGCATGGTGTTTCAGCACTTCAACCTCTTCCCGCACCTGACGATCCTCGAAAACTGCACGCTTGCACCGATCTGGGTGCGCAAGATGCCGAAGAAGCAGGCAGAAGAAATCGCCATGCACTTCCTGAAGCGCGTCAAGATCCCCGAGCAGGCGAACAAGTATCCGGGCCAGCTTTCGGGCGGTCAGCAGCAGCGCGTAGCGATCGCCCGCTCGCTGTGCATGAAGCCGAAGATCCTGCTGTTCGATGAGCCGACCTCGGCGCTCGACCCGGAAATGGTCAAGGAAGTGCTCGACACCATGGTGTCGCTCGCCGAAGAAGGCATGACCATGCTGTGCGTGACCCACGAAATGGGCTTCGCCCGCCAGGTCGCCAACCGCGTGATCTTCATGGACCAGGGCCAGATCGTCGAGCAGAACTCGCCGGCCGAGTTCTTCGACAATCCGCAGCACGAACGCACCAAGCTCTTCCTCAGCCAGATCCTGCACTAGGACCGGACGAGACGACACAAAAAGAAGCCCGCCTCATCGAGGCGGGTTTTTTTTCGTTCTGTCCGTTATCGATCCTACTCGACGCGATAGCGCAGGGTGCCGACTGACCAATGGATTCCGCGCGTGTCGAGATCTTCGGTCCAGTTCTTCTGCAGCCGCGCGATGATCTCGCTCAAGGTCTCGCGCGCATCGACCTCCACCTTGAGGCCCCGCGATATCGGCGCAAGATCGCTCAAGTCGACAGCATCGCTGACGACAAGCGCCACGAAAATGCCGTCGCCCTCGCCCGATGCCTCGAAATCGAAGCCGTAATATTCATCCGGCAAGGTCAGCGGCACGTCCGGCGCCAATGTCGTGATCTTTTGCGCGAACTCGTTCGGGAAAATCTGTGTTGCCTTGCCCTGGCTGTTGACGTCGAAAAGCAAGAGATTGCCGGCCGTGTGGCTGTTGACCGTCAGTTTGAAGACTTCGCCGGCCTTCATGGTGGTCGGCTTGTCGATAGAGAGCATGACATCGCCGGCTTCGCTCTTGCCGATGATATCACCGACGGCATCGATGTGGTTGACCGCCTGATAGCTCGGCACCGCTACGTTCGGAGTAATGGTATACGCACCCTGCCCGCTGCCATCCGCATCGCGCTTTTCCGGCACCATCGCGCTGTCGCCGAGCGCCTCGGGTTTGCCTTCCAATTGCGGGTCGAGATTGCCGCATTGCTCCTGCAAGGCGCAGTAGGAGGCAGATTGCGCCTTTACATATCCAAGAAGCTCGGCGTTGCTCGTCAATCCGTTGCCATTGCCATCGGCAGCGTCGCCGGTCTGGCCGGCGACGAAGGCTGCGGTGAAAACTCCGTGCCGATCCGCTGTCGGTAGCCGGACATCGTCCCAGGCGACCTGATAGGGCGCCGCCGCACTCCAGGCGGTCACCCCGGCATCCACGAGCTTCGGCTTGTCGACGAGGGCAAGATCGATCCTAAGGCCGCGGGTCAGCGCTTGCTCGACCGGCTTGGCATCGGGACGCGGGAGAAAGCGGGCGCCGTCGATAGGCTTTGTGATGTCCTCGGACAGCGATCGGGAGATCGTGCCGGAGTGACAGGCGTCGATCACGACCGTCACAGCGCGCCCCTTCAGGCGCTCCAGCACCGCATCGATCTCGTCGTCGAGGACAGCGCCTTGCCAGTCCGTTTCACCGGCGGCAATGTCGGCAGGCGCAATCGCTTCATCCAGCCCATCCGCTTCGTCGCCATCCGCATCCTTCACCTGCAGGCCGTGGCCTGAAAAATAGAGATAGACGCGATCGCCGGGCTTCGTCGCATCGACAAGCCAGCCGTTCATGGATGACAGGATTTCAGCTCTGGTCGCCTGCCCGTCCTTCAGCACGCGGATCGAGGCACTGTCGAAGCCGAGCCGTTCCGTGAGGAGCCTTTGCATCGCCACCAGATCGTTCGCCGGTCCGGGCAGGGAAAACTCCGTCGGCAGGTTCTGATAGTTGCCGACCCCGATCAGCAAAGCCCGATCTCCGGCGACCGCAGGCGCAGCCAGCAGCATGAAACACGCAAGGGCGTGAAGGAACGACAGCCCCGATCTGGCGCCCATGCTCATTGGCCCTGGCCTCTCGTGTAAAGCGGTTGAACTGCGATCGTACTCTCACTCCCCTCCAGGCGCGTTTCGAGCAAGCGTAGCAGGGCCGCCGCGTCGAGGTTCGAATTGGCAAAGGCGGCCGCGATCGCGTCGACAGGCGCATTGGTCGCGATGACGACCAGATGGTCCGCACCGAAGGGCTTGACCACCTCCAGGTCACGCAGCTTGAAGGCATGGCTTTCGCTGCCGGCAATCTGCACGTCGAGCAGTTGCGCTTCGCCGGTATTGGCGAGGTTAAAGACCAGCATGTTGGCATAGCCGCCCTGCGGCGCCTCGACGTTCAGGCGGTCGCCGGCAAAATAAATGTCCTTGACGGGCTTCAGCGAAACGGCTCCCGGGCTCTGCGCCGCAAGCGCTTTCAGAAAATCCACCAGGATGAATTTGTCGACCGCGCCCTGGAGCCTTTCGGGCGCGACATGTTCCGCGGCGACGTCCCCGTTCGGCGTATAGAAGACACCGGATGCCGCCTCCCACCGGTAGGGCACGCCATCGCCACCGATATTGGCAAGATCAGGCATGTCACCGACGACGCTCAATGGCAACTTGCCCGTCCATCCGGTTTCGCGCGGCGACTTCAGTGCATGCTTCGTGCCGCTCACTGTTGGCGCCACGCCGACCTTGGCGCTGCGCGGCAGGGACAGCACGATTTCCTTGTCGGAGCGCGCCAGTTGCGGCGTGAAGTTCGGCACCTGCAGGGCTTCCGACTGCAGCTTGACGTTGGAAAACACGTAGTCTTCGAGTTCGACCCGCGAAATCCGCCCGTCGCCATCGCGATCGGCGGCGCCTTCCAATGCACGGGCAAAACTCCAGCTCAGGGCGCCGCGGGGCTCGCCGCCGATCACGACTTCCGGCGTCGGCTGGCTTTCGAGCGATGCGGCGAGGATCGTCACCTGCGACAGCTCCACGTCCCTCACCTTGGCGCCGGACAGCGCCTCCTTGGATGGCGGCGGCAGCTTGGCGCGCACCATCGGCGCCAGCCGCGTCTTGCCGGAGATCGAGCGGTTCATGCCGCCTGAATAACAGCTGTCGGAGACGAACAGGACATGAATGCCCTTGGCTTCCGCCTCCGCGAACCAGGCGCTGAGCTCGTTGTCGACGATGATTTCGCTCGCCGTCTTCTCAGCACGCGCCCGGTCGAAGCCCGGCAACTCCAGGAATTCGTCGAGCCCGTCCTCCTCACTGCCGGCGACCAGCTCCGGCATCTGCGCACCGTGCCCGGCATAGGTGAAGACGATCGTATCGCCGCGCTCAGCGGCCGCCACAAGCTCGCCCCAGGCCGCACGGATTGCATCCTTGGTCGCCTGTTCGTTGATGAGTTGGCGGATCGGGGCGACATCCGCCGCCTTCAGCGCCTGCGTGACGTCTTGCGCATCGCGGACGGCACCATCGAGGCTTACTTCGTGCGGATACTTGTCCACCCCGACGACCAGCGCCGAGGTCGAGGCCATCGCCGGGGCCGCCGGCAATGCGAGCAAGCTCATCGCAAGCAGGGTTCTGCACAGCACTGTCATTTCCCCACATCCACATCCACGCGCCGGTCGAGCTGGTGCAACATCTCCTCGCTATAAGCGGTCGGATCATCCGGCTTGAACGGCTCCTCCTCGCCCTTGCCGATCACGGTCCACATGCCGGGATAGCCGGCATCGACGAGGTAATGCGCCAGTGCCTCGGCGCGAGCGATCGACAATGCCTTGTTCGCCTCGGGCGTACCGACCGGATCGGTGTGACCGATCAGCGTAATCGCGGCCGGCTTTGCGGACTTCAGGCACTCGAACAGATCCCTGGCCGACTCGAGACCTTCGGGCGTAAACTCGGCCGTTCCGAAGACGTAGCGCACCGGCGTCGCCTTCTTCAGGATCGAGACACCACGATAGGAGAACTTGCAGGCGCCGCGCGCAGCGAGCTTGACCGGCTTGGTTGCAGCGAGCCGCATTTCCGAAGCCAGGCGGTCCAGCCGTTCGATATAGGCCTTGTCCGGCGCCATCCAATCGGGCGTCAGTTCCTCGTTTGCCGCATCTTCCAGCGCTTGCTGATAGGAGGTCGCCGCGGCGTCGTAATCCTTGCGCTCGCGCTTGATGTCGCCGAGCGCATCGAGGATCTGCCAGGGGCCGCCGGCGTCGCGGCTTGCGGCCGTCAGTTCCGCTTCGAAGGTTTCAAGCTTCGCGCCTTGCCCCACTGCCGCTGCAACCCGGTTGAAGGTTGCGAGCGCCGCGATGCGCCGGGTGAGCGCGATCTCGGTCGCCGAGCAACCCTTCATGTTTACGGGATCGGCCGCCACCTTAGTGCCGGCCTCGTCGGCGCGGTTCAGCGCCTCGGAGGCCAGGCGAAGACCGTCGCAGGCCATGACCGGCGCGGTGAAGACCGCCAGAACCGCCGAAGCGAGGAGAAATGCTCGTAGCTGAACCATGACTCGACCATCAATCCTTGATCTCGAACGTCACCATCTGAACACTGCTGGCACCCGCGTCACCCTGCGCCCGCTTGGCCAGGTTGATCGCGAGTCCCCGTGTCGGCGGCAACCGCGACGTCGCGACATATTGGCGTGCCTTCTCCACCGTCAGCTTCTGGTCACCGAGCCCGCCGGCACGGCAGAAGGCCAGCATCGTTTCGGCGGGCGCAGGTGTGTCGAAGGTGAGCGTGCCCGTGCCCGGCTGCGGGATCAGGCGCCGCTCGCCCGGCTTAAGCGTGGTGTCGCCGATCATCACGTCCGGGATGACCTCGACGTTGCCGTTCTCCTCGACATAGAGGATTTGCAGCTCGCAGGCCTGGTTGGCGCTGAGTTCGAAGGAAAGCTCGTCGCCAACCTTCGCCGTCGTCGACTTCACGTTCAGGGCCAGCTCGAGCTTGTGGCCAGTCCCCGCATCCTCCTTGCGATAGTCCGGCACGGCGGCTGCGATCGACTGCGGCCTGTCGTCCACCATCGGCTCGGAACCGGCAATGACGATCGCCGTCGTGTCGAGCGGACGGCGCTGGGTTAGCGGCGCCATCAGCAATGCATATTGCTGCTCGACCTCGTTGCGCGGAATGGTTCCGCCCGCTTCCAGCGTCGTCACCCAGTCGAGCCCGAGGCGCAGGACATCGGTGTTCGTCACCCGCTTGATCGCTTCTGAGAATTGCTTGGGCGTCATGTCAAACTCGGCCGCCAGGGCATCGAAGTCGAGCTCGTCTTCGTACTTGTCGGCAAAGTAGGTGATGAGCTCCGCCTCGCCCGGCGCATGCTTGCTCTGGAGGCCCCCATCAGGCGTCGGCTCGGTGATGCCGAGCACCTTCAACGCGTTGACGAAGCGCTCGCGGTCCTTGCGATAGGTTTCGTCCAGTTCCTCCTGCTTCACATACATGGCAAGCAGCACGTCCTGTTGGTCCTTGCTGAACAGCGTCGACGTCTCGATCTGCTCGCGCAGCTGATCGCGTTTCGAAAGGATGCCATCGGCGTGGCAATCGACACAGGATCGCGCGTTGATGATCTCGACGCCCTTGCCGATCGGGCGCTTGCGGAAGGACACGATGGTGGTCGGCCCGACATCAAGCTGCTTTCCTGCTGACGTCGAGAGGTAGTAGCCCTGCAGCCCGTTCGGCAACGAGAAGATCATTTCGCCGCCGTCGTGCTCGAAGGGCACGAGGCCCGCGTCGAGCGGTGCCAATTCCCGAGGCCCGTGC
The DNA here is from genome assembly GCF_900103045.1 of Ensifer sp. YR511. NCBI lineage: Bacteria > Pseudomonadati > Pseudomonadota > Alphaproteobacteria > Hyphomicrobiales > Rhizobiaceae > Ensifer > Ensifer sp. YR511. The sequence continues at coordinate 235,211 of NZ_FNGR01000005.1, forward strand.
GGGAAGCGCTTCAGCACCTGCTTGCCGACGTCGCCGCCGAAATCATAGGACTTCCAGTAGTAGCCGCCGAACGGCATATCGTGCCGTTCGAGCATGCGGTTGTGGTCGGAAACCCCGGACGAGCCGTCGGCGAATCCGGCCCGCAACACATCGCGCCTGCGAATGTTGCCGGCCACGTCGATCTTGAAGCGCTTTTCGAGTTCGGCGATCTCGGTCGGCAACTTCATCAGCCGGTTGTAGATCTCCGGCCGCGCGCCGTTGCTCATGAACCAGTCGACCCGCATGATCGGCAGTTGCGTCGCCGTTTCATTCGAAAGGGCCGAAAGCGACGCGTCGCTCTCGGGATCAATCCCATAGAAATAGCGCTTGATCAGGAAGTCATAGTCCGCCGCGTCCCATTGCAGTTCGCGCAGATCGACGCGCACCAGCAAGCCATTGGTGCCGTCGACCTCTGTCGGAAGTACCAGCTTTGGCCCGTAGGACAGCGAATTCAGCAGCTTCTTGAAGCCGCCGGCAAGCAGGTCCATGCGCTTCATGAAGGTCTGGTCGTCCTCGCAGCCCATCATGCCGTTGTACTGGTCGCGATAGGAAAAGTAGCGCATGTAGGGGCGGTCGAGGGCACTGACCGTCTCGATGTCCTTCAGCGCCGCATCGACGAACTGGCCATAACCCAACATCGGGCGGGCGCGCGCCGGTTTTGCGGCCACCGTCTGCGGCAGGCTCTTTTCGTTCAGTGCGTTGATCCAGTCCTCCAGCACCTTGATCTCTTCGGCAGAGGGGCGCTTGCCAAGCGGCATGCGGCCGCTGACGACAGTCGCGTAGAGCCGTGACTTCGAGGCATCTCCGGGGGTCACGAAGTTTGCGTCGGCGGCAATCGAGGCGAGTTCGCCCGCCGGGTAGCTCCCCTGCGAACTCTCGCCCGGCCCGTGACAGTTGCGGCAGTATCTGCCGATGAAGGCATCTGCCTGCTGCGCCAGCGCCGCATTGCCGCCGCCCAGCGCTTCAGTCGCCGTATTCTCCTTGCAGACGGCCGTGACCGACTGCGCCACCGGCGCGGGGGCCTTCACTTCACGATCGGCAAGGAAGGCATAGATCGCGCGGCGATCGTCGTCAGAAAGAACGCTCAGTCCCTTGGCTATACGCCGCATCACCGGATCGCTGATCGGCGCGCCCGAGAGCTTCTTGCCTTCCTCAATCAGGCCCCTGGTGAAAACGTCGGGCGAGGCAAGACCGGCCATCTTCGTCTTGCTGATGTCGGGCGCGACCGCGCCGCTCAAATCCTTTTCGCCCTCATAGGCGCGCTCCAGGTCGAGCCCATAGGTCGTGGTGCGCGGTGTGTGGCAATCGCCACAGCCGCCGACATTCTCGACCAGATAGCGGCCGCGCTCGGCTTGCGTCTCCTCGCGCGGCTGATAGGCCGGCACCGTGAAGTGGCTGCGCTTCCAGAGCGTGATCGTCGTCTGGCGACTGAACGGAAAAGCAATCTCATCCTCTTTCGACACCGCATCCGCCTGGGGTAACGTCTCGATATAGGCTTTGATGTCGAGCGCATCCTCCGGCTTCATGCCGCCATAGGAGGTGTAGGGCATAACCGGATAGAGGTTGTTGCCCTCGCGATCGAGACCGACCAGAACCGCATTCAGAAACTGCGCATTGGTCCAGCCGCCGATGCCATTGGCGTGCGGCGAAATGTTCGGCGCATAGAAGGTGCCGATCGCCGTCTTCATCTCCATGCCGCCGGAGAGCAGTTCGGTGTTGTCGCCGGAGCCGTGGCAGGCGCCGCAGCCTGCGGCGTAGAACATGTATTTGCCGTTGTCGACATTGGCCTTGTAGGTGGAGAAGGCATCCTCAGAGAAGGCATCGCGCGCCGAGGCACCAGCGGGACAGAGCGAGACTGCGACCAGCGCCGCAAATGAAACGGCCCAATATCCGTGGCCAAGACTGGACAATGACGAGGCGCCTTCTCGCTTTCTCTGCAGACCGCGCATGAAACCCACTCCCTAAAACAATAGAATCGCTACTGAAATCCGCTGCACTATCGAAACTGAAATCGCTCGAATTCAACCCGCTTCGGCCGCTTGCCGAGATCTTTCAGGCCCTTGACGATCGCCTCCCTGAGAGGTGGCGGGCCGCAAAACCAGAGATCGGCTTCCGCCGGATCGATCGCGCTGCCGTTCGCGAGTTTGGCCGCATCCAGGCGCCCGTCCACGGAGGAATCGTGCAGGACAAAAGTGAAGTTGCCGAGCTTTCCGGCCTGCCCCTCGAAGGTCTCCAGCCCGATCGCCTCGCGCCGGTCGCGCACGCAATAGACCATGTGGATGTCCTGCCCCTCGTCGCCATTGAGATGCCGCGCCATCGCCAGGAACGGTGTAACGCCGATGCCGCCGGCGAGCCAGATCTGCTTCTTGCCGCCACGGCGGTGGTTGAAGCGGCCATAGCCACCCTCGAGCTTCAACCGGTCGCCGACAGCGATTCCGTCGCGCAGGGCCTGGGTGTAGTCGCCAAGCGGCTTGATCGCGAAGCGCACGACCCCGTCGGGCTCGATACCAGCGATCGTAAACGGATGCGGCTCGCGCAGCCCAGGCTTCAGCACCCGCAGAAAACCGAATTGCCCGGGCTTGGCGCGCAAGGCACGGCGCAGCGGCCGCGCCGCAATCACCGTCGCCCCGTCCTCCCGGGCGACATCGAAGACTTCGTAGCCGCGGGTTCTGACCCAGGGCAGCAGCTGGGTATAGGCGTAGCTCAGGATGCCAAGTGCTGCGAAGGCGTTGAGGTAGACCGCCAGAAGCGCGGTACCGTCATAGGGGCGCTTGATGAACATCTGGTGGAAGGCGACCATCACGAACAGCAGGCCGATGAAGCGGTGCGTGTAGCGCCACAGATGGTAGGGGATCTCGATCTTCGTCCGCGGTATGATCTTGACGATACTGAGAACGAGCAGCACGACGAAACCGTAGAAGGCATATTTGCCGGCGGAAGCAGCAAGCTGGTTCAGACCGCTCGTCAGCGCCAGGCCCTTGAAGTCTGGTTTCAGGAAATAGTGCACGAGGATGAGGCACAGCACCGAGATGCCTATCCTGCGATGAAAATGATAGACACGGTCGAGCCCCCCGAAGAGAGCCTCGACGAACGGCGGGCGCGCGGCCATGAACTGTGCGACCGCCATGCCGACAAAGGCCGCCGACGACGCCATCAGCGAAAATGTCGTCAATGCATTGGTGTGACTGACTGCGGCTACGGCCAGCAGCGCCGCAAATGCCATCAAGGACCAGACCAGAAACGCGCCCACTTGCATCTTGCGCCCCTCAACGCCGATGGCTGACGGTTGTTGCCTTGCCTTGTGCCTGTTGCCTTCGCCCCCTAGCGACCAAGGAAACATGCAACCAGGTTCTTGCCGCAACGGCCCACGCGCCTCTTTCACGCGGGGCCTTTATTGGGAGAGTGGCAAGCACCTCCCGGTTCGTCAACACGATTCCTATTGGAAACGTCCTATGAGGTTGGTTTATTCATGCCTTTGAAATTCGTATTTTTTAAGCATTCGCTTATTTTATTGACCACATAGGCAAACCACCCCCTTTGACCTGCACAAATCCAGGCAACCGGCGCGCTTGCCTGGTTGCAGGAAATCGTGCAAGCTACTGATATATCAGAACCAAAGGAACGGCATGTCACCGCAATCCCAGGCTCACCTCGCCTATCTCGCGCTCGAACGCCTGATCGTCACATTGAAGCTCGAGCCCGGCGCCCTGGTCACCGAGAGGCAGTTGATCGAACTTGCCGGGCTTGGGCGAACACCGGTTCGCGAGGCGATCCAGAAGCTGGCCTGGCAGGGTCTCATGGATATCCGTCCCCGTGTCGGCTTGCAAATCACCACGATCCGGCCGGACGACCAGGTGCATGTCATGCAGACGCGCCAGAAACTGGAGCCGCTTGCCGCCGCCCTCGTCGCAACGCACGCAAGCGCCGAGGAGCGAAGCGCGATGAAAGCTTGCGGTGCGGAGATGGCCACCTGTCTTGATGCGGGCGAAATGGAGGGCTTTCTCGTCGCCGACAAGATGTTCGACGAACTGATGGAAGAAGCCTGCCCCAACCGGTTCCTGACCGCAGCACTTGCCCCGCTGCAGACACATGCGCGCCGCATCTGGTTTGCTTCGTCCTCGCATGAAAAGATGGCCGGATCGGTCCGCCGCCATGTAACGGTGATCGATGCGATCGAGCGGGCTGACGCTGAAGGCGCGTCGGCCGCGATGGCGGACCTGATGAGCTATCTATCAGACGCCTGAAGAAACCTTGCCTGCACGAGAAGAAACAACGGCAAGCGATTGCTTTCACGGTTGTTTCTTCAACACACTTCAGGCCGTCGGCATCATGCTGCCGGTCTTCAGCCGGCGCACATGCCAGTCGAAAGCCTCTTCCAGAATATGCGGGGTCTGTCCGCCACGGGTGGCGACCGCACGATTGAAGTAATCCGACAAAAGCTCCCGATAGGCCGGGTGGCAGCAGTTTTCGATGATGACGGGTGCGCGCTCCCGCGGCGCCAGGCCGCGCAGATCTGCAAGACCATGCTCGGTCACCAGAATATCGACGTCGTGCTCCGTGTGGTCGACATGGGACACCATCGGCACGACAGACGATATCGCCCCGCCCTTGGCAACCGACTTGGCGACGAAGATCGACAGGAAGGCGTTGCGGGCGAAATCGCCGGAGCCGCCGATACCGTTCATCATGTCGGTACCGCCAACATGGGTCGAGTTGACGTTGCCGTAGATATCGAATTCGAGCGCCGTGTTGATGCCGATGACACCGAGGCGCCGAATGATCTCCGGATGATTGCTCACCTCCTGCGGCCGCAGCACCAGCTTGTCCTTGTAGGCGCGGATGTTGCGGAACACGCGATCAGCCCAGGCGCTGGAAAGCGTCATCGACGAGGCCGAGGCGAAGCTCAGCTTGCCGGCCTCGAAAAGCTCGAACGTGCTGTCTTGCAGCACCTCGCTATACATACGCAGATCATGGAACGGACTGTCGACCAGGCCGCCCAGCACCGAATTGGCGATGACGCCGATGCCCGCCTGCAGCGGGTTGAGCGTCATGTCGAGGCGGCCCTTGCGCACCTCCTCCTGCAAGAAGGCGATCAGATGGCCGGCGATCGCCGTCGTCTCCGCATCCGGCGGAGAGATCCGTGCGGCGCTGTCCTCTTTCTCGGTGACGACGATTGCGACGATCTTTTCCGGATCGACAGGAATGTAGGGCGAGCCCGCACGGCTATCGCAAGCAACGACCGGGATCGGCGTGCGGCTCGGTCGCTTCGCCGGAATGAAGATATCGTGCAGGCCTTCGAGTTCGGGACTGTGGCTGAGATTGAGCTCGACGATCACCTTCTTCGCCAGGATCGCGAAGCTTGCCGAATTGCCGACCGATGTCGACGGAACGATGCCGCCGTCTTCGGTGATCGCCACCGCCTCGACCACCGCATAGTCGATGGGGCTGATCTGGCCGGACCGCAACTGCTCGACGGTTTCCGAGAGATGCTGATCGATGAACATCACCTCGCCGCGGTTGATCGCCGCTCGCAGAACCGGGTCCGACTGGAACGGCAGGCGCCGGGCAAGAACACCCGCCTCTGTCAGCGTCTTGTCGATGTCATGACCGAGCGAGGCGCCCGTCATCAGCGTGATGCGAAACTTCTCCCGTGCGGCCCGTTCGGCCATGGCAAGCGGCACGGCCTTCGCGTCACCGGCCTTGGTGAAGCCGCTCATGCCAATGGTCATGCCGTCCTTGATCAGCGCGGCCGCCTCTTCCGGCGTAGCGATGCGATCACGGAGCGATTTGCAGCGGATCCTGGCTTCCAGGTCGGTTGGCGGAACATGACTCATCGGGCACTCCCAGAAATGGCCCACGAGGCTCATAACAGGACGGCGCGGGCTTGGTTCGTCGTGCGCTTATTTTCGCATGTCTGCGTGCGCACGCTATGAAGATTTGCAGGAGCACGATAGCCGCTCGGACCGCAGGGCGGTACGCAGAATGGGCAGGGCGGAACTACCGCCGACGCATAGCTCGATGGCATTTCGCCTTAAACGACGAGGGGCGCACCCTTGGGGCGCCCCTCTAACGATAAACTGCACAAAAATGGGTCAGCCGACGAAGGCGCGTTCGATCACGAATTCGGCCGGCTTGTTGTTCGCACCTTCGGTGAGACCAGCGGCCTCGAGGATTTCCTTGGTGTCCTTCAGCATCGCGGTCGAGCCGCAGATCATGCCGCGATCGACAGCTGGATCGAGCGGCGGCAGGCCGAGATCGGAGAAGAACTTGCCGTTTACCATCAGGTCGGTAATGCGGCCCTTGAACGGGAAGTCTTCGCGGGTCACCGTCGCGTAGTGGCGCAGCTTGTCGCCGACAATCTCGTTCAGGAACTCATGGTTCCGGATTTCCTCGACCAGATCGAAGCCGTATTTCAGTTCGGCAACATCGCGGCAGGTATGGGTGAGGATCACTTCCTCGAACTTTTCATAGGTCTCGGGATCGCGGATCAGGCTTGCGAAGGGCGCAATGCCGGTGCCGGTCGAGAACATGTAGAGACGGCGCCCGGGAACGAGCGCGTCGAGCACCAGCGTACCGGTCGGCTTCTTGCGCATCAGCACCTTGTCGCCCGGCTTGATCCCCTGCAGGTGCGAGGTCAGCGGGCCATCCGGCACCTTAATCGAGAAGAACTCGAGTTCTTCGTCCCAGGCGGGGCTAGCGATCGAATAGGCGCGATAGACCGGCTTGTCGCCGACCATCAGGCCGATCATCGCGAATTCGCCCGAGCGGAAGCGGAATTCGGCAGGGCGGGTCATGCGGAAGCGGAAGAGCCGATCCGTATAGTGTTCAACGCTGGTCACCGTCTCGACGTAGACGCCTGCCGGTGCCTGGATCGCGAAATCTTCCGTTTTTGCCGGAGCATTCATCTTAGCTACAAGTCCTGTAAATGATGACCCTGTCTATCAACAATAAGCCGATATTCCAAGCTGCGCCTTGTTGAAAGGAAATCTCTTCCAAATATAGTCGCTTTTGGGGATTTCGGCGTGCTTCACACTGTCGCGGCCAACCCTACCCTATGACACCCGGCGCCAGCTATAGGATTTAGCATCGGTCGAGGGCTTGGCGGTCGGCTGGTAGTGCACAGCAATGCCCGGCAGGCGTCCTTCGGACAAACGCTTCAGCGCTGTCGCATTGCTGACAGCGAAGCTTTCGACGCCACAGCGCAGCATCAGCGGGATCTGGTCGATCAGCACGTCGCCGACCGCCCTCACCTCGCCGGTAAAACCAAGCCGCGCGCGCAGCAGCGACGCATGGCTGAAGGCGCGGCCGTCATTGAACGCCGGGAACGCGACGGCTACCAGCGCAAGGCGATCAAGGTGTGGTGCGAGCTTCGTCACGTCGTCTGCCGGCGCGATGACCACGCCAAGACCGGTTTCGTCGCTGTCTGCAACCTTGGCCAGGAACGCGTCGAGACCGACGATCGCCTTCTCGTTCGAGCCTGCCTTGGTTTCCTCCGTCTCGATGACCCAGGGATCATCGCCCACGAAACCGGTTTCCTTCCAGATTTTCGTCATTTCCGTTCCTCAGCGCCTCAGGCAGCTTCCTGCGCGCTGCCGTAGAGCGCATCCTTGAAGGGTTGGGGGCCGACGCGGCGATAGGCCTCGAGGAAGGTCTCTTGACCGTCGCGGCGCAGTCCCAAGTAGGTGTCGACGATGGTCTCGACGGCGTCGGTCACCTTCTCGGGTTCGAAGCCGCGGCCGATGATCTCGCCGATCGAGGTGTTCTCGTCGCCGGAGCCACCAAGCGTAATCTGATAGAGTTCCGCACCCTTCTTTTCAACGCCAAGCAGCCCGATATGGCCGACATGGTGATGACCGCAGGCATTGATGCAGCCGGAGATCTTGATCTTCAACTCACCGATCTCGGCCTGACGCTCGGGCGAACCGAAGCGGGTCGAAATTTCCTGCGCCACGGGGATGGAGCGCGCATTGGCAAGTGCGCAGTAGTCCAGCCCAGGACAGGCGATGATATCCGTGATCAGGCCGGCATTGGCAGTGGCAAGACCTGAGGCGACCAGCGCGCGGTAGACCGGCTCGAGATCGGCCAGCGCCACATGCGGCAGGATCAGGTTCTGTTCGTGGCTGACTCGGATTTCGTCGAAGGCGTATTCCTCGGCAATATCGGCAACGGCATCCATCTGCGCGTCGCTGGCGTCGCCCGGAATGCCGCCGATCGGCTTCAGCGAGATCGTCACCATGCCGTAGTCCGGGTGCTTGTGCGGCTGCACATTCTGCTGCACCCAACGGGCAAACTCGGGATCGGTCTTCTTCCAGCGCGCGAGGCTCTCCCAGCCTTCAGCACGGTTTTCGAGGGCCGGTGGCGCAAAATAGGTGGAGATCGCCTGGATGTCGGTCTCCGGCAGCTTCAGCTCGGTGTCCTTGAGGGCCGCGAACTCGACTTCGACCTGACGCGACAATTCTTCGGCGCCGGTCTCGTGTACGAGGATCTTGATGCGGGCCTTGTACTTGTTGTCGCGGCGGCCGTGCAGGTTGTACACGCGCATGATCGCCGTCGTGTAGGACAGCAGGTCCTCCTCCGGCAGGAAGTCGCGGATCTTCTTGGCGATCATCGGCGTGCGGCCCTGACCACCGCCGACATAGACTGCAAAGCCGATGCGGCCGTTTTCGTCCTTCTTCAGGTGCAGACCGATATCATGGACCTGGATTGCGGCACGGTCGCGCTCAGCGCCAGTGACGGCGATCTTGAACTTGCGCGGCAGGAACGAGAATTCCGGATGTACGCTCGACCACTGTCTCAAGATCTCGGCGTAAGGCCTTGGGTCTGCGACCTCATCGGCGGCCGCGCCGGCAAAGTGATCGGCGGTCACATTGCGAATGCAGTTGCCCGAGGTCTGGAGCGCATGCATCTCGACGCTTGCGAGCTCTTGCAAGATATCCGGCGTGTCGGACAGACGCGGCCAGTTGTACTGGATGTTCTGGCGCGTGGTGAAGTGGCCGTAGCCGCGGTCATATTTGCGCGCGATATGGGCGAGCATGCGCATCTGGCGGCTCGACAGCGTGCCATAGGGAATGGCGACGCGCAGCATATAGGCGTGAAGCTGCAGGTAGACGCCGTTCATCAGGCGCAGCGGCTTGAAGGCGTCTTCGGCAAGCTCGCCACTCAGTCGCCGCTCGACCTGATCGCGGAACTGTTCGACGCGGGAGGAAACGAAGGCGTGGTCGAATTCATCGTAACGGTACATCGGGTATCGGTTCCTCAGGCAGCGTGTTTCGGGCCGGAAAGGCCATTGTAGCCGGCAGCGTAGGGGATCGAGGGGCCTTCAGCGCGGATGCGCTCGCGCATGCGCAGCGGGCGAAGTGTGCCGTTGATCTCTTCGACGTCGACGACGTTGGCATCGACGACCTTGTTGTCATCGAACGCCTGCTTACCGGTGGCTTCGAGCGCCGTCACGGCCTCGGCATGGCGAGCGATGAAGGCATCCTGAAGCTGCTCGACCCAGTTGCCCGCGGCATCCAGCCAGACGGAAATGCCGTCCGAAAGTCGATTTGCCGTCAAAACCTTACTCACCATGACCTCTTCCTCAGTTCAAAATCTGTTCGTCGCGCCCGAAAGCGGCTTCAATGTTTTTCTTCTCGCCACGCGCCTTGCCTGCGACGAGCGGTTCGGACCGCTCGAAATTGGCGCCGGCGACGGCTTCGCCGATGATGACCATCACCGGACCTGCAAGCTCGCTGCGGTTTTCAAGATCCGGAAGGTCCTTCAGCGTGCCGTGCAGCAGACGACGATCGGCGCGGCTGGCATTCTCGATGACGGCAACCGTCGTTTCCGGCGGAAAGCCTGCCTGCATCAGACGACCGGCGACCGACGCCGCAACTGTCCGCCCCATGTAGACGGCGATCGTTGCACCCGAGACGGCAAGCCGCGCCCAATCGGGCAGGACTTCGCCGGTCAGATCGTGGCCGGTCGTAAAGACCAGCGAGGAGGCAACACCGCGAAGCGTCAGCGGCAGTTCAAAATCGGCCGCCGCGGCGAAGGCCGAAGTGATACCCGGGACGATCTCGTAGCTGATACCGGCTTCGCGCATCGCCGCCATCTCTTCGCCGGCGCGGCCATAAACCAAAGGATCTCCGGACTTCAGACGGACGACGCGCTTGCCTTCGGCAGCCAGCGTCACCAGCAGCTGGTTGATCTCGTCTTGGGACTTGGTGTGGCAGCCCTTGCGCTTGCCGACCGACAGGCGCTCGGCGTCACGACGACCCATATCAACGATCGTCTGCGGCACCAGCGCATCATAAACGATCGCATCGGCTTCCATCATCACGCGCTGGGCGCGGAGCGTCAGCAGGTCTTCAGCGCCTGGACCGGCACCGACGAGCCAGACATGGCCCCTCGCCTTCTCGGGCGCATCGAGCAGACGCGAAGCCTCACGGCGGGCAGCAGCCAGATCGCCGCCGGCGACCTTGTCTGCCACCGGCCCCTGGAAAAACCGGCGCCAGAACATGCGGCGGGCAACGCCGCGCGGCACCAGGCGATCGACGGCCTCGCGATAGCTCGCGGCAAGCGAAGCAACGACGCCGAGCGAGGGGGACAGCAGCTGATCTATCTGCGCACGGATCATCTGCGCCAGAACGGGTCCTGCCCCTTCGGTCCCGATGGCGACTGCAACGGGGGCACGGTTCACGAGCGCCGGCGTGAAGAAGTCGCAGAAGTCGGGCTGGTCGACGGCATTTGCCGGGATCTTGCGTTCACGCGCTGCACGGACGATGCGCTGATCCTCGACGGCATTGCCGGTGGCGGCAAAAACGAGAATAGCGCCGTCGAGCTGCTCGGGTGCGAAGGCGGCCGCGACATGTTCGATCCCACGGTCACGAAGGTATTGTGCGAACTCCGCTTCCGGCGCGTCGGCGAAGACGACGATCGACGCTTCGGTGTTCAGCAGCAGCCGCACCTTGGCAAAGGCTTCGTCGCCATTGCCGAAAACCGCCACGCGCTTTTGCGCGACGCGAAAGAATGCGGGGAAAACGGCGAGCTGCTGCGACATGGTCTTGCGGTCATTCCTTCTACAGGCTGCGGCGAATATCCCTTATGGCGCACGACAATTGAAGGAACAGAAATTTCAATGCCTTTCCAGGCACGTATTGTTTTGCTCGGCGGTGCACCATTTTGAGCAAATATCTCCGAGCCTGTTCAATCGCCGACCTTGGCGCGGCCATTGCGCCGCATGGGTAACCTCCGTTAAATGCCGTCAACGACCTGCCGGAGGCCCAAGACATGACAAAACCCGAACTCGCCGAACGGCTTTTGACCGTCATCGAGCAGAATATCCTGCCGCTTACCGAAAAGGGTGTTGCCGCCGGCAACAAGGTCTTCGGCGCCGCGATCCTGCGCAAGTCCGATCTGTCGCTGGTGCTTGCCGAAACCAACAACGAGACGGAAAATCCGCTCTGGCACGGCGAAGTGCACACGCTGAAGCGTTTCTACGAGATGGTGGACAAGCCTGATACCCGCGACCTCATCTTTCTCTCGACGCACGAGCCCTGCTCCATGTGCCTTTCGGCCATCACCTGGGCCGGCTTCGACAATTTCTATTACTTCTTCAGCCACGAGGATTCGCGCGACGCCTTTGCGATCCCGCACGACCTGAAGATCCTGAAAGAGGTCTTCCGGCTGGAACCGGGTGGCTACGCGCAAGACAACGCCTTCTGGCACTCGGCCTCGATTGCTGCACTCTCGAAAGACGCCGATGCCGAAACCCGCGATCGGCTTTCCGCCCAGGATGCCCGCATCCGCGCCCGCTACCAGAGCCTTTCCGACAGCTACCAGTCGGGCAAGGACGACAACGCCATTCCGCTGAACTGAGATCCATGGAACCTTCACGCGACGTAACGCGCCTGCTCGACATCATGGCGGCGCTCCGCCAGCCCGAGACCGGCTGCCCCTGGGACATCGTCCAGACCTTCGAGACCATCAAGCCCTATACGATCGAAGAGGCCTATGAGGTTGCCGACGCCATTGAGCGCGGCGACATGCACGACCTCTGCGACGAGCTCGGCGACCTGCTGCTGCAGGTGGTCTTCCACGCCCGTATGGCCGAAGAGGCCGGCGACTTTGCTTTCGGCGACGTCGTTGAGGCGGTGACCCGCAAGATGATCCGCCGGCACCCGCATGTCTTTGCCCGATCCGACGCCGATACGCCCGAGGCGGTGAAGCTGCAATGGGATGAGATCAAGCAGGCCGAAAAGGCCGAGCGGCAAGAAAAGCGCGCCAAGCGCGGCCTCGCGCCTGATGCAGCCGCAAACCATTTGGGCTCGGTGCAGCGCTCATTTCCGGCGCTCGTAGAAGCCCTGAAGCTGCAGGAGCGCGCCGCAAAAGTCGGCTTCGACTGGTCGGAGCCGGAACCGATCCTCGACAAGATCGAGGAGGAAATCGGCGAGTTGCGCCAGGCTCTGCGAGAAAAGGACCGCGCCAAAGTCAGCGACGAACTGGGCGACCTGATCTTTGCCGTGGTGAACATCGGGCGCCATGTCGGCACCGATCCGGAGATGGCGCTTCGCGGCACCAACACCAAATTCCGCCGCCGCTTCGCCCATATCGAGCGGGAACTCGGCGCGGCCGGCGAGACGCTGGATGAGGCAACGCTGGAGCGGATGGAAGAGCTCTGGCAGGCAGCCAAGGCGATCGAGCGACAGCTGGGCTAGAACGAGCGGGCCGCGTGCCCGCCATGCGTCCCCTTTCCCAAAGCTGAGGCCGACAGCGGCTAGCCGCCAACCCCGGGAAAGCTACAGCTTACCAGTCTTCCTCGACGGGCTTCGGCCCGTTTCCGAGGCGACGCTCCAGCTCGGAGGCCTCGTTCTCGGTCAACCTGAGATCAAGGCTCACCCGCCCATCTTCCAGGTCCTCGCGACCGTCGACGATCGCGTGCTGGTAGACCCAGGGCAGAAGCTGCAGCTGATCGATGCCGAGAACGACAGTGCATTCCGTCAGGACGCCGGAAAGACGACGGCCGATTTCGGCGAGCAGTTCGTCGACGCCGTCACCGGTGATCGCGGAAACGGCAACCGTGTTGTTGGACGTCGCCGCTTTGCCGCGCAATGCCTCGCGTGATTCGTCATCCAACCGGTCGATCTTGTTCCAGACCTCGATCAGGCGCTCGGAGGCCTCCTTCTCGTCGATGCCGAGATCGGACAGGATTCTGAGAACGTCGCTTGCTTGTGCCTGGTTGTCCGGGTCCGAGAGGTCGCGGACATGCAGGATCAGATCCGCCTCCAGCACCTCTTCCAGCGTCGCGCGAAACGCGGCGACCAGATGGGTCGGCAGGTCGGAAATGAAGCCGACAGTGTCGGAGAGGATGACCATCCGGCCATGCGGCAGCTTCAGCCGCCGAAGCGTCGGGTCGAGCGTCGCAAACAGCATATCCTCGGCCAGAACGCCTGCCCCGGTCATGCGGTTGAACAGCGTCGACTTGCCGGCATTGGTGTAGCCGACGAGGGCGACGATCGGGTGCGGTACCTTCTTGCGCTTAGAGCGATGCAACTGCCGCGTGCGGCGCACCTGCTCCAACTCGCGCTCGAGCTTGACGATGCGATCCTGCAGCAAGCGCCGGTCCGCTTCGATCTGGGTTTCACCCGGACCGCCCATGAAGCCGCCACCGCCGCGCTGGCGCTCAAGGTGGGTCCAGCTTCGGACCAGGCGGCCCTTCTGATAGTTGAGATGCGCGAGATCGACCTGCAGCGTGCCTTCCTTGGTGGAGGCGCGGCGGCCGAAGATTTCGAGAATGAGGCCCGTACGGTCGATGACCTTGGCGTTCCATTCCTTCTCGAGATTGCGCTGTTGCACCGGCGTCAGCGGATGGTCGACGATGACAAGACCGGCATCGAGCTCGACGAGGATGTGGCCAATCTCTTCGATCTTGCCGGTACCAAGCAAGGTGCCCGGCTTCGGCTGCGCCACCGGAACGATGGCGCCATGCACGACCTCAAGATCGATCGCCATGGCGAGACCGGTCGCCTCTTCGAGGCGACTTTCGTCCGAGCGCGTCGTGGTGGTCGAGAGCATATCTGCGGACTGCCGTCCGGTCTTTTTCAAGACTGGAACGATGACGACCGCGCGCATGTCGTCGCGGAGCTTCTCGAGCTCCGGAATGATCGACGACAATTTTGAATCACGTTTGGTAATGTGCCTAACGTCCCGTCAGGATGCGGCTTCTTCGTTCTCGAACATCTGCAGCGGCTGGCCGGGCATGATGGTCGAGATCGCGTGCTTGTAGACCAGTTGCGAGTGGCCGTCGCGACGCAGCAGGACGCAGAAGTTGTCGAACGAGGTTACAACGCCGGTAAGCTTGACGCCGTTGATGAGAAAAATTGTCAAGGAAATCTTTTGCTTGCGGACCGTATTGAGAAAGAGATCCTGCAAGTTTTGAGAACGTTCCGCCATCGCGCCGCTTCTTTCTTATTTGCCGGCGTTTTGCGCCGGTGCATTTTTGTCAAATTCAGCAATCAGAGGCGCCACAAGTACCTTCCCCGACACCTCTTCAGAGTTGGTATCAAATCAATGTCTTTTCCGCAACGCCGAAAAAGGCTTCGCGAATATTCTGTGCTATGCTTCCTGGATGGCCGTTGCCGATCGGCTTGCCGTCGATCGAAACGACCGGAAAACAGATGCTGGTGGCGGCCGTAATAAACACTTCGCGCGCCGCGAGCATCTCATCGCCCGAGAACGCCCTCTCCTCGATTTTAAGCCCAAGCGGCACCGCTACATCCATCAAGGTGGTGCGGGTGATTCCCTTGAGGATGCCGTGTTCTGCCGGTCGTGTGCGCAGGTTTCCGTCGCGATCGACAATCCAGACATTGGTCGCTGCGCCTTCCTTCACCGTGCCGTCGGCATCGACGAAGATCGCCTCCTGTGCGCCTTCCTCCTTGGCCTTCTGGCGCGCCAGCACGTTGGGCAGAAGCCCGACCGACTTGATGTCGACACGATCCCAACGGTTTTCCGGCACCGTGATCGCCGCAATGCCATGGGTCGCCTTCCTGGCAATGGCTGCAGCGTCGGTGCGCTTCGCCGTCACCACGATCGACGGGCGTGTTTCCGCTACGGGAAAGACGTGATCGCGGCGCGCCACGCCGCGCGTGACCTGCATGTAGAACAGGCCGTTTCTCACCCGGTTGCGCCGGATAACTTCGCGGATCACGTGGACGAGCGCGGCCCTTGTCATCGGCCAGTCGATGCGCAGTTCGCTGAGCGAGCGGCCGAGGCGATCGAGATGACGGGTGAGATCGACGATATAGCCGTGACGCACCTCGCAGACCTCGTAGACGCCGTCCGCAAACTGATAGCCGCGGTCCTCGATATGGACGCCGGCGTCCGCGTGCGGCACGTAGGCGCCGTTGACATAGGCAATTCGGGACATCGTCTCGACCTTAGAAATACTGGATGCTGACGCGGAACAATTGCTCGACATGGCGCACCGCATCGGCCGTGGCAAAGAGCACGACGCGGTCCTTCGCCTTGATCCGGGTGGCGCCATCAGGGCGGATGAACGTCTTGTCGCGATAGAGCGCGCCGATGCGGATTCCGTCGGGAAGTTCGAGGTCGCGCAGGGCCTTGCCGACGAGCGGCGACGTTTCCAGAGCCTCGGCCTCGATCACCTCGGCCATGCCCTTCTGCACCGCATAGACCGAGCGGATGCGGCCCTTGCGGACATGCTGCAGCACGCGCGAAATGGTCACCGCGCGCGGGTTCACATAGGCGTCGACGCCGGCAGTCGCGGCAAAATCCTGGTAGGACGGTTCGTTGATGAGGACGAGTGTGGACTTTGCACCCAGGTGTTTCGCCATCATACTGCCGAGGATGTTGATCTGGTCGTTGTTCGTGAGCGCCACGACGAGATCGGCGTCCTGGACATCGGCCTGCGCGAGGATCCGCTGGTCCATGGCCGACCCGTTGAGGACGACCGTGCTGCTCAACTTGTCGGCCATCATCACCGCGCGGTCGCGATCGCTCTCGATCAGCTTCACCCGCGTGCGCGGCTGGTGTTCCTCGATCGTCTTGGCGACGAAATAGCCGACATTGCCGCCGCCGAAAATGATGATGCGCCGCGCCTCCTGCTCTTCGTGGCCGAAGAGCGTAAGCGTGCGCCGCGCATGATCCCGATCGCAAACGACATAGGCGATATCGCCCGCCTGCAACTGGTCGTCGGAATGGGGCACGATCACCTTGCCGTTGCGGAAAATGCCGGTGACGGTCGCAAGCAGGTCAGGAAACAGTTCGCTCAACTGTTGCAGCGGCGTGCCGACGACGGGACAGTCTTCCAGGCACTCGAAGGCGACCATGGCGATGCGGTCATCGGCGAAACGCACAACGTCGATCGCGCCGGGAAAGGAAATGCGCCGCAGCACGAGCCGCCCGACCTCAACTTCGGGCGAGATGGTGACGTCGATCGGCACGTTCTCGCGCGAAAACAGGTTCGCATACTCAGGCGCGAGATAGCTCTGCGCCCGAATGCGCGCAACCTTCGTCGGCACGTTGAAGATCGCGTGCGCCACTTCACAGGCGACGATGTTGACTTCGTCGGACAGCGTGACCGCAATCAGCATGTCGGCCTGGTCAGCACCCGCCTTGGCGAGCACATCCGGATGCGCGCCATGGCCGACGTAACCGCGCACGTCGAGGCTCTCGGTGATGTTGGCGATCAGCGCCGCCGACGTATCGATCACCGAAACGTCGTTGTCTTCCTGCGCCAGTCGCTCGGCAATGCCGTAACCGACCTGCCCCGCGCCACAAATGACTACCTTCATGTCGTTCTTTCACATGCGAGCGCGGGCGGGTTGGCCGGAAATTCCGGTTCAGACGCCCAGCGACTTCAGCTTCCGATGCAGCGCCGACCGCTCCATACCGACAAACTCCGCCGTGCGCGAAATATTGCCGCCGAATCGGTTGATCTGCGCGATCAGATAATCACGTTCGAACATTTCGCGAGCCTCGCGCAACGGCAAGGTCATGATGTGCTGGTCGCCCTGGGCCGAAATCTTCGGCAGGGTGTCACCCACTTCGGTCGGCAGCATGTCGGCCGAGATCGGCGTATCCGGACCGTCGCTGCGGGCAAGGATCATCAGCCGCTCGATGTTGTTGCGAAGCTGGCGGATGTTGCCCGGCCAGTCATGCGCCTGCAGCACCGCCAGCGCGTCGTCGCCGATCTTGCGCGGACGGATGCCCGCCTGCTCGCTGACCTGGCGCATGAACATGTCGACGAGGAACGGAATGTCTTCGCGCCGCTCGGCGAGTGCCGGAACACGAACCGGAATGACCGCCAGCCGGTGGAACAGGTCTTCGCGGAACAGGCCCTCGGAGATCATGTTTTCGAGATTGTAGGCCGTCGACGAGATGATCCGGACGTCGACCTTCACGCGTTTGGTGCCGCCGACACGCTCGAACTGCTGGTCGACGAGCACGCGCAGGATCTTGTTCTGCGTCTCGCGCGGCATTTCGCCGATCTCGTCGAGATAAAGGATGCCGCCATGGGCTTCCTCGAGCGCGCCCGTGCGGCGCGGCTGGCCCGGCGTGCCCTCGGTCCCGAAGAGGGCGATTTCCATTCGGTCCGGCGTGATCGCCGCTGCGTTCAGCGCCACGAAGGGGCCCGTCGATCGCGTCGACTTGCGGTGGATCATGCGCGCGACCAGTTCCTTACCGGAACCCGAGGGCCCCTGGATCATGATGCGGCTGTTGGTCGGCGCGACCTTTTCGACCGTCTGGCGAAGCTGCGAGACGGCAACGGACGTGCCGATCAGCTCGACCGGATCGCCGGACTTCTTCTTCAGCTCCGAGACTTCGCGCTTGAGCTTGGAATTTTCCAGCGCCCGTTCGGCGATCAGGATCAGACGGTCGGCCTTGAAGGGCTTCTCGATGAAATCATAGGCGCCGCGCTTGATGGCGTTGACCGCGGTCTCGATGTTGCCGTGACCGGAAATCATGACAACCGGAAGATCCGGGTGCCGCCCCTTGATCTCGTCGAGCAGCGCCAGGCCGTCGAGGCGGCTTCCCTGCATCCAGATGTCGAGGAAGACCAGCCGCGGCACGCGATCGCTGATCGCCGCCAGCGCGCTGTCGCTGTCGAAGGCGGTGCGCGTTTCGTGCCCCTCGTCGGACAGGATACCCGACACGATCTCGCGGATATCTTCCTCATCGTCCACAACCAGAATATCAGCGGCCATCGCTCGCACCCTTATCCTTCAAACTCTCTTCGCCCCCGGTTTCTCCGGCAGGCGGCAGGATCACGCGGATCATCGCCCCGACACCACCGTCGTATTCGGCAGGCGCGTCGTGCAATTCCAATTGTCCGCCATGGTCCTCAATGATCTTCTTGACGATGGCGAGACCCAGGCCCGTGCCCTTCTCGCGCATCGTCATGTATGGCTCCAGAATACGGTGCCGATTTTCCGTGGGCAGACCCTTGCCGTTGTCGATGATGTCGACGACGAACTGGCCGGTCGCCGCATCGGTTCGCGCACGCGCCACGACGACAGGCTGGCCGCGGACCGCATCCGCCGGCACCGCCTCGATCGATTCCACGGCATTCTTGACGATGTTGCCGAAGGCCTGGCCAAGCATGCGCCCGTCGAACAAGCCCTCAAGCGGCTCCTCGCCGAAGTCGCGCACGAAGTTGATGTGGTTGTTGCCCATTTCGCGCAGGAACACTGCATCCTTCAGGATCGCGCGAAGATCCGCCCGTTCCTTTGTCGGCTTCGGCATGCGCGCGAAGGCCGAGAACTCGTCCACCATGCGTCCGATGTCTTCCACCTGGCGCACGATGGTGTCCGTGCACTGGTCGAAAACGGCTTTGTCGTCCTGATTGATCTGTTTGCCGTAGCGCCGCTTCAGGCGCTCGGCGGAAAGCTGGATCGGCGTCAGCGGGTTCTTGATCTCGTGGGCGATGCGGCGCGCCACGTCCGCCCAGGCGGTCGAGCGCTGGGCGATGACGAGATCGGTGATGTCGTCGATGGTGATGACGTAGGATTCGTTCGCCTCGCCGCCCTCTTCGCGCGTCACCTGAACGTTCAGCGTGCGCTCGGTTCCGCCGCGCATGACGTTGATCTGCTTGCGGTAATCGTTGCGATGGCGCCCTTCGGCCTCGACCAGGACCTCCTCGATCTCGGGCGCGATCTGCCTGAGATCGGCACCGAGAAGATCCGGCGCGGCCTTCTTCAGGAAATCTTCGGACGACGGATTGGCAATGGTGATCTGGCGGTCACGACCGACACCGATGACAGCCGCGGTCACGCCCGACAGAACCGCCTCGATGAAGCGGCGGCGGTGGTCTACTTCGTCCTTGGCCTCCAGGATCTGCTCCTGCTGGCTGCGGATCTCAGAAACCATCTTGTTGAAGGTTCGTGACAGATTACCGACGTCGCCATCGACGGCGCGCACCGGCACGACGACATCGAGATTGCCGGAAGCGACGCTGTCGGCGGCACCGATCAGCTGGCGGATGGGCCGGACAATCCGGTCAGCGACTGCGATCGCGGTCCAGATCGCGGCAAGCAGTACGATGAGGGCAAAGCCGAGATAGAGGACGCCGAAGGCGATCTGGGTGAAGGTTCGCCCGGCCTCGAGCATCTTGTACTCGGCGGTGTTCTCCTCCATCAGCCGGAGCGAGCGCATCACCTCCGGATCGACGTTTCGAACCGTGTAGAGGAAGGTGCCCGGGATGTCGTCGAGCGGGATGACCGCGCCGACAAGGTTGGTAATCCCCGGCGGGATCAGAGTCGGCTGGCCAGAGACGGAACTCTTCAACGCATCCGGCGGGATCGCCGGCAGCGGCCGATCGGTCGAGATGTTGGCCTGCACGATGGGGCTGCCGTCGGCACGCACAAGAAAGGCGCCCAGCATACCGCGTCCGCGCGCCTGGCGGGTCATCAGCTCGGCAAAGCCCGTGCGGTCGAGGCTGTAGAGCTGACGGTTGCGCTCGAGGTCGTTCGCCATCGACACGGTCTGGCCCTGGAGATAGCTGGCATTCTCGAGCACATAGGCCTGCGCCACGTTGATCGAGGAGCGGACGATCGCCTGGGTTCGGAGCGAAAACCAGCGGTCAAGGCCGACATCGAGCGTGATGCTGGCAAAGATCGCGACGAGAACCGCCGGCGTGATCGCCACGATTGAAAACAGCGCGACGATGCGCACGTGCAGTCGCGCTGCGGCACGGCCTTTGTGGCGGGCGCGCAGGAGACGCAGGATTTCACGGGCGATCAGATAGATGAGGCCGACGACGAAGAGGCTGTTGATCGCCGCACAGGCGATGACGATATTTCGTTCGAGCTTGATTGGCGTCAGGCCGAGAAGCACGAGCAGGGAAACGGTCGCACAGATCAGCGCGCCGGTTGCCAACATCAGGCCCGGCAGGGCAAAGGAGCCACGGCGATCCTGCGCCGCCAGTCCCTCATCTGTGCCCAGCGGCAAGGCCATTGCGTCCACCATGAAAAGCGTTCCCCCAACCGTCGCCGGCCGGCGACGGCATCTCTTGCTTGCATTCTCGGGTCAAAGGTTGACCTCACCACCCAGATGGGCTGCCCCGCTGCACCCCCGTCAATCGATTGGGTCAAATCGATTGAACAGGACGGCAACGACGCGCGATTCGGCGGCCGTTATCCGTTCAAGCAACGCATTGTGGCGAAAATGCAACGGTGGGTGCGACCAAGTCAAGCGCTGCGTGAGCTGCGATAGACCGAAACACCGAGCTCGCGGATCTTCTTGCGCAGCGTGTTGCGGTTGAGGCCGAGCAGATCGGCCGCCTTGATCTGGTTGCCGCGGGTGGCGGTGAGCGCTGCGAGGATCAGCGGATACTCCATTTCCGCAAGTACCCGGTCGTAAAGGCCGGCCGGAGGCAAGGCCTCGCCAAAGCTTGCGAAATACTGGCGCATATTTTCTTCGACCGCCTGCGAAATCGTCAGCGAGCCCGGACGCGCCGCCGCCTTCTCGATCGGGCTATCCGGGATCTCGGAGCGAAGCTCGTTTTCGATGATCTCGCGGCTGATGACATCCTGTGGATAAAGTGCCGTCAGGCGCCGCACCAGGTTCTCCAGCTCGCGAACGTTGCCCGGCCAGGGGTGCGCCTTCATCAGCTCCAGCGCCTCATGGTCGAAGCGCTTGACGTCCAAGCCTTCCTTTTCCGCTTGCTGGACGAAGTGGCGCACGAGGTCCGGAATGTCCTCGGCACGGTCGCGCAGCGGCGGCAACCGCAGCGGCACGACGTTCAGACGATAGTAGAGGTCTTCGCGGAACAGGCCCTGATTGATCGACTGCTTCAGGTCCTTGTTGGTTGCCGCGACAATACGCACGTCGGAGCGGATCGGCGTGCGGCCGCCGACGGTCGTATATTCCCCCTGCTGCAAGACCCGTAGAAGACGCGTCTGCGCGTCCATCGGCATGTCGCCGATTTCGTCGAGGAAGAGCGTTCCGCCTTCGGCCTGCTCGAAACGCCCGGTCGAGCGCATCTGCGCACCGGTAAAGGCGCCCTTCTCGTGGCCGAACAGTTCCGATTCGATCAGGTCGCGCGGGATCGCCGCCATGTTGATCGCCACGAAAGGGCCGTTGCGGCGCTTGCCATAGTCGTGCAGCGCGCGTGCAACAAGCTCCTTGCCGGTGCCGGACTCTCCGGTAATCATCAGGGTCAGGTCGGTCTGCATCAGGCGCGCCAGCACCCGGTAGATTTCCTGCATCGCAGCCGAGCGGCCGACCAGCGGCATGCCGTCCTGGGTGTCGTCGTCGAGCTTTGCCGGCCGGCGCTTCGGCTCCGACAGCGCCCGGCCGATGATGCCGATCAACTCGGTCAGGTCGAAAGGCTTCGGCAGATAGTCGTAGGCGCCCTTCTCCGAGGCCTTGATCGCCGTCATGAATGTGTTCTGGGCGCTCATGACCAGCACTGGCAGGTCGGGGCGCGCCTTCTTGATGCGCGGGAGAAGATCGAAGGCGTTTTCGTCCGGCATCACCACGTCGGTCACGACCAGATCGCCATCGCCCGCCGCAATCCAGCGCCACAGCGTCGCCGCGTTGGAGGTGATGCGGACATCGTAGCCGGCGCGGCTGAGCGCCTGGTTCAGCACGGTGCGAATGGCGGCATCGTCATCCGCGACGAGGATCGTGGCACCGGTCATGCAAGGTTTCCTTTTGTCATCGGCATGTCGTCGTCATCCGCGGCCTGGCCCTTGGAGGCAGGCATCAGCACGCGGAAGGTGGTGCGGTTCTGCTGGCTGTCGCATTCGACGATCCCGCCATGGCCGCCGATGATCTTGGCAACCAGAGCGAGACCCAGGCCTGAACCATTGGTCTTGGTGGTGATGAAGGGGTCAAACAAGAGCGGCAGCAGGTCCTGAGGGACGCCTGGGCCATTGTCGTGCACGCAGAATTCCAGCGGCAGCGAGATCTTCTCGCGCGTCCCGGCAACCGACAGGCGAATGCCCGGCCGGTAGGCGGTCGTCAGCAGGATTTCGCCGTCGTGGCGTTCGCCGATCGCTTCGGCCGCATTCTTGATCAGGTTCAGGAACACCTGAACCAGCTGATCGCGGTTGGCATAGACGGGCGGCAGCGACGGATCGTAGTGCTCCGCGAACTTGATGTGGCGGGCGAAGCCGGCCTTGGCGATCGCCTTCACGTGGTCGAGCACCGAATGGATGTTCAGCGGCACGCGATCGACGGGGCGCTCGTCGGAAAACACCTCCATGCGATCGACCAGCGAAACGATGCGGTCGGTCTCGTCGCAGATCAGCCGCGTCAGCGCGCGGTCCTCGTCGTTGGCGGAGGTCTCCAGCAGTTGCGCAGCACCGCGGATGCCTGAGAGTGGGTTCTTGATTTCATGCGCCAGCATCGAGGCGAGACCGGTCACCGAACGGGCAGCGCCGCGATGCGTCAGCTGCCGGTCGATCTTGTCGGCCATCGAACGCTCCTGGAAGACCACGACGACCGCACCCGGCTCGGACAGTACAGGGGCGACATAGAGATCGACGAGCTTGTCGGCCCCAAGGCGCGGCGAACTCAGGTCGACGCGATACTCGTTGACCGGCGCCTTGCGCTCGCGCACCTGCTCGATCAGCGTCAGCAGCGGACTACCAAAGGGAATGAAGGCGCTGATGTCATGGCGCGCCAGGTGGTTGGCGCTGGCGCCGAAAAACGATTCGGCCTCCCAGTTGGCAAAGGCGACGAGACCCTTGGCGTCCACCATGATCACCGGGTTCTGGATGGCGTTCAGAACCGCCATCGACAGACCGTTGGCGACGGCATCCGGCATGCTCGGTTTCTCGGTCATGCGGCAATTCCTTCTGCGACCGCCTCGCCTTCCGGCTTACTCGAGGCGGCGTCGAGCATCGCCGCACGGGCTCTGTCGCGGACGAAACGGGCATCGGTCGATGTCAGGATTGCGGCCTTTTCCGGACCCGCAAGGTCAGGGGCGGCGCGATCGAGATACCAGGCGACATGCTTGCGGGCATGCCGGAGGCCGACCTCAACGCCATAGAATTCGAGCATCATCTCGTAGTGCTCCGCAAAGATATCGGCGACCTCCGCCGCTGACGGATGCGTGACCGCCCCGGCGAGAAGCCCGACGTGCCACGGGCGCCCCTGCGAGGACCGGCCGGCCATGACGGCGTCCGCGCCCGATCGGCGGAGAATCTTTTCCGCATCGGCGACCGTCTCCACGTCACCATTGGCGACCAGCGGCACGGTAACGACGTCGCGGACCAATCGGATCGCATCCCAATCCGCCTTGCCGTTGTAGAACTGCATGCGCGTGCGGCCGTGCACGGTAATTGCCTTCACGCCCGCCTCTTCGGCGCGCTTGGCAATCAGCGGCGCATTGATCGAGTTTTCATCCCAGCCGAGCCGCATCTTCAGCGTCACGGGCACATCGACGGCGTTGACGGTCGCCTCAACCAGCGACAAAGCGTGATCGGGGTCGCGCATCAGGGCCGAACCGGAGTAACCGCCCGTCACCTTCTTTGCCGGGCAGCCCATATTGATGTCGATGATGTCGGCGCCATTGTCGGCAGCGATCTTCGCGGCCTCCGCCATCCAATGGGCCTCACGGCCCGCAAGCTGGACGATGTGCGGCTCGATCCCGGAGTTCTTCAGCCGCGCCCAGGATTCCTGGGCATTGCCGACCAGTTCACGGCTCGCCACCATTTCAGTCACGACGAAACCCGCACCGAAGCGCCAGGCAAGCCGCCGGAATGGGAGATCGGTGACGCCGGACATCGGCGCGAGCGCAACTCGGTTGCGGATTTCGATGGATCCGATGCGAAGCGGAGACGAAAGAGCCGGAATTGGCAAATGCATATCTTTCAGGCACATGTTGTTCCTGCACTATTTTTAGACATTGTTCTCGGACTTGCCAAGCGATTTCGGCGCGGCGCGCAAAATTCTAAGCTCAGCTGGCAAAGCACGACCCTTCGCGGTACATCACGGCGAAGATCGGCGAATGCGGGACCTCATACAGAAAATGCAGCCTCAAGAACAGTTCAAGTGCGGCGTGGTTATCGTTGCGGCAGGACGCGGCGAACGCGCCGGGCAATCCGCCGAGGGCCCGAAGCAGTACCGAACCATCGGCGACCGCCCCGTTATCGCCCATACGCTTGACACTTTCGCGACATGGCCGGGCGCCGGTCCGATCGTCGTCGTCATCCATCCGGACGACGAGGCGCTGTTTAACGCCGCACGCAAACGCTCGGTGGCCGAGGATGTGATCATCGTCCACGGCGGCGCGACCCGGCAGATATCGGTGCTCGCCGGCCTCGAAGCCCTGGCCGACATCGGCGCGCGCCGCGTGATGATCCACGATGCGGTGCGCCCCTTTGCCGATCACGCGCTGCTGTCGCGGTGCGTTGCGGCATTGAGTGAGGACGTCAGGGCCGTACTGCCGGCGGTCGCCGTCGCAGACACGCTGAAGCGTGCCGGCAAAGATGGCACGGTCACGGAAACCGTGCCGCGCGACGGCCTCTACGGCGCGCAGACGCCTCAGACATTCGATCTCCAGGCAATTCTTGCCGCTCACCGGGAGGCGGCGAGAAGCGGCCGCACGGATTTTACCGACGACGCGTCGATCGCCGAATGGGCCGGCCTCAAGGTCGTGCTCGTCGAAGGCGCCGTCGACAACGTCAAGCTTACGCTGAAAAGGGATATCGCCATGGCCGACGAAAAACTCAAGCGCACCCCCCTGCCCGATGTGCGCACTGGCAACGGCTACGACGTGCACCAGCTCGTCGAGGGCGACGGCGTCACGCTCTGTGGCGTCTTCATTGCGCACACCAAGAAACTTTCCGGCCATTCCGATGCCGACGTAGCGCTGCATGCGCTGACCGACGCATTGCTTGCCACCTGCGGCGCCGGTGACATCGGCGACCATTTCCCGCCGTCCGACCCGCAATGGAAGGGCGCGCCGTCGCGCATCTTCCTGGAGCACGCGGCCAAAATCGTGCGCGAGCGCGGCGGCATCATCACCAATGCAGACGTTTCGCTGATCGCCGAAGCGCCGAAGGTCGGGCCGCACCGCCTGACGATGCGCGAAAATCTCTCGGACATGCTGGGGATTTCACTCGACCGGTGCTCGGTCAAGGCAACGACCAACGAACGCCTTGGTTTCGTCGGCCGCGACGAAGGCATCGCCGCGATCGCCACGGCGACGGTCGTCTATGGGAACCTTTCGTGATGTGGTCCGCCGACATCGAAGTCAAAGCCAGTGAGATCATCGCGCAGTTCACGGCACATGGCCTCAAGGTGGCAACCGCCGAATCCTGCACTGGTGGCCTGATCTCCGGGGCGCTGACCGAGATCTCCGGCTCGTCCGCAGTCCTCGACCGCGGCTTCGTCACCTATTCCAATGAGGCAAAGGTCGCAATGCTCGGCGTCGAGACGGCGACGCTCGTCGCCCATGGTGCCGTCTCGCGGCAGACGGCGATCGAGATGGCACAGGGCGCAATCGCGCATTCGGCGGCTGACTTCGCCGTTGCCGTCACCGGCATTGCTGGGCCGAGCGGTGGTTCGGCTGAAAAGCCTGTCGGCCTTGTGCATCTCGCTGCGGCAGGGCGAAACGGCGCGCTGCTGCATCGCGAGATGCGCTACGGCGATATCGGCCGCAGCAACATAAGGCTTGCGACCATCCGCACCGCACTCGATCTGCTCACGCAGATCGCTCAGGCCGAATAGATGCTGTCGGCGCGCTTTTCGAAGGCGTCGGAGAACATGCGGAAGGCACGGTCGAACATCGAGCCCATCAAGGCCCCGAGGATGCGGCTCTTGAACTCGTAGTCGATGTCGAAGTGCACGATCGACTGCCCCTCGCCCGAAGGCTCGAAGCGCCAGCGGTTGTCGAGATATTTGAACGGCCCGTCGATGTATTTGACGTCGATCGTCCGCTCTGCCTTGTTCAGCAGCACCTGCGTCGTGAAGGTCTCGCGGATCGCCTTGTAACCGACGGTCATATCGGCAAGCAGAAGCACTTTTCCATCGCGCTCCTTGCGCGAGCGTACCGTCAGTGCCTCACAGAGCGGCAGGAACTGCGGATACTGTTCGACGTCGGCAACGAGGTCGAACATCTGGTCTGCGGTGTGCTTGACGACGTGGTTGGTTTCGAAATGCGGCATAAAGGGGAGTTAAGCGGGAGAACCGAGAAGATCAAGGAGCCTGCGCATCTGGCGCCGCGATTTCAACTGCAGAACTGGCACGTCAGGGCCGTGCTTCGCCAGACCTGCGACGATGTGCGGCGTAAACTTCTGCTCAAACGTCCAGATGAACTGAAGGAAATCCCAATCGACCTTTTCGATGCAGCCCGGCGCCATCTCCGGGCGGGTGCGGCCGAAATGTTTCAGCCAGCGGGTGACGACGCCCCATATGCAGACAAGCCGCGGCATGCGCACCCAGATCACGATGTCGCTTCTCGGCACCCGGATATCGAATGTGGACGGACCGGTGCCATCCATGACCCAGCGATCGGCGGCGATCCTCTCGACAATGCGCTGGCGCTGCTCCGCCCGGTCACGCTCTGCCCAACCCGGCAACCACCGGATATCGCGATCGATCGAGATGTAGGTCAACTGGAACTGACGGGCGAGCTTCTGCGAAAGCGTCGACTTGCCGCCGCCGGAGCACCCGACAACGAGGATACGCCTGGCACTGCGAATATGGTCGGCGGCAACGGCATCGTCGACATAGCTGACGATTGCCGGTTTTGACGGCAGGTCCATGGAAACTCCCGCGGAACTCGGGAACAAGGAAACCCAATGCGAAACTCCGGCGCGGGGCCGGAGTTTCGGTATTTTTTGAGCGGCCGAGCCGTCAGCCTGCCACGGCCGCCAGCTTCTTTTCGCGGGCTGCACGCAGCCGCGCAAAGTCGTCGCCGGCGTGGTGCGACGAGCGCGTCAGCGGGCTCGACGACACCATCAGGAAGCCCTTGGTGTAGGCGACAGTCTCGTAGGACTTGAACTCCTCGGGCGTGACGAACGCTTCGACCTTGTGGTGCTTGCGCGTCGGCTGCAGGTATTGGCCGATCGTCAGGAAGTCGACATCGGCGGTCCTCAGGTCGTCCATCAACTGCAGCACTTCGTTGCGCTCTTCGCCGAGGCCGACCATGATGCCGGACTTGGTGAACATGGTCGGGTCCAGTTCCTTCACGCGCTGCAGCAGGCGGACCGAGTGGAAGTAGCGCGCACCCGGGCGGACCGTCAGATAGTTGCCGGGAACCGTTTCCATATTGTGGTTGAAGACGTCAGGCTTGGCGGCAACGACGCGTTCCAGCGCACCCGGCTTCTTCAGGAAGTCCGGCGTCAGGATTTCGATCGTGGTCGTCGGCGAGGCCTCGCGGATCGCCCAGATGACCTTCTCGAAATGTTCGGCGCCGCCATCTTCCAGATCGTCACGGTCGACCGAAGTGATGACGACGTGGCTGAGGCCCATCTGCTTGACGGCCTTGGCGATGTTGGCCGGCTCTTCCATGTCGAGCGCATTCGGCTTCCCGGTCGCGACATTGCAGAAGGCGCAGGCGCGGGTACAGATCTCGCCCATGATCATGAAGGTGGCGTGCTTCTTGTCCCAGCATTCGCCGATGTTCGGGCAACCGGCTTCCTCGCACACGGTCACGAGCTTGTGCGAACGCACCAACTCGCGCGTCTCCTGGTAGCCCTTGGACATCGGCGCCTTGACGCGGATCCACTCCGGCTTGCGCATCACTTCCGTGTCGGGCTTGTGGGCCTTTTCCGGGTGGCGGACGCGTTGCGCCCGGTCAGAGACGGCATCGAACACCGTTACCATACTGTCTTCCTCGTCGCGGCGGGTCCGGCATCAGGCCGGATGACCCATTTTCGCTCTATATAGACGGCCCGACCGGAAATGTCAGGCCGTCTATTTTCGAAGCCCGACGGAAGCACAGAAGGCCCGGCAGACTATCGTTTCACGACCCGACCAGCGGCGATCAACAGGCATGCGCCGATGAAGCCGATGATCAGGTAAGCGACCCATCCGGCATACGCCATGTTGAATGCCGCCAGGATGAAATTCAGCACCACCGCGCCGATGATGCCGAGCACTATGTTCATGATCAGCCCCATGCTGCTGCCCATGAACTTCTCCGCGAGCCACCCAGCCAAACCGCCAACGATGATCGCAGCCAAAATACCGACGCCGTTCACGCTCATTTTGGTCTCCGTGCATTGAAAATGCGCCCATTATCAATGCCAAAGCTACACCAAAAACGCCGGCGCCGAAACCATCAGGCGTTGAGCGCGCGGCCGTAGGCGTCGAGCACGCTTTCCTTCATCGTCTCGGAGATCGTCGGATGCGGGAAGATCGTGTGCATCAGATCTTCTTCGGTCGTCTCGAGGTTCATCGCGACGACGAAGCCCTGGATCAGTTCGGTGACTTCCGCACCGACCATGTGGGCGCCCAAGAGTTCGCCGGTCTTCTTGTCGAAGATCGTCTTGACCAGACCCTGGTCTTCGCCCAGCGCAATCGCCTTGCCGTTGGCAACGAAGGGGAAACGGCCGACGCGGATGTCGCGTCCGAGTTCCTTGGCCTTGGCTTCCGTAAGGCCGACGGAGGCGACCTGCGGGTGGCAATAGGTGCAGCCCGGGATCTTCAGCTTGTCCATCGGATGAACGTTCGGCAGGCCAGCGATCCTTTCGACGCAGATGACGGCCTCATGCTCGGCCTTGTGGGCGAGCATCGGCGGTCCGGCGACGTCGCCGATCGCGTAGACGCCGGGAACGTTGGTCTTGCCGTAGCCGTCGATGACGATGCAGCCGCGGTCGGTTTTGACCCCGAGCGTTTCGAGGCCGAGGTTCTCGATGTTGCCCTGAACGCCGACGGCCGAGATCATGCGGTCAGCGGTGATCTTCTCGACCTTGCCGTCCTTCATCTCGACATGGGCGGTGATCGAGTTGGCAGCCTTCTCGACCTTCGTCACCTTGGCCTGGAGATGGATCTTCATGCCTTGCTTTTCGAACTGCTTCTTGGCGATGTTCGAAATCTCGGCATCTTCGACCGGCATCACGTTCGGCATCACTTCGACGACCGTCACGTCCACACCCATGGTGCGGTAGAAGGAGGCGAATTCGATGCCGATCGCGCCCGAGCCCATGACCAGCAGCGACTTCGGCATTTCCTCAGGCTTCATCGCCTCGAAGTAGGTCCAGATCAGCTTGCCATCGGGCTCGATGCCCGGCAGCGCGCGTGGGCGGGCGCCGGTCGCGATGATGATATGCTTGGCGGTGTAGGTGCCCTCGCCCTTAGTGTTCTTCGGCAGCGGCGCCTGCGGCTGGACAACCGGCTTCGTCGACTTGCCGACGACGATCTCGCCGGGCTTCGTGAGCTTGGCTTCACCCCAGATCACATCGACCTTGTTCTTCTTCATCAGGAAGCCGACGCCGCCATTCATGCGCTCGGCAATGCCGCGCGAGCGTGCAACGATCGCCTTCAGGTCCGGCGTCACGGTGCCTTCGATCTTGATGCCATAGCTGGCCGGGTGCTGGGCGTAGTGCAGAACTTCGGCGGAGCGCAGCAGCGCCTTGGTCGGGATGCAGCCCCAGTTGGAGCAGATGCCGGCCAGGTGCTCGCGCTCGACGACCGCGGTCTTGAGACCCAACTGTGCCGCACGAATGGCGGCGATATAGCCCCCCGGACCCGAACCGATGACGATGACGTCGTAATTCTCAGCCATGTGTTTCCTGCCTTTGTCTCAAGCGACCTTGCGGGTGAAGAGCACCCAGTCGTGTTTCTTGCTTTCCTCAAAGAGCGGAACCGCCTCGGCGCGCGCTGCCTCGCCGAAACCGTTTGCCCTGTATAGTGCCTGAGCCCTGCCGTTGTGGCTCTCGGTGATCAGGCTCACCGGCGCCGATCCGGCGCGTTCGAATTCCTTGGCCAGAAGCGCCTTGCCGATCCCCCGGCCGCGCTGATGGCGATAGACGCCCAGGCTCTCTATGAACCAGTGGCCGACGATCTGCCGCTGCAGCGCCAGCAGGGGCTCGAGAACCGGGTGCCCGGCAACAATCTCAGCCGCTTCCGGCCCGACCCCGTAGCCGAGCGACACTCCGGCAACCTCGTCATCGACCTCGGCAACCAGCGCATCACGCCAGTTCCCCGGACCCGGCTCTTCGCGCAGCTTGTTGCGCCCGCGCTCAAAAGCCGTATCCGTCACCCCATGCTGGACGGCGCCGTACCAGAGCCAGGAGGCAAAGCCATGCGCGGCGATATCGACGAGGATGGCGAGTTCCGCCGCCTCACGTCTTTCGGCCGGACGTATGGTGACGCCCCCGACCATTCTCAGACCCCGAGCATCATCCGCACGACCGGTTCCAGACCCCGGCCAATCGCACGCGTGTTTTCCGCATCGAGATGCACGCCATCGAGCGGCGTCGTCACCGCCACTGATCCGGCATCGAAGAAGCCGCAATCGAGTTCGTCGGCGAGATCGCGATAAAGGGGCGCCAGCATCGAAGACTGCTCGATGCCGCCTGCGAACATTGCGGCAAAGCCGGCGTCGGCCGTTTCGCAAATCACCGGCGGCGACACGATCAGGATCTCCGGGCCGTCCTCACTCTCAACCGGCCAATCGTGACGGCGCACCAGATTGACCAGCCGTTCGACGCCCTTCACGGCGCCGAAGGCGGTTCCGTGGATCACCGGCTTCATGTCATTTGCGCCGAGAAGAAGAATGATGAGATCGAGCGGCGCGTGGCTGTGCAGCAGCGTCGGCAGCACCTTCGCACCATTGCGGTCGCAATCGGCGAGGTGATCGTCGTAGGCGGTCGTGCGGCCGTTCAGCCCCTCGGCGATGACCTGGACGTCCGGCCCCAGCGCCTTCTGCAAGACACTCGGCCAGCGATCGGCAAGCGCATGTCGACCGCCATCGGTGGCATCGTAGCCCCAGGTCAGACTGTCGCCATAGCAGAGAACTGTTTTCATCGTCCGGGCCCGCCTTCGACTGCGCGAAAAGGAACGGACCGGCCCGAAGGCCGGTCCCCATCCAACTCAGACCAGCATGCCCATCGGGTTTTCGATGTAGCGTTTGAAGGCACCGAGCAGTTCGGCACCGAGCGCGCCATCGACGCAGCGATGGTCGGTCGAAAGCGTGACGGTCATGACGTTGGCGATGACCATCTGCTTGTTCTTGACGACGACGCGCTCCTCGCCGGCACCGACCGCGAGGATCGTGGCATGCGGCGGGTTGACGACGGCGGCGAAGTTCTTGACGCCCATCATGCCCATGTTGGAGACGGCAGTCGTGCCGCCCTGGTATTCTTCGGGCTTCAGCTTGCGGTCCTTGGCACGCTGGCCGAGGTCCTTCATCTCGTTGGAGATGGCCGACAGGCTCTTCAGTTCCGCCTGGCGGATGATCGGGGTGATCAGGCCGCCCGGGATCGACACGGCAACGCCGACATCGGCGTGCTTGTGCTTGACCATATTACTCTCGGTCCACGAGACGTTCGCGTTCGGAACATCGCGCAGTGCCAGCGCCAGGGCCTTGATGACCATGTCGTTGACGGAGAGCTTGTAGACCGGCTTGCCACCCTGCTCGGGAGCCGCTGCGTTGAGCTGCGCACGCAGTGCCAGCAGCGCGTCGAGTTCGCAGTCCACCGACACGTAGAAGTGCGGGATCGTCTGCTTGGATTCGACGAGACGCTTGGCGATCGTCTTGCGCATGCCGTCATGCGGCACGAGTTCGTAGGAGCCCGGCTCGAACAGCTTGAGAACGGCGTCTTCCGACATGCCCTTGGCAAGCGGTGCGGCTGCAGGAGCAGCAGCACCGGCGGCCGGTGCGGCGGCGGGCTTGGCAGCACCACCGGAGACGGCGGCTTCGACGTCCTTCTTGACGACGCGGCCATGAGGACCGGTGCCGGCAACTGCCGACAGGTCAATGCCCGCGTCCTTTGCCAGACGGCGTGCGAGCGGCGAGGAGAAGACGCGTGCGCCGCCCTCGGCCTTGGCCGGCTGGGCTGCAGCCGGTGCAGCGGCAGGAGCCGCAGCCGGAGCGCTCGGCGCTGCCGGTGCAGGCGCTTCGGCCTTGGCGGCGGGTGCCGGTGCTGCCGCGCCGTTGCCGCCCTTGGCGGCGGCGGCGACATCCTCGCCATCGGCGGCGAGAACGGCGATCAGCGCATTGACCTTGACGCCATCGGTGCCGGCGGGAACGACGATCTTGGCAACGGTGCCTTCGTCGACGGCTTCGACTTCCATCGTCGCCTTGTCGGTCTCGATCTCGGCAATCACGTCACCGGACTTGACCTTGTCGCCTTCCTTGACGAGCCACTTGGCCAGATTGCCTTCTTCCATCGTCGGGGAGAGGGCAGGCATTGTGATGTTGATAGGCATCGAAGGGCCCTCCCCTTATTTGTAGCAAACGGCTTTCACCGCATCGACAACCTCTGCGACGTTCGGAAGCGCGAGCTTCTCGAGGTTCGCGGCGTAAGGCATCGGCACATCCTTGCCGGCGATCGTCAGGATCGGGGCGTCAAGGTAGTCGAAGGCCTGCTGCATGACGCGGGTTGCGATCTCGGTGCCGACGGAAGACTGCGGGTAACCTTCTTCGACGGTGACGAGGCGGCCGGTCTTCTTGACGGATTCGATGACCGTCGGCAGGTCCATCGGACGGATGGTGCGCAGGTCGATCAGTTCGACATCGATGCCCTGGGCTTCGAGTTCGGCAACCGCCTTGACGGCGTAGGTCATGCCGATACCGAAGGAAACGATCGTTGCGTCCTTGCCGACCTTGTGGATACGGGCCTTGCCGATCGGCAGCACGAAATCGTCAAGCTTCGGCACTTCGAAGGAGTGACCGTAAAGGATTTCGTTTTCGAGGAAGATGACCGGGTTCGGGTCGCGGATCGCAGCCTTGAGCAGGCCCTTGGCGTCGGCAGCCGTGTAGGGCATGACGACCTTGAGGCCCG
Source organism: Ensifer sp. YR511 (assembly GCF_900103045.1). Taxonomy (NCBI): domain Bacteria; kingdom Pseudomonadati; phylum Pseudomonadota; class Alphaproteobacteria; order Hyphomicrobiales; family Rhizobiaceae; genus Ensifer; species Ensifer sp. YR511. Next base: position 268,657 of record NZ_FNGR01000005.1, read on the forward strand.
GGATATGGCTGTACCAGGCGGCGTAGCACTGCGAGTGCTGCGCGGCCACGCGGGCAGCCGCACCGCTCGGGCCACGGAAGACGATCGGCGCGCCCATCTGGCCGCCGGACATATAGAGTGTCTTGGCAGCGGAGTTGATGATCTGGTCGATCGCCTGCATGGCGAAGTTGAAGGTCATGAACTCGACGATCGGACGAAGGCCGGTCATGGCAGCGCCGACGCCGACGCCGGCAAAGCCGTGCTCAGTGATCGGGGTATCGATGACACGGCGGGCGCCGAATTCCTGCAGCAGGCCCTGGGTAATCTTGTAGGCGCCCTGATATTCGGCGACTTCTTCACCCATGACGAAGACGTCGTCGCTTGCGCGCATTTCTTCGGCCATGGCGTCGCGAAGTGCTTCGCGAACGGTCATCGTCACCATTTCGGTGCCGGCAGGGATCGCCGGATCAGCAGCGACTTCGACCTTCGGCTGGGCTGCAACCGGAGCCGGCGCGGAAGCGGCCGGCGCTTCGGCAGCGGCTGCCTTCGGCGCTTCGGCCTTCGGAGCGGCGATGTCGCCAGCGCCTTCGCCGTCTTGCAGCAGCACGGCGATCGGGGTGTTGACCTTGACGCCTTCGGTGCCGGCGGCAATCAAGAGCTTGCCGATCGTGCCTTCATCGACGGCTTCGACTTCCATCGTTGCCTTATCGGTCTCGATTTCAGCAATGACGTCGCCGGAGGACACCTTGTCCCCCTCGTTCTTCAGCCATTTCGAGAGCGTGCCTTCCTCCATGGTCGGGGAAAGGGCGGGCATAAGAATTTCTACTGGCATGTTTGTCCCTCCCCGGATCAAAGCAGGATGTCGGTGTAGAGCTCGGATGCATCCGGCTCCGGATCGGCCTGGGCAAAATCGGCGCTGTCAGCAACGATGTCACGGACTTCCTTGTCGATCTGCTTCAGCTCATCCTCGTTCGCCCAACCCTTTTCGGTCAGACGCGCCTTCACCTGCTCGATCGGGTCATGCTCCGAGCGCATCTTCTGCACTTCGTCCTTCGAGCGGTACTTCGCCGGGTCGGACATCGAGTGACCGCGGTAGCGATAGGTCTGCATCTCAAGGATGATCGGACCCTTGCCCGAGCGGCAATGCTCAACAGCCTCGTCGCCGGCGGCCTTGACCGCGCGCACGTCCATGCCGTCGACCTGGAAGCCCGGAATGTTGAAGGAGACGCCGCGCTGCGAGAAGTCGGTCTGTGCCGAAGCCCGCGAAACGGAAGTCCCCATGGCGTAGCGGTTGTTCTCGATCACGTAGATCACCGGCAGCTTCCAGAGCTGCGCCATGTTGAAGCTTTCGTAGACCTGGCCCTGGTTGGCAGCGCCGTCACCGAAATAGGCAACGGACACATTGTCGTTTCCGCGATAGCGGTTGGCAAAGGCAAGACCGGTGCCGAGCGACACCTGGGCGCCGACGATGCCGTGGCCGCCATAGAAGTGCTTTTCCTTGGAGAACATGTGCATCGAGCCGCCCTTCCCCTTGGAAAGGCCGCTGCGACGACCGGTGAGTTCGGCCATGACGCCGCGGGCGCTCATGCCGCAGGCCAGCATGTGGCCATGATCACGGTAGGCGGTGATGACCTGGTCGCCTTCCTTCAGCGCCATCTGCATGCCGACGACAACGGCTTCCTGGCCGATGTAGAGGTGACAGAAGCCGCCGATGAAGCCCATGCCATAGAGCTGGCCGGCCTTTTCCTCGAAACGCCGGATCAGCAGCATCTCGCGGTAGGCACTCAGATCTTCCTGTTTGGAGAAGTCGGCGAACGTGCCGCCGTTGAAGTCTTTCTTCGCCGGCTTTGCGGCACTCTTGCGGCTGGAAACGGACGCGGATTTTCGCGGAGCCATTCGTTCCTCCCAATGGTTAGCCTTTTGCGGTTACCATAGGGAAAGAAAGCAGACACAGCAATGCCATATTTGCATGGCTCGCATTCCGCACAAATAATTGATTTTACTTCACAAATTCCAATTAACTGAATTCAGGTTAATTTGCGGCACGGTGGAAAATAACGATCTCGTCACTTCGCGACATGTTCAGCGCGAGGCGAGCCTTTTCATCCAGCATGTCCCGTTCCAGCGACCCATCACTCATCAGCTGAACCTCCTTTTCGAGGATCATTCGCTGCTTCGTGAGCTTATCCAGCCGCGCCTGCCGCTCGACGATCTGACGATCGAATTGCTCGGTCGCCTTCAGGCCATAGCCGCCGTGAATGGAATGATAGCCGAAGTAGGAGAGAAAGGCGACCGCGATCAGCGGCATCACCAGCCGACCCAGTTTCCGTTTCTTATGATGCCGTGTCCACATGCATTCCCGCCCTGATACGCAGTACGGCAATCAGATTAGCGTCGATTGATTAACCGACCGTTGACCATGAACGGCAGGAAAATAGAAACCCGCCCACACGGGGCCGTGTGGGCGGGCTCAGTTTTCAGACAAAAATCAGGCGGCGATCAGCCACGCAGGATCGAGCGGCCGGCGTACTTGGCCTGCACGCCGAGCTGCTCTTCGATGCGGATCAGCTGATTGTACTTGGCGAGCCGGTCCGAACGGGCAAGCGAGCCGGTCTTGATCTGGCCGCAGTTGGTGGCAACCGCGAGATCGGCGATCGTCGCGTCCTCGGTTTCGCCCGAGCGGTGCGACATGACGGCGGTGTAGCGCGCCTTGTGGGCGGTCTCGACGGCGTCGAGCGTTTCCGACAGCGAGCCGATCTGGTTGACCTTGACGAGGATCGAGTTGGCAACGCCCATCTTGATGCCGTCCCGCAGGCGGGCCGAGTTGGTGACGAACAGGTCGTCGCCGACGAGCTGGCACTTGTTGCCGATGAGGTCGGTCACAGCCTTCCAGCCGTCCCAGTCGTCTTCGGCCATGCCGTCTTCGATCGAGAAGATCGGGTACTTGGCGGCGAGTTCCGCCAGGTATTCAGCCATGGCACCCGGCTCCAGCGTGCGGCCTTCGCCTTCGAGCACGTACTTGCCGTCCTTGAAGAATTCGGTTGCGGCGCAATCGAGCGCGATGAACATGTCTTCGCCCGGCTTGTAGCCAGCCTTCTCGATCGACTTCATGATGAAGTCGAGCGCTGCCGGAGCAGAGGCGAGACCCGGCGCGAAGCCGCCTTCGTCGCCGACATTGGTGTTGTGGCCGTCGGCTGCAAGCTGCTTCTTCAGCGTGTGGAACACTTCCGAGCCCATGCGAACCGCATCACGCATCGTGTCGGCGCCAACCGGAACGATCATGAACTCCTGGAAGTCGATCGGGTTGTCGGCGTGCGCGCCACCGTTGATGATGTTCATCATCGGAACCGGGAGCACGTGGGCGTTCGGACCACCGACGTAACGGTAGAGCGGCAGGCCGGCAGCTTCGGCGGCAGCCTTGGAAACGGCAAGCGAAACGCCGAGAATGGCGTTGGCGCCGAGGCGCGACTTGTTCGCCGTGCCGTCGAGCTCGATCATGGTCTTGTCGATCTGGATCTGGTTCTCGGCATCGAGACCGCCGATCGCTTCGAAGATCTCGCCGTTGACGGCTTCGACGGCACGTTCAACGCCCTTGCCGAGGTAACGCGTACCACCATCGCGCAGCTCAACAGCCTCATGGGCACCGGTCGAGGCGCCCGACGGGACTGCCGCGCGGCCGAAGCTTCCGTCTTCCAGGTACACGTCGACCTCGACGGTCGGGTTGCCGCGGCTGTCCAGAATTTCTCGGCCGATGATGTCGATGATTGCAGTCATGATCTCTTCCCTGTTGAGGACGGTGGGTGGTCGGGGCCTGTCATACGCCAAGGCCTCGAAATTACAATGGCGCGCAATATGCAAAAACAACCGCGCCATTGCGGTTCATGAAAATTTCACGAAGCGTCGCGCGGGTCTCAGCCCTTGGCGATCGCGTCGAAAGCCAGCAGCTTTTCGAGCAGCCTCGGCATGTCCTTCAGATGCACCATGTTCGGGCCATCGGAGGGCGCATTGTCCGGGTCTTCATGGGTTTCAACAAAGACACCGGCAACACCGACGGCAACGGCAGCGCGCGCCAGGGTCTCGACGAATTCTCGTTGACCGCCCGAAGAGCCGCCCTGCCCGCCCGGCTGCTGAACCGAATGGGTCGCATCAAAGACGACCGGCGCGCCGAGCGAAGCCATGATCGGCAGCGAGCGCATGTCGGAGACCAGCGTGTTGTAGCCGAAGGAAGCGCCACGCTCGCAGAGCATGACATTGGGGTTGCCGCTTTCGGTGAACTTCGCCAACACGTTCTTCATGTCCCAGGGCGCCAGGAACTGGCCCTTCTTGACGTTGATCGCCCGCCCGGTCTTGGCGGCGGCGACCAGAAGATCGGTCTGGCGCGACAGGAAGGCCGGGATCTGCAGGATATCGACCGTCGGGGCGACAAGCGCGCACTGCTCTTCGGTGTGCACGTCGGTCAGAACCGGAAAGCCGAATTCCTTTTTCAGGTCGGCGAAGATTTCCATCGCCTTGTCGAGACCGATGCCACGCTTGCCCGAAAGCGAGGTGCGGTTGGCCTTGTCGAAGGAGGACTTGTAGACGAGGCCGAGGCCGAGCTTGTTGCAGAGTTCGGAGAGCGCACCCGCCATCATGAAGGCGTGTTCACGGCTCTCCATCTGGCAGGGGCCTGCGATCAGCGACAACTTCTCGGTCTGTGCGAAGGCGACCTGACGGGCGCCCTCACCGACAACGACTCTGGCATTGGTTTTCATCATCAAGCTCCAAACGCGAAGATCACCCCTTGCCCCGGCATTTCGGGGACAATGAGGCGCCCGCCCATTTCTGCAAATTCGATATCGTTCTCGGCAAAGAGCGCCCGCGTTGCCTCGAGATCGGCAACACGGAAGACGACCGCCCGTCCGCGAAGGCCCCGTTCGGCACCGCGCACCGAGCGACCGAAGAAGGCTTCCATGCCGGCGGCGTTCAGCACCGAGATCTTGGCGTTGGTGGTCGCGACATCCATGCCGAAGGAATGCGCCGAAACCTCGCGCTCATCGACCGCTTCCTGCAGCAGATACTGGAAATCAGTCGGATTGGCTTCCGACAGCACCACTTCGCTTATGCCGATCACGCCGTTGTCGTGTCGCTCCAGCGCCGCCCGATCGGTGGGGAGTGCGCGAACGCGCTGACAGCTGAAAAGAAAGAGATCCGGCGCGCGCAGGTCGGCCGCAAAGGCAAGACGGAACGAGCCCAGTCCTTCGCGGCCATCGGGCAGCTTCATCGGCCGGGAAAACTCCAGCATGTCACCGCCGGAGATGCCCCGCGCCCGAAAGCGGATATGGTCGCTCGCCGCATCCTCGGTGCCGAAGACCAGCGCCGAGAGGCCTTCCGGTCCCTGGCGGAAACGAAACGCCTGATCACGCGCCACAAAGGCGTTGCCGTCGAGTGCCGCCGCTTCGCACTCCTCGCGGGACGCTATGGCTAGCGGTTCGAGATAGGTGCCGTCGGCAAAGAAGACGCAGGCATTTTCGGTGCCGAAGGGATGGCGGGCATCGTCGGCGACGGTGAAGCCGAGATTGGAAAGCCGACGCCGCGCCTGGGTAAGCGTATCCACCGGCAGCACGAGGTGATCGAGCGGGCGGGTGGTGCGCTTGGAGAGGCTCATGGCGTGTTCCCTGATGGTTCGCCGCTGTTTGCAACTTTTGGCCGGCGAATGCAAGCCGGGTCACCGCCAGGGGCCGGATCGGCCATCCGGGTTCGGGCCGTTGCCGCAAAGTGAGCCGTCCGCGGCCGGCTGCGCCCGCCGCGGATTATGCCTGTCAGCGGGAGACGAACCGCCGGAAGGTCAGTAGTAGCCCGGCGCCGTCGTGGCGTTCGCCGTGTTCCCCGCACCGAGACCGGGGGCGAACGTCTGGGGCTGCGTGTAGGATGTATTGGTCGAGGACGTCGAGGCACAACCCGAAAGCCCCAGCACGGCAACCGCCAAAGGCACGAATAACAAAGCGATGAAGCGCATATGGATTGACCCCTTTCCAGTTTCGCTGACGACAGGAAAGTACGAAACCGATGCGTTGGCGAGTACGTAACAGTAACGCGAGGTAAAAAGGCGGTGCGGAAGCCGGGATCGGCAACCGCAGCGCCTTCCGGCCGCTGCGACTGCCCTCGTTGCGTGCGAGCTTGCGGGCCCGAACAGAGCGCCGGGCCTGCCGCATCAGGGATGAAGATCGCTCTTGATGGCAAAGGTGGCGATGAAGGTCGGCACGAACCTGTCGATCAGGAAACGAGCCGACGGCTGCCAATCCTCGTGAAAGCCGGCCAACAGGAAACCGACCTTCAGCTGCCCCTCGATCTGCGCAGAAAGGCTGTGTCCGAAGACCAGGGCCTCGCCCCGATCGACCTTGGCCTGCACGACATCGGGCGCGAGATGCTCCACCTCGGCAAAGGGGAGCCGGTAAGCCGGGCGGATAAGGCCCTTTTCCGCATGGGCCGGATCGCGGTCGCCGACGAAAACGATCGGATTGTAGAAGCTCGAAAGCAGCCGACCGCCGGTCTTCAGCACCCGGTGGCACTCCCGCCAGACCGGCTGGAGGTCGGGAACATAGAGGTTCGAGATCGGATGAAAGACGATGTCGAAGGTTTCGTCCGCAAAGGTCGCGAGGTCCCGCATGTCGCCCTGCACGGTCAAAAGCGACAGCCCTTCGCGTTCGGCGACGCGCCGATCCTGTTCGAGCTGTCCCTCGGAGAGGTCGAAGACCGTAACGTCCGCACCGGCGGCGGCCAGGGTCGGCGCCTGCTGCCCGCCGGCGGACGCCAGGCAGAGGATCTTCTTGCCCTTGACGTCGGGCAACCAGCCCTCAGGCAGATCGCCGGGCGTCAGCCGCGCCTGCCACTGCCCTTTGCGGGCGTCGGCGATCATCTCGCGTGTGACCGGGCGGGACCATTCGCAGTCCTGGCTTGCCTGCCTGTCCCACGCCTGGCGATTGTGATCGATGATATCGAGATTGGAGGAGGAAATGTCTTGCATGTTCGGTCCCTGGAACTTGTCCTGATGTGACCGCTCACGAAGGCGAATGGAGATCGCAGGCAGAAATGCCCTAGCGTTCGTCCGTCGATGCGGATCGCAGCAATGCCATCGTCCATCTTCTTCGCAAGCGAAGTTGAGGCGATTCGGTTTTCACCGGGCATTACTGGCGCATTGGACGACGCTCCCCTTACTGGAAGCCGCAAGCTAGCGGCTAAGTTGCGGATGGTCAACGCGAACGGAGGCCAACGGCTGCGACGTGCCGCCGCAATGGTTTCTCCGTCATGGTGTCGGCGAACGAATATCCGGCATGGTCTGCGCGTTATCATGTTGCGCATGATTTCAACCGCTTGAGAAGCCGTCACAATTGCGTAAAATTCGTCATTGCAGCCTGGAGTTATGCCGGGCAGCAGGCTGAGGGGCAGCATTTGATTATTGAGTCGCAAGGCAAGAAACGCATCCGGGCACGGCCGAGTCACGCCAAGGGGCGCTTCGGCACACTGACTCGGCTCCCAACCGGGCACAAAACCACATGATGCGCGAGATGATGGCCAAGCTGGCTTCCATCGCCATCATGATGTTTGCGCGGGCGCTGACGGCGGCGCGCGCCATCTGGCATGAGACCGGCCTGCCGCCGAAGCAGAGCATCTATTTCGCCAACCACTCCAGCCACGGCGATTTCGTGCTGATCTGGGCGGTCTTGCCGCCCTGGCTCAGGGAACGCGCGCGGCCGGTCGCAGGTGCCGAATACTGGCTGAAATCGAAGCTTTCGACCTTCATCGGCCGCGACGTCTTCGACGCGGTGCTGATCGAGCGCGACCCGGATGCGCGCACGCAGGACCCGGTCGAGCAGATGACGGCCGTGCTCAACGACGGATCGTCGCTCATTCTCTTTCCCGAGGGAACGCGCAACCAGACCGAAGCGCGACTGCTGCCGTTCAAGAGCGGGCTCTATCACCTCGCCTGCAAGCGCCCGGACGTGGCGCTGGTTCCCGTCTGGATCAACAATCTCAACCGCGTCATGCCCAAGGGGGAGTTCGTGCCGATCCCGCTCATCTGCACCGTCAATTTCGGCGAACCGATGCGCCTCAAGGCGCAGGAGACGAAGGAAGAGTTCATCGCTCGCGCCGAGACCGCCCTGCTTTCGCTCGCGCCTTCATCGACGGATGACGGCGCATGAGCGCGGCCAGCCTGGACATGCTCAAGCTGCTCTTCGGCGTCGGCGGCGTTCTCGTGCTGGCGTCAAGCGTCGGCTACATGCTCAAGCAGAAGCTGTCGCCTGACGGGTCGAACGGCTCGATCGAGAACCTCAACGCCCGCATCAAGGCGTGGTGGGCAATGGTAGTGCTGATCGCCATCGCCTTCGTTGCCGGACGGGTCGGCGTGCTCCTGCTCTTTGCCTTCTGCTCGTTTGCGGCGCTGCGCGAGTTCATCACGCTCATCAACACGCGGCGCGGCGACCACTGGGCGATCGCGGGCGCCTTCTTCGTCGTCCTGCCGATCAACTACTTCCTGCTGTGGGCCGAGCAATACGGCATCTATTCGATCTTCGTGCCGGTCTACGCCTTCTTGCTGATGCCGATCGTCGCGGTTCTTCGCGGCGACACGCGCGACTTCCTGGTCCGGATCTCCGAGGTGCAATGGGCGCTGATGATCTGCGTCTTCTGCGCCTCGCATGTGCCGGCGCTGCTAACGCTGCAGATCCCGGGCTATGAGGGACGCAACGTGCTTCTCATCGCCTTCCTCGTCATCGTCGTTCAGTCGAGCGACGTGCTGCAATATGTCTGGGGCAAGCTCTTCGGCAAAACCAAGATCGCGCCAACGCTTTCGCCGTCGAAAACGGTCGAGGGTTTCGTCGGCGGCGTTGCGAGCGCAACGCTGATCGGCGCCTCGCTCTGGTGGATTACCCCGTTCACCCCGGCACAAGCCGCGTTGATGTCGCTCATCATAACCCTGATGGGATTCTTCGGCGGGCTCGTCATGTCGGCGATCAAGCGGGACCGCGGCGTCAAGGACTGGGGCCATCTGATCGAAGGCCATGGCGGGCTGATCGACCGGCTCGATTCCGTTGTCTTCTCCGCGCCGATCTTCTTCCACCTGACGCGCTACTGGTGGTCGCTGACATGAGCGCGAAACTGAAGGGGCTGGCATCAAGCGGCTTCGTACATGTGGCCTTCGCCTTTTTCGCCATGGGCGGCTGGGCGCTTTTCGCCAACGGCCATCACCCCATGCCCAAGCCGCTTGTTGCCGGCCTCGTCCAGGGAACGCTTTCGGCGCTGCTTACCCTCTACCTCAAAACGGCGATCGATGCGCTTTCCAGGCGGTTCCGCGGCGCAAGGCGCCTGGTTCTGCCACCGCTCTTCGCGTGCCTTGGCTCATCTGCAATTCTGGTCGCGATCCATGCCGCCAGCGGCACGCCCGAGATCCTGAAAACGATTGCGCTGCCGCTCACGGTTTCGACCACCTACGCCGCCATCTACAACTATTCCATCAGCCGAGGCGAACATGACCGAGACCGGTGACCGCAGGCCGCTCGCAAGCCGCAACACCCGCTGGGCGCAGGCCACCGCGCGCCGCCTGGCATCGATGAACCTCACGCCAAACCGGATCTCGCAGGCAAGCATGCTGGCGGCCGCCCTTGCCGGCCTTTCCTTCTGGCTCACGGGCGAAAGCGAGGACGGCGTAAGGGCGAGCCTGTTCATCGCCGCCGCGCTCTTCTGCCAGTTGCGCCTGCTCTGCAACCTTTTCGATGGCATGGTCGCCGTCGAGGGTGGCAAGGGCGAGGCCGATGGTCCCTTCTGGAACGAGTTTCCCGATCGCATCGCCGACATCTTCATCTTCGTCGGCGCCGGATTTGCCATCGGCGTGCCGGCTCTCGGTTTTGCCGCGGCCACCTTCGGCGTGCTGACCGCCTACGTGCGCGAGCTCGGCCGTGCCAATGGCGCGCCGGGCGACTTCTCCGGCCCGATGGCCAAACAACACCGCATGGCGACGATGACGCTGGCCGCCGTGGTGTCCGCCTTCGAAGGCCTCTGGCTCGGCGATGGCGAACTGCTGTGGATCGCGCTCCTTGCGATCTCGACTGGGGCTGTGCTTACGGCCCTTCTGCGCGCCCGTCGCCAGATTGCCTGGCTTCGGCAAAACGCTCCCTACAAAGGCTAAACACCCGCTTCACGCACCATGAACGAGGCCGCCGCAACATCGCGCGGCCCTCTTGACGTATGTCCATGCCAATTATTAGATTGATTAGTCTATTTATTAAATGCCACGCGTGTCGACGATGAACGAATGCTCGCGCGCACCAAGATCGGCGGCGATCAGGTCATGGTCGCTGCCTCATGAAAGCAAACTTTTTCAATCGGTTACGGCGCAAATTTATAGCGCCTCCCGTAACGGAGAACACGAATGAGTACCCCAGACCGCATCGACGACGTCGATGCATTGCGTGGCTTTGCGTTGCTCGGCATCCTCCTTGTCAACATCATGGCCTTCGCCTCCGCCTTCTACGGGCTGGAAATTTCCGACCCCGCCTTCGGCGGCATCCTCGATCGCAGCGTGCATTTCGTGATCGCCCTGTTCTTCGAAATGAAATTCTACCTGCTCTTCTCGTTCCTGTTCGGCTACAGCTTCACCCTGCAGATGCGTTCGGCGGAAAAATCCGGCGAGGCCTTCGTTCCCAGGCTCCTGCGCCGACAGATGGGCCTCTGGCTGATCGGGCTTGCCCATGCGGTCCTGCTTTTCCATGGCGATATTCTCACCACCTACGCGGTGCTTGGCATCGTCCTCCTGATGCTCAGAAACCGCAGCGATGGGGCCCTCTTCCGCCTGGCGAAATGGCTGGTCCTTATCCTTGCAGTGGTCTGGGGCACACTCGGCATCCTCATCACGCTGGATCCGGTACCGCTCGATCGGTCTGCCATTCTTTCCGCCGCGGAGGCGGCCGAGATTGCCTTCCAAGGCGACTGGCAAGCCGTCATCGGTCAGCACCTTACGGAGCTCAACTCGGTCTGGATCATCCTCGTCCTGCTGCAAGCGCCGTGCGCGCTGGCGATGTTCCTGCTCGGCCTGATCGCCGGGCGTCGCAAGACCTTGGCGCGGCCGGAGGAGAACACGGCGTTGTTCCAGCGCCTCGTTCGTACCGGTCTCTGGATCGGCCTGCCTGGCGCCGTCATCTATGCCTATGTCAGCGTCGAGATGCCCGAATCGCCAATCGCGGTCATCGCGCTTTCGATCGGGCTCGCCACCGGCCCGCTTCTCACCGGCGCCTATGTCGGCGCCATGATGCTGCTCTTCGGATCCGAAACCGGCCACAGCCTGCGCAACCTGCTGGCGCCTGCCGGCCGCATGGCGTTGTCCAACTATCTGCTGCAGTCGCTGATCGCGGCCCTGATCTTCCATGGTTACGGCCTTGGTCTCATCGGCCAGGTCGCGCCTTTGGCAAGCGTGCTGATCGCGCTTGCGATCTTTGCCGCCCAGCTCTTCGTCAGCCACTGGTGGATGGCCCGTTTCGCCTATGGCCCGCTCGAATGGATCCTGCGCTTCATCACCATCGGCCGCGTGCCGCAGTGGCGCCGCCCGGCGGAGGCGCGCTGACGGACACCAGCCAATTCCCGCAACCAATGCTGCCCGGCGCCTTCGGCGCTGGGCATTTTCGCTTCCTGGCTTGAGACGCAGTTCGGCACTATTTCGCTTTGACTCTAATTAGATATTCGTCTAAATATAGAGACAACAAGCGAGCGGAGACGATGCGGATCAACAGGGTTTTCGAAGCGCTTTCTCATCCCGTGCGGCGGCAGATCCTGGCACTGTTGAAGGCCGGGCCGATGAGCGCCGGCGAACTCGCCGAGCATTTCGACCTGACCAAGCCGACGCTTTCCGCGCATTTCAACAAGCTGCGCGAGGCAGAACTCGTCGCGGTCGAGCGGCGCGGCACGAGCCTCATCTACCACCTCAACATGTCCATTCTCGAAGAGGCGCTCGGCGATCTCCTCAGCACAAGGGATCAAGCACCATGACCTTGCTTTTGCGTTCCCCGATCGCGCTGGTCGCTGGCGGCATACTTTTTTCCGCGACGCTCGTCGGCTATCTCGCAATCCCCGCCGAGGCGCTGCTTCCCATCCATTGGGGTGTTGACGGCACGGCCGATGCCTTCTGGCCGCGCGACCGGGCGCTGGCGCTGGCGCCTGTGGCGGTCGCCGTGCTTGCCGCATTCTCGTTCGCCGTCGGTCGGTTCGCACCACAGGCCGAGCTTCAGGCGGGCCGGCATATCGCCGAAGTCACCCTCCCCGCGATCCTCGCGCTCTTTGCCGCCATTCAAACTGTGATCGTGCTGATCGGGCTTGGCGTCGACCTCTCGATGACGCGCGTGATCGCCTTCGGCCTCGGACTTCTGTCGATCGTCGTCGGCAACGTCCTGCCGAAATCGCAGCCGAACGGCCTTGCCGGCATTCGGCTGCCGTGGACGCTCGCCGATAACGCCAACTGGCGGGCAACGCACCGGCTTGCGGGCCTGCTGATGGTCTGCGCCGGTATCACCCTGGCACTGCTGGCCGTCGTCATGAGCACCGGTCCAACGCTTGCCGCAGCGACGATCGCCGCGCTGCTGCTGCCGGTCGCAATTGCAACGCTCTATAGCTACCACATCGCCCGTCGCAGTTAGAGGCTCCGGGCGTCGCAGCTCGGCCGCAGCGCAACGGCAGAAATGAAAAAGGCCGGTCTTGCGACCGGCCTTTTGCTTGTCTTTCCTGTGCGCCTCAAACGAGACGCGACTGTTCCAGTGCAGCTTCGATGAAGCTTGCAAACAGCGGATGCGGATCGAGCGGACGCGACTTCAGTTCCGGGTGGTACTGAACGCCGATGAACCACGGATGATCCGGATACTCGACCGTCTCCGGCAGGATGCCGTCCGGCGACATGCCCGAAAACACCAGACCGCAGGACTCAAGCCGATCCTTGTAGTCAACGTTGACTTCGTAGCGGTGGCGGTGACGCTCAAAGATCTCGGTCGAACCGTAGATCTCGGCAATCTTGGTGTCGGCCTTCAACGATGCGCGATAGGCGCCAAGCCGCATCGTGCCACCGAGATCACCCGATGCGGAACGCTTCTCGAGTTCGTTGCCCTTCACCCACTCGGTCATCAGACCAACGACCGGTTCCTTGGTCGGACCGAACTCGGTGGAGGACGCCTTCTCGATGCCGGCGAGGTTGCGGGCAGCTTCAACGACAGCCATCTGCATGCCGAAGCAGATGCCAAAATACGGCACCTTGCGCTCGCGGGCAAAGCGCGCCGCGTTGATCTTGCCCTCCGAACCGCGTTCGCCGAAACCGCCGGGAACGAGGATGCCGTGTACCTTTTCAAGGTAGGGCGCTGCGTCTTCCTTCTCGAAGACTTCCGATTCGATCCACTCGAGCTTGACCTTCACCCGGTTGGCGATGCCACCATGGTAAAGCGCTTCGATCAGCGACTTGTAGGCATCCTTGAGGCCGGTGTACTTGCCGACGATCGCGATCGTGACTTCGCCTTCCGGCGTGCGGATGCGATCGGCAACCCGTTCCCAGGCGTCCATGCGCGGCTTCGGCGCCGGTTCGATGCCGAAGGCTGCCAGCACTTCGTTGTCGAGGCCTTCCTTGTGGTAGGCGATCGGAACGTCGTAGATCGAGGCAACGTCGAGCGCCTGGATGACTGCCGACTGGCGGACGTTACAGAAGAGCGAGAGCTTGCGACGCTCGGCCTCCGGAATTTCGCGGTCCGCACGAACGAGCAGGATATCAGGGTGGATGCCGAGGGCCTGCAGTTCCTTGACGGAATGCTGCGTCGGCTTGGTCTTCAGTTCGCCGGCAGCCGGGATATAGGGCATCAGAGTGAGATGGACGTAGACGGCGGTGCCACGCGGCAGGTCGTTGCCGAGCTGGCGGATCGCCTCCATGAACGGCATCGCTTCGATGTCGCCGACGGTGCCGCCGATTTCGCACAGCACGAAGTCGTAGTCGTCGTTGCCTTCGGTAACGAAGTTCTTGATTTCGTTGGTAACGTGCGGGATCACCTGAACGGTTGCGCCGAGATAGTCACCGCGACGTTCCTTGTCGATGATGTTCTTATAGATTCGGCCCGTGGTGATGTTGTCGGTCTTCGTCGCCGAACGCCCTGTGAAGCGTTCATAGTGGCCGAGATCGAGATCGGTCTCCGCGCCATCGTCGGTTACGAAAACCTCACCGTGCTGGGTCGGGCTCATGGTGCCCGGGTCAACGTTGAGATAGGGGTCGAGCTTGCGCAGTCTCACCCGGTAGCCACGCGCCTGCAGCAGTGCTCCGAGAGCCGCTGCAGCGATGCCTTTTCCGAGGGAGGAAACCACGCCGCCTGTGATGAATACATATCGCGCCATGGGAGTCACCGGATACCTTTTAACTAATGATTCCGCCACCGAAAAATTCATGTTCCAGAACTTTTCGTCTTGGGATGGAGGCAGATTTCACACAAAACAAAACCGGCGGATGAAACATCCGCCGGCGGGTTCTTCAGAATTGCGACCTTATTGGCCGCTGGGAACTTGCGATCCCGTATTGCTGTTGGCGCCAGCGGCGGGCGCCGGGGTCGTTGCGCCGCCGGCCGGGGCTTCGCCCGTCGTTGCCGGTGCGGTCGTCGAGGGAACGCCATTGTCGGCCGGAGCGGCGTTGCCGGTGGCCGGCTGCTGTCCAGTCGCACCGCCAGCCGGAGCCGGGGCGCCGCCACCGAGCGAATTGAGAACGCCACCGCCGTTCGAGCTGGTGCCCGGGATACGGTCGAGGATGTCGGTCGCCTGCGGCTGGTAACGCGCGAGAATGCCCATGCCGAGCGCCAGGACGAAGAAGAGCGCGGCAAGGATCGCCGTCGTGCGGGTCAGCGCATTGGCCGTGCCGCGCGCGGACATGAAGCCCGAGCCGCCGCCGATGCCCAGGCCACCGCCTTCGGAACGCTGAATGAGTACGACGCCGATCAGGGCGACGACGACCATGAGATAGATGACGAGTAGTACGGTCTGCATCAGCTTCCAGTCCTGCCCTTGGGGCACACGAATCAAACCCTGCGCAAACTCGGCATGGCCGGGCGCAATTTTCGCGCCTCTTTATACCATGCCGTGCGCCATTAAAAGCCCCTGCCCGGTAACCCGGGCGATCAGGCCGTCAATTCTTCATAAGCCCGGTAGATGGCGAGGAAGTCTTCGGCTTTCAAGCTTGCACCACCGATCAGTGCGCCGTCGACATTGGCAACGCCCATCAATTCCTTCGCATTGGACGGCTTGACCGAGCCGCCATAGAGGATGCGCATCTTGGCGCCGGCGTCGGCAAAGCGTGCGACCAGCTCCTTGCGCATGAAGGCGTGGGCTTCCTCGACGTCCGTAGCCGTCGGCGTCAGGCCGGTGCCAATCGCCCAGACGGGCTCATAGGCAATCACGGTGTTTTCCGCGGTTGCTGCATCCGGCAGGCTTTCGGCCAGCTGACGCTTCAAAACATCGAGCGTCTTGCCGGCCTTGCGCTCATCACCGGTCTCGCCGATGCAGACGATCGCGACGAGTTCGGCCGAATGGGCCGCTTCCGTCTTTGCGCGTACCAGCGCATCGCTTTCGGCATGATCGGTGCGGCGCTCGGAATGGCCGACAATGACGTGGGTGCCGAAGCAATCGGCGATCATCTCGGCGGAAAGGTCGCCGGTGTGGGCGCCCGACTGCTTCTGGTGGCAGTCCTGCGCGCCGATCAGCAGCGGGCTGTCGTCGCAAAGCGCCGTCGCCACGTAGAGCAACGTCGCCGGCGGGCAGATCAACGTTTCGACCTTGGCGGAAAGTTCGCCCTTGACCCCTTCGGCCATCGCCTTGATCTGATCGAGCGAAGCGCGGGTTCCGTTCATCTTCCAGTTGCCGGCGACGAGCGGGCGGATATCGGGCGTCATGCTATTTCCTCCGGGTACTTTTCTCCGGAAGCGGCCTAGCAAATGCAGCCGGCAAATAAAAGCACCGCCGGCGATTATTCATGGGCCGCGGGGCCGGTTGCCCTGCCCCGCCGTCAGGCGTTGCGCGTCGCCAGCATCATGACGAAGGACGCCCTGCCTTCTCGCGATCTTCCGCCGCCGACCCGACCTTGGCGGCCACAATCGCATACATCAGCGGCAGGCTCGGCATGGCCGCCGGCGGCGCCATGCGCCCGCCGCCAAGGTCGCGCATGCCTTCAAACGCCACCCAGCCGTTGGCATAGGGGTATTCCTTCAGGACTTCCATCCGGAGCCCGGCGTCGATCAGTGCCTGCACAACATCGGCGATACCCCAGTTGAACTCGAAGGACGGGTGCGGATTGGTGAATCCCACCACGCCCTCCTGATAGCCTCCATGGGCAAGGCCTGCGCCCGAGTCGGCGACATAGTCACCGACGCCCGCTTCCGCGACCGGGTCTTTGGGCGCGTAGTCGTAGTGTGGCTTCCAGCCCTGATCGAAAACCATCGCAAAGGGATGGAATTCAACGAAGGCGAAACGCCCGCCGGGCTTCAGCACATCGGCAATGCCACGCGCCCAGACACCGAGGTCCGATAGCCAGCAAATGGTACCATAGGAAGCAAAGACGCGATCGAACCGGCGGCCGGCCTTGCGGGCGTCGTCGAACCAGCCGAACAGGTCGGACCGCTCGAAGGCGGCTGCGATGCCGCTTTCCGCCGAAAGCCCTGTGGCAAAGGCGATCGCCTCGTCCGAGATATCGACGCCGGTCACGTTCGCGCCGCGCCGCGCCAGGCTCAGGCTATCCTGGCCGGAATTGCATTGCAGATGGAGGACGTCGAGACCAGCGATATCGCCCAGCAACTCGATCTCTTCCGGATAGAGCGTGGAGCCGCCGGCGCGGAAGAAAGCGGCCTGGTCGCCCTTGTGACTGTTGTGCGCGACGGTCGCGGCATTCCACGAGAGGCGATTGGCCTCGTGAAGATCAATACTCATGTTCCAACTCTTGAACATCTGGGAGAGACACGGGAGGTTTTTTCCCCGTATCCCGGCGCCCTTAGAATTTCAGCACAGCCTCAAGCTCGTCATCATAGTACTCGCCCGTCGGCTTGAAGCCGAGGCCTTGGTAAAAGCCCTCAGGGCTGCCAGGGCCCTGCCCGTAACTCGTGTAGAGCTCATGCAGGCCCCGCGCCTTCAGATCGCGCACGACAAGGGCAATCGCCTGCTTGCCATACCCTTTGCCCTGGAAAGGCCGGGCGATCATGAAGCGCCAGAGATAGACACCCGGGCAATCGATGCCGTCATCCCAGTCGGATCCTTCGTGTAACATGATGAAGCCAATGAGCGTCTCATCGGCGTAGACTGCACGGAACCAGGCATTCTCGGAAAAATGCGCCTCGGCGATCGAGGTGCCGTTGTCCGCCACCATGTTGCGCTGTTCGTCGCTCAGCGTCTCGCTGAGTTCGCAGACGTCGCAGACGGTCAAGGCTGATATGCGCCGAAGGGTGATTTCGGCATCGGACGGCAATACGGTTTCACTCATGGGAAACTCCTTAGAAAAATCAAAATGTTAAAAAAGGGCCCGAACCAGAACGGCGGACCTCGAATCACCCGTTAAAGGGGCAATCGGCGATAAAATGAAATCATGGCGAGAAAACGCCAAAGTCAGAACTGCCGGTATCTCGCCAGATTCCGGCACCGCTGTTACTAGGCTATACGCCTGCCTTCACTTCGGGCGGCCGGCCGTCGGTTGATTGCCCCCGTTCTCCAAGCCGGCGATCGCCGCGTGAACGTCGGCTTCGGCATCCTCGTCGAACTGCTCGAAGATCGCGTCGCCGATCAGGGCGTGAACCTCGCGGAGATAGGGTGCTGCCGCCTCGCCTTCGCCGAGCGCCAGATAAGCGCGCGCGATCGAAAGCGACGAGAGTGGCTGGCGCCGCGCGAGCGTCCACTCACGGGCAAGCAGGGAGACGGCAATGCTCTCCCGATGGTGCCCGGCATCGCAAAGGGCGGCGCCGTAGCCGCTCTTGACCCAATAGTACATGTCCGTGAAAGCGAGGTGGACATCGGCTATGTTGGATGCCAGACGCCAGGCGTCGACCGCTTCGCCATAGTTGCCTTCGGTTCCAAGCCGGATGCCCGCGCGGCCGTGTTCGTAGGCTTCCCGCTCGTGCGGGTTCATTGGTGTCGTTTTCTTCTTTGTCATGTACGCCAGTCCACATGCTCCCAGGAACAACCCCTCCGTGTCCCCTCCACCAGCAAATGGACCATAGCTTGTCGAGATCAACAAGATCTCAGTGCAATTTTATGGTATTCTAGGCGAATAAAAGCACGAACTCATGAGTCTTACCGCAGTCGCCGAGCCAATAGCGGCCGGGCGAGCGACCATGGGGTCGAACATGCTGCGCAACGACAAAGCCGGTTTTGGGTGGATCACCATCGTCCTTCACTGGGCGATTGCGGCATTGATCCTCACCCTACTCGGCCTCGGCTTCATCATGCGGCGAACGCCCGTCGATCCGGCGCTGCAGTTTTCGCTTTACCAATGGCACAAGTCGCTCGGTTTCACCGCACTCGGTCTGGCGACAATCCGCGCGCTCTGGCACCTGGTCGAGGTTCGTCCGCGTCCGCCCGCCGGCCTCAACGCGCTTGAGCGCCGTGCAGCCAGCGCCACCCATGTGGTGCTCATCCTCCTCGCGCTCGCCGTTCCGCTTGCCGGCTGGGCGGTGGCCTCGACATCGACGCTGAACATACCGAGCTTCTATTTCAACTGGATCGTCATCCCCCACCTGCCGATGGCGAAATCGGAAGCGGCCGAAGACCTCTGGACGCTCGTCCATATGACGCTCGCCTACCTCCTGCTCTGCTTCGTCGCGCTTCACGTCCTGGCCGCCCTCTACCATCACTTCGCACGCCGCGACGACGTCCTCGTCCGCATGCTTCAGACCGGATCACGCCAACGCGCTTCCTCCCAAGCGGCTGGTTCGGATCCGGTTATCGCCGGAAGGAAGAAACCATGACACTGCACTCGCAATCACCAACAAAGGCCATTGCCTTCACGTTGCTGCTGGCGCTCGGGAGCATCCCGTCGCCCGCCACGGCAGCCGCGCCGGACCTTGCCGATGCTGCCGGCAACTACGGGATCACGCCGGCTTCACGTATCCATTTCACCGTTGCGCAAGCGGGCGGCGGCGGAATTGTCGGCGATTTCGCCAAGTTTTCCGGCAACTTCCGCATCGACCGAAATGATGTCGGCCATTCGACGGTCGAATTCACGCTTTACCCGGAGAGCGTGAAAACCGGCGAAAAGCGGATCGAGGACTTCCTGAAGTCGAGCGCCGTCTTCGATACCGCAAACTTCAGCACCGTCACATTCCATTCGACGACCGTGAAACAGACCGGACCGGACACGGCCGCGGTCGAGGGAACGCTGACGGCGCGCGGCACGTCGCGAAAGGAGCGCTTCTCGGTAACGCTGCTTGACTGGAACCGCGGCTCGATCGCCTTCAACATCCGCGGCAATATCCACCGATCACCCTACGGCATGGATGTCGGCACGCCGATCTATTCCAACGTCGTCGAGTTCGACATGAACATCAAAGGGCAGAGGCGCTGAACGCCCCTGCCCTTTGCAAGTCGATAGGCTTCTCGATCAACCGATCTGGCTGCCGACGAAATCCTTGACGATCCGCACGATGCCGCGGCCGAGCAGGTCGTCGAGGGCGGCGATGAACTGGTCGACATGGGCGCGCTCGCAGATCAGCGGCGGTTCGAGCCGGATGACGTTGCGATTGTATTCGGTGAAGGCCACCAGCACGTCGTAGTCACGCAAGAGCAGCGCGCCGATGAAGCCGGAGAGCGAGCCTTTGAGCTTGTCGTCGAGCATCGAGACAACAGGACGCATCACCATCGGCAGCGTCTGGCTGAAGTCCTGGAATTCCAGGCCGACCATCAAGCCCTTGCCGCGGACGTCCTTGATGATCTTCGGATACTTCTCTTTCAGCGCCTGCAGACGCTCGAGCAGATAGTCGCCGCTGTCGGCGGCGCGGTCGATCAGGTGCTCGTCGTAAAGCACATTGATGCCTTCAATCGCCGTGACGCAGGCCTCGCCCATGCCGCCGAACGTGGCCATCGCATGGATCATGGCGGTCTTCGGCGTGCCGTAAGCCTTCATGTAGACCTCACGGCGGGCAATCATCGCGCCGACGGCGGCCTTGCCGGCGCCCAGCGACTTGGCGAGCGCCGTCACGTCAGGCACGACGCCGTAATTCTCGAAGGCATAGAAGCGGCCGGAGCGGCCATAGCCGCACTGCACTTCGTCGGCGACCCAGAGCACGCCGTATTTGTCGCAGAGCGCACGCAGCTTCTGCCAGTACTCCGCCGGTGCCTGGATGATGCCGCCGCCGCCCTGGATGGTTTCGAGCACGATGACGCCGATTTCCGGGTCGGACTTGAAGGCATTCTCCACCGCGTCGATATCGGCAAAGGGCACGCGCACTGTGTTGTCCGTGATCTTGAAGTCGGCGCGGTAAAGCTGGCCATCGGTGATGGCGAGCACGCCCTTGGTCTTGCCGTGGAAGGAATTCTCCGCATAGACGACCTTCGGCCGCTTCGGGCCGGCGGCACGTTCGGCAAGCTTGACGGCAGCCTCCATGGCCTCCGAACCGGAAGAGCCGAGGAACACCATGTCGAGATCACCCGGCGAGCAGGCCACGATGTTCTTCGCCAGCGCCGCTGCATATTGCGACATGAAGGCGATCGCGATCTCGTGGCGCTTTTCGTCCTGGAATTTCTGTCGGGCTTCCAGAATGCGCGGATGGTTGTGGCCGAAGGCGAGCGAGCCGAATCCGCCGAAGAAATCGAGGATCTGGCGGCCGTTCTGGTCGGTGTAGAACATGCCCTCGGCGCTCTCGATCTTCACCTTGTGGAAGCCGAGCAGCTTCATGAAGTGGAGCTGGCCCGGGTTCAGGTGTTCCTTGAACGCGGAGGTGATGTCGCCGATCGACATGGCCTTGGCCTGTTCGACGGTGATGAGATCGGGCCTGGCAACGCCGCCGTCGAGCGACGGCGCGGCAACGGCGATACGATTCGGTCTGTCCAGCATGATCTTTCCCCTCATTCGGCCGGCACGGCGACAGCTGCAGGAACTGCGGCGCCCATCTTCTTGGCCCGATATTCGTCATAGGCGGCGATCAACATGTCGCCATCGTTGAACTCCGCGCGCCAGCCGAGCTCGCGCTTCAGCTTGCCGGTTTCGCGCACGCACATTTCGTCGGCGATCAGGTACTGTTCCGGGTCCATGATCGGCTTGTTGATCAGGTCGAAGAAAGCCAGCGTCTGCTTGACCGCAAAGGCCGGCGTCGGCAGCAGGAACGACTTCGAGCCGGCATGCTTGATCAGGTTGCCGAGCAGGTCGCGCACGGACGGCGGATTGTCGGAGCCGAGGTTGTAGGCTTCGTTCGGCACGCCGCCCTTCCAGGCAAGGCGCGCAGCTTCGGCGCAATCGAAGACCGAGATGAACTGGTAGGGCACCTTGCCCGAGCCGATCATCGGCACCGGCAGGTTCAGGTCGATCAGCTTGAACAATTTCTCGAGGATGCCGAGACGGCCGGGACCGATGATCAGGCGCGGGCGGAAGATCGAAATGTTCATGCCCTGCTTGCGCCACTGCATGGCCAGCTGCTCGGTTGCCCATTTCGACTTGCCATATTCGCCGAGCGGCTTTGCTGGATGGGTCTCGGTTTGCGGCGACTGGACGGTGTGGCCATAGATCATGTCGGTGGTGAACTGCACCAGGCGTGATGCGCCAGCGGCATCCATCGCCTTCATGATGTTTTCGGCACCGTAATAATTGACGGGCCAGAAGAACTCCCAGCGCTTGGCGCGGACCTGCAACGGTGACAGCATCTTCGCCGCCATGTTGTAGATCATGTCGTCGGCGCCGATGCCGACCTTTTGGACGGCTTCCAGATCGGTGACGTCGCAATGGACGAAGCGGACGCGGCCGTAGTGCGGCAGGTCGGACTTGACGATATCGGCGACAACGACGTCCTCGCCTTCCTTGACGAGGCGTTCCGCCAAATGACGGCCAACGAAGCCGTCGCCACCAAAGATGATGTGTTTCATGACTTGCTCCCGAATTCTGCGGTGCTCACCCCGGCGGCATCAGCCGATTTCTCGTCGGCGCTGTATGAGATGCCCGACTGGGCGATAAGAATGGTTCCGGCGCAGATCAGCGCGATGCCGGCGATACGCCAGGCATTGAGGTCTTCGCGAAAGACGAAATAGGCGAAGACCGCAACGAGAACGTAAGCGAGGCTCAGGAACGGATAGGCAAAGGAAAGCTCGACCTTCGACAGCACATAAAGATGCGACGCCATCGAGATGACGAAGGTCGCAAGACCGGCAAAGACCCATGGGTTGAAGACGATCTGAAACAGCCGGACGATCGCGGTTTCGGCAGTCATCGAAATCGGTCCAAGCGTCATCATGCCCTGCTTCAGCATCAGCTGAGCGGCGGCGTTGGTGAGCACGGTAAAGAGAATGAATGGAATATATTTCATAGTTTTACTCCCAGTCCCGAAAATCTACTTACGGGCAAGAGACGGATATTCCGTGAAGTTTGCGCATTTAATTGAATAAAATTGTCTGCATTCTCATTCTGGCAAAGCCAGAGCCGTGCGTTTCCAGAAGTTCGAAACCATCGCAGGGTCGCGCAACGTTTCGATCTTTCTCCAGAAAGGAAAAGATTTTTCAAAGACTTGTGGGCTCATGCGGGCATCCTTGTACGGATTGATCGCACCGCCGGCCTCGATTACGATGCGATCGAGCGCATCGAGCAGCTTTACTGTCCGTTCACCTTGATTGGCGAAGTCCAGCGTCAAAGTAAAACCGGGACGCGGGAAGGACAGGATGCCCCGGGAGCCGATGTCGGCGAAACGCTTCAGGATCGTCAGAAACGACGCATGGCCGGCCTGGCGGGCGGTTTCCATGAGCTTGGCCGTGATCTCCGGTGCGTTTTCAGCGGGATAGACGCTCTGATGCTGGTAGAGCCCGCGCGGGCCATAGAGCCGGTTCCAGGCGCCGATCGCATCCAGCGGATAGAAATAAGACGTCCAGGGAACGGTCGTCACCGTCTCGCCCGGCTTCACCTTGCGGAAGTAATACTCGTTGAAGCCTTTGAGCGTTGCCCGGTTGAGCAGGTTGAACGGCGGCGAAAACGGCACGGACAGCTTCAATCCCTTGGGGATGTCGGGCAGTTCGCAGGAACCATCGGCATGATCACCGGCGAGCAGCACCCCCCTGCCCATTCGAGATCCCTTTGCGAGCTGGTCGATCCAGGCGACGGAGTATTCATGCTCGGCATCGACGCCGTCGACGAGGGCAAAGTATTGGTCCAAGTTCTCGAAACGGATCGAGTGCTGCTGCACATGCGGCGACGGCACCTTCATCAACTGGATATCGACGGTGAGGATCAGTCCGGTCAGCCCCATGCCGCCGATGGTCGCGGCGTAGAGTTCCGGGTTTTCGACCGGCGAGCAGGTCAGCCGTTCGCCGGTCGAGCGCAGCAGCGTGAAACGCGTCACGTGATTGCCGAAGGTGCCGCGCGCGTGATGGTTCTTGCCGTGCACGTCGTTGGCGACCGCGCCGCCGACGGTGACAAAGGCCGTGCCAGGCGTCACCGGCAGGAAGAAGCGATGCTCGATCGCCCGTTCCAGCACCTGGCGCAGCGTCACCCCCGCTTCGCAGGTCATCATCCCGGTGCCGGGATCGAAGGCGAGTATCCGGCCGTGAAGGTTGCTTTCGATCAGCATACCGCGATCGTTGTGGCAGCTGTCGCCGTAGCTGCGTCCGTTGCCGAAAGGCAGATAGCCTTCGGACTCAAGGCTGCCGAGCCGGTCTTCATAGTCGTCAGGCGAAATTCCAGGCCGCACGCGATTGTCGATGCGGCCCCAGCTTTCATGGTCTTGCAGGGTCATTGCGGCCCGATGGCTCCAAATAGGATCAGCAGCGCGCCGATCAGCATGGTCAGTTGGCTGCGCCAGTCGCGCATGATGAAGACGACCGGATCCTCATGCAGCATGCCGCGGCGTGCAAGCATCCAGATGCGCAGCAACATATAGAGCACCAGCGGGCAGAGTGGCCACAACGCCCAGGGCGTGGTGTACATCTCCTGCAGTTCCTTGCTGTGCACGTAGAGCGCCAGAACCAGGGCCGAGGTGAAGGCGGAGGCAACGCCGGCCTGGCCGACCATCTCGAAGTCGACAGCGAGATAGCCACGCCCCGGCACGTTGCCACCGTCCTTGTCCTCGAATTCGTGCAGCTCGACGTAACGCTTCACCAGCGCGAGGCTCAGGAAGAAGAAGATCGCAAAGGACACCAGCCAGAAGGACAGTTCCGTGCCGGTCGCGGCCGCACCAGCGACGATGCGTGTGGTGTAGAGGCCGGCGAGCGTGAACACGTCGACGAGCAGCTTGCGCTTCAGCACGAAGGTATAGGCCGTCGTCGCGCAGGCGTAGAAGGCGAGCACCCCGGCAAACTTCCAGGGCAACAGAAGGGTCAGCGCCACGGACGCGATGATGAGGCAGCCTGCAAGCACCAGCGCTGTCGGCACGGACATCTGGCCGCTCGCGAGCGGCCGGTAACGTTTCTTCGCATGGCGGCGATCGTTGGCAAGGTCCGAGAGATCGTTGATGACGTAGACGGCGGATGCGAGGAAGCTGAAGGCAAAGAAGGCGATGATGACGCTGACGATCGCATCGAAATGCAGCACCTCGTGGTTGAGGATCATCGGCACGCCGATGAGCACGTTTTTCGCCCATTGATGCACGCGGATCGACTTCAGCGGCGCAAGCGCGCTGACCTTGCCGGTATCGAGCCGTTCGGCATCATGGTTGCGACGCCATTTTTCCGCGGCCGCATCGGGCGAGACCACGATCGCGCGGCGTGCCACCTCAAAGACGGCGATATCGTCACGGCTGTTGCCCATGTAGTCGAAGGCGCCGTCGCCGTACCGCTCTACCAGCGCCCGGCGCTTGTTGCTGCTCGTCAGGTTGAGCGCGTCGGTCGAATGCATGACCGAGGAGAACATGCCGACATGGGCGGCAATGTCGTTTGCAACGGACGGTGCTGCGCCGGTCACGAGCACGAGTTCGCGCCCGCTCTTCTTTTCCTCCATGAGCCGGTCGATGACGGCCTGCCGATAAGGCCAGTCTTCCGCACGGCGGCCGGATCTAAGGGCCACTTCGTGCTTCAGCCGTGCCTTACCTTTTGCCAGCCAGACCAGCATCGGAAACAGCATGAGCGGATTGCGCAACAGAATGATCGCAGCACCTTCCCACAGCGTGTCGGCGGCCAGCAAAGTGCCGTCCAGATCCACACACAGCGGTATGTGCCGTGTCTCGGTGCGCGCGTCCATGAAGTCCATCCCAGCCATAGTTGCCGGCATCATGGCGCCTTCAACTTTCCAGAGTGGAAACGCGGGAAGAAGCGCTGCCTGGAAATTGCCGTGCTGGTTAACAAATGCCGAGTAGGAAGGAGTGGCCTTAGCGGCTGCCGATCCAGTTCAGGGCATCGCTCCAATCGGTCATGCGAACAGGCGTTCCATGCGATCCGGTCTCAAACAGCACGAAGCGCGTCGGATAGCCTTTCGACTTGAGCGCGGTGTAAAGCGCCTTCTGGCTTTCGGCCGGGTAAACGCTGTCGCGGCTGCCATGGCTGAAAAAGATCGGCAGTTTCGCTTTGAAGGCAGCGCTCTTCGAAAAATCGGGATCACTGACGCCGCCCATGACCATCATGCCGGAGAGTGCTGCGACGGCGGAGGCGTCGCGCGAGACACCCCAGCAGATGAAGCTTCCCATCGAGGCGCAGGCGAGCACGACCGGACGGCCTCCGGAACGTTCGGACGCGTATCGAACCAGGCCGGCGATATCGGCGGCACCTGCCGTATCGAAGGAGCGGACGCTCGGGGCGTAATAGACGCCGCCATTGGCGACGGCGAGGTTCTTCAGCCGGTTGAAGTTTCCACCGAAGGAAAAGTCGTTGGCACCGAGCCGACGGTCGCCGCCGCGGCCATGGATGAAGATGACCGAGAAGCTGGCGCCGCGATCGGGGCCGACACGGGTCACGTCGAGCGCGCGGCCACCGATATCGAGCGTTTCATTGACCTGCTCGTTCTTCACGCCAAGCGACACATAGGCGCGCTTCACCCGGCGTTCCGGGATTTCGTCGCGTTCGTTGATATCCCGCAGTTCCTGGTAGTCGACCGTCAGGTCGTCACCACCATCCTCCTGGTCGAGCACCTTGGCATAGGAGAACAGATCGTCCTTGTAGGGCTTGAGCGTCTGCGCCTCTGCCGGCGAGGCGGCAATTGCCAAGGCTAGGGCGAACAGGCAGGCACGAAACGGAAAAACAACTGTGGACACGGCCAAATGACGGGCTCCCTCTTTCGCCGCAAGCCTTGCCATTGGCCGCACCGCAAAGCAACACTTGGCCCGAAACACGGCCGTTCGTGCGAAAAATCATCGGCGGCCGGCGCCAGAAATTCTCCTTTTGTTCGCGTATCCTGTGAGAGTCTGGCAGAATTCAGGTGATTCGACCGCCGGGGGATGGCGGCAGAGCCTGGGGCTTGCTATGGCCTCTGGCATTCCCGAACGACAGGAACGATCCGAACGGCCCCATGGACGACAACAGCGACCTCTTCTCAATGCCCGAGCAACCGAAGGCCGTACAGCCGAGCGCCAAGCCGGCCGTGGCTGCAGCCCCCATCGCGCGCGAAGAGCCGCGCCCTGCCCCGAAAGGCAGCGATGGCAGCGATTACGATGCGTCGGCGATCGAGGTGCTCGAGGGCCTTGAGCCGGTCCGTCGTCGTCCGGGCATGTATATCGGCGGCACCGACGAGAAGGCGCTGCACCATCTCTTTGCCGAAGTCATCGACAACTCGATGGACGAAGCGGTCGCCGGCCATGCGAACTTCATCGAGGTCCATCTCGACGCGGACGGGTTCCTGACAGTCACCGACAACGGCCGCGGCATCCCGGTCGAAAACCATCCGAAATTCCCCGGCAAGTCGACGCTCGAAGTCGTCATGACGGTGCTCCATGCCGGCGGCAAGTTCGATGGCAAGGCCTACGAGACCTCGGGCGGTTTGCACGGCGTCGGCGTTTCCGTCGTCAACGCACTCTCCGACGCGCTCGAAGTCGAGGTCGCCCGCAATCGCAAGCTCTATCGCCAGCGCTTCTCCCGAGGCATTCCGCAGGGCGGGCTCGAGGAACTCGGCGACGTGCACAATCGCCGCGGCACGCGCGTCCGCTTCCATCCGGACCCGGATATTTTCGGACCGCACGCGCATTTCGAGCCCGGCCGGCTTTTCCGCATGGCGCGCTCGAAAGCCTATCTCTTCGGTGGCGTCGAGATCCGCTGGTCCTGCGATCCGTCATTGCTGCAGGAAGGTTCGGAGATCCCGGACAAGGCCGTCTTTCACTTCCCTGGCGGCCTGAAGGACTATCTGGCGGCGACGCTCGGCAAGGAATTCACCGTTACCCGCGAGATCTTTGCCGGCAAATCGGAGAAGGCCAACGGTCACGGTTCGCTCGAATGGGCGGTCACCTGGTATGGCGGCGACCAGCAGGTTCATTCCTACTGCAACACCATTCCGACGCCTGAGGGCGGTACGCACGAGGCGGGCTTCCGCATCGCGCTGACCAAGGGACTGAAGAACTATGCCGAGCTGAAGCAGAACAAGCGTGCAGCGCTCATCACCACGGATGACGTGATGATCTCGGCCGCCGGCATGCTGTCCGTGTTCATCCGCGAACCGGAATTCGTCGGCCAGACCAAGGACAAGCTAGCGACAGTCGAAGCACAACGCATCGTCGAAAATGCGCTGCGTGACCCCTTCGACCACTACCTTACCGACAATCCGGCCGAGGCCGACAAGCTGCTCGACTGGGTGGTCGAGCGCGCCGAGGAGCGCGTGCGCCGGCGCAAGGAAAAGGAAGTCAACCGCAAGACGGCCGTGCGCAAGCTGCGCCTGCCCGGCAAGCTTGCCGACTGCTCGCAGAACACCGCTGAAGGCGCCGAACTCTTCATCGTCGAAGGGGACTCGGCGGGCGGCTCGGCGAAGCAGGCGCGCAACCGCGCCAACCAGGCGATCCTGCCCTTGCGCGGCAAGATCCTCAACGTGGCGAGCGCTGGTCGAGAAAAGCTCGGCGCCAACCAGCAGATTGCCGACCTCATCCAGGCGCTTGGCTGCGGCACCCGCAGCAAGTACCGGGAAGAGGATCTGCGCTACGAGCGCATCGTCGTCATGACCGACGCCGACGTCGACGGCGCGCATATCGCCTCGCTGCTGATCACCTTCTTCTACCAGGAGATGCCCGAACTGATCCGCGGCGGTCACCTCTATCTCGCCGTGCCGCCGCTCTATCGCATCAGCCAGGGCGCAAGGACGCTCTATGCCCGCGACGACGCGCACCGCGAGGAGCTGATGCGCACCGAGTTTGCCGGTCGCGGCAAGGTCGAGATCGGCCGCTTCAAAGGTCTCGGTGAGATGCTGCCGGCGCAGCTCAAGGAAACGACAATGGATCCGAAGTTCCGCACGCTGCTCAAGGTCGAGATCGACGATGTCGATTTCGAGGGCACGCGCGAAGCGGTCGACAACCTGATGGGCACGAAGGCGGATGCCCGCTTCCGCTTCATCCAGGAGCGCGCTGTCTTTGCGGACAACCTGGACATCTGAGCCGGCTTTCTGCCGGCAAGCAGGATCACAATAATCCATACAGAAACGGCGGCTCACAGGCCGCCGTTTCTGTATTCAGGGTTTGAAGGCCGCTCGAGCTTACGCAACGTGAACGGGCTTCTCCATGAAGAGGCTCAGCGGATCCGGCTGATACCCCCCGAACGGCGGGCGCTCGACGTAGCCGGCCGCCTTGTAAAGGCCTATCGCTTCGGGCTGATAGATGCCTGTTTCGAGGCGGATTGCCACCAGTCCGAGTTGCGCCGCGCGCACCTCCAGCGCCTGCAGCAACAACTTACCGACCCTCAGCCCCCTCGCCTCGGGATCGACGAACATGCGCTTGATTTCCGCAGTCCCGTCACCGGCATCAACCAGGGCGCAGCAGCCGATGGTATCGCCGCCACGCCGTGCGACGAAGAACGATACCTCCGGCTTTTCCAGGTTCGACAGATCGACCATGTGATTGCTCTCGGCGGGGTAGAGCGAGGCGGCGTAGGCGTCAGAGAGTTCCAGGAGACGCAGAACTTCAGCTTGGCGCGGCGTCTCCTGGGCTATGATTACGGCAGGCAATCGGTCGTCCTTTTCATTCAGGCATGGTTTTGCGCCAAACTACCGCCGGCCTACGCCCGGACCAATACGTCAAATGGCGCAGGCTCGTATGCCTCCCCATCAATCCGCCTAACAGGCTGAAACAATTTGTTCCGCGCTGCCGGCAGCATCGCCCTATTTCGAGGAGAATCATGCAGGCATAGGTTGATCCACCACAACCTGCAAAGACGATGGGAATGCGATGCAAGCGGCGCTGATAGTCATGACCATTCTCGGCTGCGACCACGACGTCAGCCAATGCCAGTACATCTCGACGGTCAACGGCAGTTGGCCATCGATCGCGCAGTGCGACACGGCTTCGAACGCGCAACTGCCGAAGTTTTCCAATGCGAACTATCCGGTCGTCGTTGCGGTATGCGAGAGCTCGGCGCCCAGCGTCGCCGAAATCCCCGCGCCGCCACCGGGCGCCCAGCAGAACCAGGCGCTGCCCGTTCCGGCAGCGGAGCCGGAACCCGAGCAAGGATTGCCGAAACGCACGCTGGCTTTCCTGTCGGGCGCCATCCCCGATCGGGAGAAGCTGAAGACCATCGTCACGAAGCCGGTGCGCTATGTCGAAGATGGCTATTCCTGGGTCGCGCGCCGCTTTACCGACTGACGCGCCAAGCACGCCTCAGACGAGGCCGGCCGAAATC
Source organism: Ensifer sp. YR511 (assembly GCF_900103045.1). Taxonomy (NCBI): domain Bacteria; kingdom Pseudomonadati; phylum Pseudomonadota; class Alphaproteobacteria; order Hyphomicrobiales; family Rhizobiaceae; genus Ensifer; species Ensifer sp. YR511. The sequence goes on from NZ_FNGR01000005.1 coordinate 298,570, forward strand.
AGGCTGTTCGCCGAGGCCACGACGGCCTCTTCGGCAGAGCGCGGCTGCCACCCGAGAACACGGCGCGCCTTTTCGTTGGAAATGCGGGGGTCATGCCCGAGTTCGCGCACGATGAGGCGCAGGCCCGCATCGAAGGGGGCGGCAAGCCCTGCCAGCCAATTGGGCAGCACGAACCTCGGAAGCCTGCCCGCATGTTCAGGGAACCTGCGCCGGAGGATGGCCGTGATATCCGCAAGGGAAAGCGCCTCTCCCGCAATCAGGAAACGCTCGCCTGCCGCTGCGGCGACGCTTAAGGCCTGCACATGCGCATCCGCCACGTCGCGGACGTCGACAACCGGCACGGCGAACTTCGGCAAGGCGGGATAGTTCCCCTTGAGCAGGCTGCGCACCACGGCGACGGATGTGCCGATCTCATGGCCAAGAACCGGCCCGAGGACCATTCCGGGATTGATGACCACAAGCTCCAGGCCGCTGTCAGCCGCATAGTCCCAGGCCGCGCGTTCGGCGAAGGTCTTGGAGCGGTAGTAGGGTGTCGCAAGCGATGACTGCGGATCGGTCCAATCGTCCTCCGTAAACGGCGCGCGCCCTGCCCCGTAGATGACCGCGGCGACCGACGACGTGAGCACGACGCGTTTGGCACCGGCCGCATGGGCTGCCCTGAGCACACGCAGCGTGCCGTCACGGGCCGGCCCGATCAGGTCATCTTCATTGGCAGGCAAGCGAGCCGGAAATGGCGAGGCGGTGTGGACGACGTAGGAAACCTCGGCAAAGGCCTCAGCCCAGCCCCGCTCCTTCAGGAGATCCGCCTCTCCAAACGTCAGGCGCGCGGCATCCGTACCACCGGCCGCGCGAATGGATCGCTCGATCTCCTCGGCGCGCCCGAGCGCGCGAACCGTGCCGTGCACAGGATAACCTTCGCGCAGCAAGGCGAGCGCGACGTGCCGTCCGACAAAACCGCCGATTCCGGTCACGGCAACGGTCGCGGTCCTCGCGTTCATGGGTCCATTCCTCGCTAAAGCGGGTCGCGATCAGGCGGCCTGGCGTGCGGCAAGTTCCGCGTAGTCACGGGCCGACTGGCGTTCCTCGGCGAATGCCAGGCGCTCGAGCAGATCGATCATCGCTGCGTCGGTCGGCGATGTTGCCCGTCCACGTCGCAGGCGCACGAGCAGTTCTGCCGAGACCGTCGCGTGGCCGCCGATTGAACCCGGCCCGTCCTGACGCCACAGGAGGACCGCTGTCGCAAACGTCTCGCTGACGTCGCGGCCGAGCCCGGCGCTTTCGAACAGGGCACGGATCGAGTGGACGCGCCCACCGGACAGGATGGAACGCACGCGTTTTTCGCTGACGCCGGAGAGGTCGACGATTGCGGCCGAGAAAAACTCTGCACGGCCGGTCACGAGCGCATGCAGCAGGAAGGCGGGCGTCAGGCGGCCGGTCTCGCGCAGATGCGTGACGAGGTCCGGCAGCTCCTCGACGGCCGTCGTTCCAACCATGCCGACGGCGGCGATATCGCAGGCTTCGCGGGTGACCCGCTGCACGCGACCTTCTCCAATCGTCACCTGTACGAGGCCGAAGGCGGCAAGTGCTGCACCGACTTCTTCGACAAGCGCGTGGCGGGCGGCACTCGGCAGGTCGTTGCGCGCAAGAAGCAGGTCACGAACCGAAGCCGAATGGCCAAGACGCTCGGCAATGCGCTTCAGCGAACGGCGCGACAGACGAGCGCCGGGGTTTTCGAGCAGGATCAGCATTTCGTCTTCGTCGCCGATTTCGGCGATCGCAGCGGCGACCCCGCGCGAAACGAAACTGCGCGCCGCGATCAGCGCGCGGGTCTCCAGCGTTCCCCGAGCCGCGAGGTCGACCAGGTCGTCGTCGGTCAGGACGGGAGAATGCGAAACGACGAGATAGGCAATTTCAGGCTGGTCCCCGGCAAGACCAAGAATGATGGCGCGCGGCACGGAAGAGCAACCGCAAAGGACTTCGGCCAAGGCAAGGCGAACTTTGGGCGACGGATCGTCCAGCAGGAAGGTCATCGCCATCTCGGCGGCGCGACGATCGAGGCCATTCAGTTGCGCCTCGACATAGGCGCGGCCGAGCGCGCTGGCGGCGCGAATGCGTTCGCCTGTTCTCGCCGTTTCCACCCAGCGAAGAAATGCTTGTATGATCACCTACGCCCCACTAGACCACGCCAATGCCACCGATGTTCTAAGCCTAGCGAGCAAAGGTTTAAGATTGGTTCACCATGTCTGTTAACCGCCTCCAAACCATAAGGCCGCTGCTGTTTGCGGACGACGACGCGCTTAGCCTGGACGTGAGCGTTCTCAACACATTGGCTGGGCTGATCCTGACTGCCGGCCTCGGCCACGAAACGCGTCTTGGCCTCGCCCGGATGGAAGGACGCGATCTCGCGCTGCTCGCCTGTGTGGAACCGGTCGGGCTGCTCCATGAAGACGACGTACACTGGCTGCTTGATAGCGGCATCGATGGCGTCGTGCTTACCGGATGCCGCGGCCGCGCGGACATACAGAAGCTCGACGTGATGCTGCGGGTTGCCGAAGCAAGGATTGGCCTTCCAGCCAATCGCACCCGGATTTACGCCGAATACGGCGCAGCACCCGAAGGCCTGCTGTCGCCGCACACACTGGCGGGGTGCTCGCAGCGACTAGAAGGATTGATCTTCAACGGCTCGGCGCTGGCAAAGGCAGTCGGCTGCAAGGAGCCGGCGAGTGCCGCGCATCAGGGCGTGGCCGCGCCCGTGCTCGCGGGTCGCGCCAATGTGGTGCTAAGGGCCCATGAGGCCGGCATCCGCGCCTATGAGGTGCTGCCGCCCACCGCCGATGCGGCAGCCACACGCTGGGCGCTTTCACAAAGCAGGAACGACGGATTCGCTTCGGTCGTCTGCCGCTCGCCCGAGCAAGCAGTCATCGCCGGCAGCCTATGACGCCGAGCCGGCGCGGTAACCGTCAGCGCGTCGGGCGGGTCATCTGGAAGACGTCGCCGCCGTCGCAATAGTCCATGTAGCCGAGGCGGGCGAGCGGCTTGACCGTCGCCATGTCGAAACGGCCATCGCGGATCGCGTCTTCGCGAATGTGGATGCCGACGACCTGGCCGATGACGACGTAGTTGTCGGACAATGCACCATCCAGATCCTTGGGCTGGAACATCTCGGTCATCCGGCATTCGAGCGCGGCATAGGCTTCACCGACGAACGGCGCCCCAACCAGCGCGCCGTCGACCGGCGTCAATCCGGCGATCTCGAATTCGCTCTCGCCATGCGGCGCCGGGATCGACGTCTTGTTGATGGCGGCCGCCAGGTCACGGCTGGCGAAGCTCGCCGTGAACTCGCCGGTTGCCTCGATGTTGCGAACCGAATCCTTATAGCCGCTCGATGAGAACATCACGAGCTTCGGCCGGTCGCTGATGGCATTGAAGAAGGAATAGGGCGCGAGGTTCAGCGCGCCCTCGGCCGACCGCGTGCCAATCCAACCGATCGGCCGCGGCGAAACAATCGCCTTGAAAGGATCATGCGGCAGGCCGTGACTGTTCGAGGTCGTATCGTAAAACATCAGGCTTCCTCGCCAACCCAGGTGACGATCTCGGCCAGCTCCGGCCGCGGCCGCTCCGTCGGTGGCACCATGGCGGTACCGATATGGATGAAGCCGGCAATTTTCTCGCCCGGCTTCACGCCCAGCAGCGGATAGGCGCGCTCGTCGAAAGCATACCACTCAGTCAGCCAGTTGGATGCGTAACCGAGGGCGTTGGCGGCCATCAGCAGGTTGAGGCAGACGGCACCAGCGGACATGACCTGTTCCCATTCCGGGATCTTGAAATGCGGCGCGGCGGTGCTGACGACGGCGACGACCACAGGCGCACGCGACAGGCGGGTTTCCTCCACCTTGATCATCTCTTCCGACAGATCCGGCTTCAGCTCAAGCGCCATTGCCTTCAGCTTGGCGCTGATGCGAACCCTCTCCTCGCCGCGATAGACGATGAAGCGCCAGGGCGCGAGTTTGCCGTGGTCCGGCACGCGCGAAGCAAGCTTCAGCATTTCCTCGACCTCGGCCTTGCCGGGACCGGGACCTCCCATCTGGAAAGCGGGGATGGAGCGACGGGACGTCAGGTAGTCGACGAGCTTAATTTCGGTTTTCATGTCAGATGAATTCCACTAATTTGCCGCCCCACAGGCAGCCACGAAAATGCCATACCGGCGTCCCAAGTGGAGTCACTCAGTCAGGAAGTCAACTGTTCTCATGCGTGCACTCTCTCGTATTTTCCTTCAGACCGGTCTTGCGATCCTTGTCGCCGGCACCGCTACGGGAAATGTGTTCGCAGAGGATGCGACCCAGGCGTTTGAAAGTTTCCCCTCGATCGCCGGCCCGCGCAAGATGCCGAAGCTGACGGGCTTCAGCCCGATGACATCGGATCCGCTGGCGGACGGCACCCTGAAGGATATCAAGCTCGAGGCGCTGCTGACCGAAAAAGGCGGACCGGTCGAGGCCGGGCTCACTTGGCGTGTGTTCAGCCCGATCCCCGGAAGCGACGGCAAGCTGCCGCTTCTCGCAACGTCGGAAGGCGGCTCGACAGCGTTCAATCTGGTACCGGGCGAGTATTTCGTCAATGTCTCCTTTGGACGCGCCTCGGCCACGCGCAAGGTCCGCGTGCCGGAGCAAGGCGCGCTCGACAAGCAGGTGCTGGTGCTCGATGCCGGCGGCATGAAGCTCAATGCCGTCTCCGGCAGCGACGTGCGCATCCCACCGGCCGAACTCAGCTTCGACGTCTATTCCGCCGACACCAAGAGCGACGGCGAACGGGCGCTCATCGTCGAGGACGTCAAGCCGAACACGGTGGTCCGGCTGGGCGCCGGGACCTATCACGTGACCTCCAGCTATGGCGGCACGACCAACGCCTCGACCGCGGCAGACATCCAGGTCGAAGCCGGCAAGCTGACCGAAGCAACCATGCAGCACCGCGCCGCCAAGCTCACGCTCAAGCTGGTTTCGGAACCGGGCGGCGAAGCGATCGCCAACACCGCCTGGACGATCCTCACCTCCGCCGGCGATACGGTGAGCGAAGCCAACGGCGCCTTCCCGACGCAGGTTCTGCTCGAAGGCAGCTATTCCGCCGTGGCGCGCTACAAGGACAAGATCTACGAGCGCGACTTCACCGTGAAGGCCGGCGTCAACATGGACGTGGAAGTACTGCTCAGCAGCGGCGGCAACAATGCGAACACCAATGCGAGCGTCGTGTCGGAAGCACAGGACTGAGCTTCGACGTGACGGAACGCAGTTGACCTGACGTCAGCCTGCCCGTCGCATGAACCGCCGACGCGGCGGCGCCATGGAAAAGACCGCTTCATAGATGCGCGCCAAAAGGTCCTTGCGATCACCACAGGCACCGAGATCCTCGGGCGTGAGAACGCCGCCGATGCGCGCCGCGATCGTCGTTCCCGACAGACGCCGGAATTCGCGGATCAAGAGCGACAGTCTCAGCGTCAGTGAAATCTTGCTCGCCAGATGGAAGAACGGCCCGTTCTGTCCTTCGAAGTAGATCGGGATCACGCTCGCCCGCGCCGCCTGAATGAGCTTTGCCGGAAAGATCTTCCACGGCAGGTCCTCGGCCCGGCCGAAACCCTTCGGCGCGGTCGCCACGCCGCCGGCCGGGAAGATGACGATGGTCACGCCTTCCTTGAGCAGTCGCAGCGCCTCATGGCGCGTCGCCATGTTGACCGCTAGCGCCTCCTTCGTCTCTTCGAACGATACCGGCAGCGAGTAAGGCGCCATTTCCGGCACCTTCAGCAGTTCGTTGTTGATGAGGACGCGGAAGGGACGGCCGAGCTGTTCGGCAAGCGCCAGCACGGCGATGCCGTCGCCGATGCCGAAAGGATGATTGGCGATGATGACGATCGGCGTATCGGGCAGGTTCCGCGGCGGCCACTCGCCTTTTGTCTGCAGCGTCACATCGATGAGCTGCAACATCTCCCCGAAGACGCGCTCGCTCTTGCCGACGATGTCGGACCGCCAGCGCGTATAAAGCTTGGCATAGCGGTTGCGGCCCGACAGGCCTTCCATGGAGCGAATGAACCAGCGCTTCAGGCGCCGGTCGTTCTCATTGGCGTAGGACAGCTCTTTGAACTGCACGGAAATCTCCGATGGATACGATCTTATCCGGATATTCCGCTAATATGACAGTTTGCTGACAAAGCAAGTGCTCGGGGTCTCAACCCCGAGCTTTCTTTTCTGCCTTGCGCTTGAGATCCGGCGCCATGGCTTCGAGCGCAAGCGATGCAATCGCCTCGTCGAGCGACATGGCGGTCTGGGCCTGCGAGCCCAGACGGCGGATGTTGACCGAGCGCTCTTCGGCTTCGCGCTTGCCGCAGACCACTATGACCGGAACCTTCGTGACCGAATGTTCGCGGACCTTGTAGTTGATCTTCTCGTTGCGGAAGTCGGTCTCTACAGTCAGCCCTGCATCACGCAGGAGTTCGGCAACCTCGCGACCGTAGTCGTCGGCTTCCGAAGTGATCGTCGCGACGACGACCTGCAGCGGCGAAACCCAGAGCGGCATGTGGCCGGCGAAGTTCTCGATCAGGATGCCGAGGAAGCGTTCCATCGAGCCGCAGATCGCGCGGTGGATCATCACCGGCTGGCGCTTTTCGGATTCCTTGTCGATGTAGAAGGCACCGAAACGCTCCGGCAGGTTGAAGTCGACCTGGGTCGTGCCGCACTGCCATTCGCGACCGATCGCGTCCTTCAGGGTGTACTCGAACTTCGGACCGTAGAAGGCGCCCTCGCCCGGCAGAATGCCGGTCTTGATTCGGCCTTCCGACTGCGCCTCGATCGTCTTCAAGACGTCCGTCATCACGCTTTCGGCGCGATCCCAGAGCTCGTCGGAACCGACGCGCTTGTCCGGACGGGTGGAGAGCTTGACCACGACTTCCTTGAAGCCGAAGTCCTCGTAGACCGAGAGGATGAGGTCGTTGATGCGCAGGCATTCTTCCGCCATCTGCTCGTCAGTGCAGAAGACATGCGCGTCGTCCTGGGTGAAGCCGCGCACGCGCATCAGCCCGTGCAGGGCGCCCGACGGCTCGTAGCGATGAACGTTGCCGAACTCGGCGAGGCGCACCGGCAGTTCGCGATAGGACTTCAGGCCATGCTTAAAGATCTGGATATGGCCCGGGCAGTTCATCGGCTTCAGCGCAAAGATGCGCTCGTCGTCGGTCTCGTCACCGGCAACGGTCACCTTGAACATGTTGTCCCGGTACCAGCCCCAGTGACCCGAGGTTTCCCAGAGCGACTTGTCGAGCACCTGCGGCGCGTTGACTTCCTGATAGGTGTTGGCGAGCCGGCGACGCATATAGGCAACCAGCGTCTGGAACATGCGCCAGCCCTTGCCATGCCAGAAGACGACGCCCGGGCCTTCTTCCTGGAAATGGAACAGGTCCATTTCGCGGCCGAGGCGACGGTGGTCGCGCTTTTCGGCTTCAGCGAGCACGTGCAGGTACTGGTCGAGCTCTTCCTGGGTGTGCCAGGCGGTGCCGTAAATGCGGGTCAGCATCGCGTTGTTGCTGTCGCCGCGCCAATAGGCGCCGGCCACCTTCATCAGCTTGAAGGCGGTGCCGATCTGGCCGGTCGAGGCCATGTGCGGGCCGCGGCAAAGATCGAACCAGTCGCCCTGATAGTAGATCTTGAGATCCTGCCCTTCGGGGATCGCGTCGACGAGTTCGACCTTGTAGGCCTCGCCCTTGTCGGCAAAAACCTGGCGGGCCTTATCGCGCGACCAGACTTCCTTGGTGAAAGGCTTGTTGCGGGCGATGATCTCCTTCATCCGCTTTTCAATGAGCGGCAGGTCGTCGGGCGTGAAGGGCTCGTTGCGGGCAAAGTCGTAATAGAAGCCGTTGTCGATGACCGGGCCGATGGTCACCTGCGTTCCCGGCCACAGTTCCTGAACGGCCTCCGCCATCACGTGCGCGGCATCGTGGCGGATCAGTTCGAGCGAGCGCTTGTCGTCACGAACGACGATTTCGAGGCGACCATTGGTCACCGGATCGGACAGATCGCGCAGCTCGTCGTCGAGCGCGATCGCAACCGCCTTCTTGGCGAGCGACTTCGAAATCGATTCTGCCACGTCGCGGCCGGTCGTGCCGAAGGGATATTCGCGCACCGAGCCATCAGGAAATGTAAGGGAAACAGGATTCGACATATTGATCTCCTATCCAGTCCCGCCAACGAATGCGGGTGGTATGGTTGACCGGCAGGGCCGGTGAATTGACAATACAGCGTCGCATCCGTCAGACGCGCAGAGATCGCTGTAGTGCTTTGGATTGCTGCGTGTTTTTCCCCGAGCCGGAGGACGACCCGCGGAAACACGCCGTAGCCTGATAAAGGGTTTTCGAAAGTGAGTAAAGGCAAAGGCTGCGGCGGAGGCTAGCTGCGCAGCATCTCGCAAAGCCCCTTCACGGTGTTCCAGTTGCGGAACGTCCCGATGCCCAGCCGCTTGGTGGTCATGGCGCCGAGCAGCTTCGATTCGCTCGCCTTGCCCGGGAAATGCACCCAGAGATCGCCATCGACGATCGCCAGTCGCTCGCCGGCGGTGCAGTAGCGCCGAAGCCCTTCGAGCGCCGCTTCCGTCAAAGGTTCGCGCATCACCCGGACATGAACCTGCGCCGCGTCCGCCTCGCCCTCCTCATGGAAGGGATTGGCTGCGGCAAGCGTCTGCCAATCGGCGCCCGACCGGACAAGAATGTCGACGTGCCGGCCAAACGTCTCGGCAAAGGCCTTCTCAAGCGGCATTTCGAGGTCCCGAGTGGACGTTTGTCCGGTCTGAAACACCAGATTGCCCGTTGCGACCAACGTCCGCGGCGCTTGATAGCCGAGCCCTTCGGCCATCTTCTTGAGGTCAGCCATGACGACCCGGCGGCCGGGCCCGAGAACGATGCTGTAAAGCAAGGCGACGTAGCTGTTCATCATTCCCCTTGTCAGGCGCGCCAGAAATCCGCAGCGCCCGCCGGCAGCCGGGCGAGCACCCGGTCGAGTTTCGCCTCGTCGATGTTGCGACGCAAGGCGCCAGCGACGTCTGCAATGGCGCTGTCCGGGGAAATATTGTGATCCGGGCGCAGCGCCTGTACCTCGCGGGTCATGGCGATGCGACCCGAAAACGGGAGCCGCGGCTCTTCAAGGTCCCACTCGGCAACGAAGATCGCCCGGATGACAGGCGGCAGGATGTCGGCAAACAGAATGGCATCCTCGATATCGAGCCGGCGCCGAAACGTCTGCAGTACCGCCTGGACCATCGTATAGGCCTGGTTCGTCGTCTGCAGCCCGGCCAAGTCGCGGGCATCGAGAAGGAAGCGCTCGAAGTCTAAGGAAGCCTGACGATACTCCATCGGCATGGGCATGGCGGTCATCCAATCTTCGGCCGCGGCCGCCAAAAGCGCCACGGCGCGTACCATACGAGGCGCGGTTCAAGCCGCTCCGGCACAGGATCGAAACCATGCGTTCCGCCCGGCCCGCAGCGCGCCACGCGAAACAGCGTCATCCAGCCTCCGGCCCAGAAGCCATGGCGGGCAATCGCCTCGTAGCCATATTCCGAACAGGTCGGCAGGTGTCGGCACGAATTGCCGATAAAGCTCGAAAGCGTGAGCTGATAGGCGCGGATCAGCGCCATGCCTAAGAGCCGCCCGGGGGTCTTGCGAAAGGGGCCCGACCAGTTTCGGCCACGGACCGCTGGCGCTGCCTTTTCATGTGCAGCGTGCCGGCAATTCGGTTCGCCGCACATCTCAGACGGCCGCGAGCAGTCGCCTGGCCTCGATCTGCTCGATGGCATCGACGACCGCATCGAAGGTTAGCATGGTCGATGCGTGGCGCGCCTTGTAGTCCTTCACCGGACGCAGGAAGCGCATGTCCTCGAAACGGCCCGAAGGCCCCTCACCGTCCGCCTTCAACATAGCCAGCATGTCTTCGCGCGCCTGGCGGATCTCCTCAGCCCCGGCGCCGACGACATGGCGCGCCATGATCGAGGACGACGCCTGGCCGAGCGCGCAGGCTTTGACGTCATGGGCAAAATCGGTGACGACGTCGCCATCCATCTTCAACCAGATATGCACCTTGGAGCCGCACAGCTTGGAATGCGCCGTCGCGTCCGCATCGGCATCGCCGAGCGTCCCGATACGGGGAATGTTGCCGGCGAATTCGAGAATTCGGCTGTTGTAGATGTCATCCATCATTTGACGCGATCCGACTGATTTTTCGCGGTTTTGAGTGATCGACGCATGATTTTCTCCGGTAGACGGGAAAAAAGCACGACGCGACACGCTCCGCCTCTTTCATCTCTGTGGCACCATACTATATGCTATGTCGTGTTGGGGCGACAGTTCCGCAAGAGGAACAATGTCGCCTGTTGTTTGGGAAACCGTGCCGGAAGGTCCAGTGCACTGCTAAGCCAGGACCGGAAAGCCCCGGAGCCCGCCAACGGAACCCAAGCCTGCAGGGTTAGGCGAATGGCCAGTGGCGAGTTGTCCGAAAGATAAAACGTCAAGCAATCCCGTATTGCTAAAAGAGGCCATTATGGATGCCATAGTGAAGAATTTTCCTGTGCTCGACGATGCGAGCGGCCGCCCCACCCAGAAGGAGGCCGAGGAAGCGGTGCGCGTTCTTTTGCGCTGGGCTGGCGAAGACCCGCAGCGCGAGGGACTTTTGGATACGCCCGCGCGCGTGGCCAAGTCCTACCGCGAGCTTTTCAGCGGTTATGATCTGGCTGCCGAAGACGTGCTTGGCCGCACCTTCGAGGAGGTTGCCGGCTACGACGATATGGTGCTCGTCAAGGACATCCCGTTCTATTCGCATTGCGAGCACCACATGGTGCCTATCATCGGCAAGGCGCATGTCGCCTACCTGCCGAACGGGCGCGTGCTCGGCCTGTCGAAGATCGCCCGCGTGGTCGATATTTACGGCCGCCGCCTGCAGACGCAGGAATCGATGACGGCGCAGATCGCCAGGGCGATCGACGAATCGCTCGCCCCGCGCGGCGTTGCCGTGATGATCGAAGCCGAGCATATGTGCATGGCGATGCGCGGCGTGCAGAAGCAAGGCTCGACAACGCTGACGACCACATTTACGGGTACCTTCCAGACGGAACCGGCCGAGCAGGCGCGGTTCATGACGATGATCAGGGGCTTCAAGTAAGGCTCCGACAGACGGAGCCTTTCCATGACGCTCACCTTCGACGCTCCCTCCTCAGACAAGGCCGAACTGGAAACCGGTCCGGCCTTCACTCCCCGTTTTGATGAAAAGGGGCTGATCACCGCCGTCGTCACCGACGTCAGGGACGGCGAGTTGCTGATGGTCGCCCACATGAACGCGGAGGCCCTGGCCCTGACGATCGAGACCGGCGTGGCCCACTACTACAGCCGCTCGCGCAAGAGCCTCTGGAAGAAGGGCGAAAGCTCCGGGAACCTGCAGGCGGTCAAGGAAATCCGCACCGATTGCGACCAGGATGCGATCTGGCTGAAGGTTTCCGTCGCCGGCCACGACGCGACCTGCCATACCGGCCGCCGCTCCTGTTTCTACCGCACCGTCGGCACCGAAGACGGCAAGGCCTCGGTCAAAATCACCGACGACCACAGGCATTTCGACCCCGCCGAGATCTATGATAAAAATTAAGCATCGCGCATCTTTTTGGCGCGGGTGCATGCTATATTTATATTTTGGAAACCAACCGGGCGCCTAATCCTTAAGCAGGGATGCGGCGCAATCGGAACGATCTCGTTCCAAACTGTATTGCAAACTGTATCCAATGTTTATCGGTCGTGCCGCAATCGTCGGTGGGATCGGTGATATACCTTAGACAAAGGTGCCAGTCTTTCAGCAATGAAGCGGACAAGGCCAGCACCGGCGCCGGCTTGGCGGAGCCTCCCCAGGACGCGCGCATGAAATTGCCTCTCTCCAGGATCAATCCCGACCCCTGGAAGTTTAGTCAGCGATGAATTGCCACAGCGACCTTCGCGCATTCTCATCGACGTGTCGCGCTGCGGAGTATTCGGCGGTGTTGGAGGTGCCGGATGTTGAATTGGACGTTTACGCGTAACAATCAGATTACGGATCTGTCCGGACCGGACGGAACATCGATTTCGACAACGCCACCTGAACCGGCGCCACCTCCGCAAAAACCGAAGATCGCAATCGCGCTTGGCGGCGGTGCCGCGCGCGGCTGGGCCCATATCGGCGTGCTGCGCGCGCTCGACGAAGAAGGCATCGAAGTCGGCATGATCGCCGGCACCTCGATCGGCGCGCTCGTCGGTGGCTGCTATCTTGCCGGCAAGCTCGACGAACTCGAAGCCTTCGCCCGCTCCCTCACCGTACGCCGGATCGCCGGCCTGCTCGATTTCGCCATCGGCGGCGGCGGCCTTTTCGGCGGCCTGCGGCTCACCAAGCGCATGCAGGAGCATCTGGAAGGCCTCAGCATCGAAGGCCTCGACAGGCCGTTCATTGCCGTTGCAACGGAAGTTCACAGCGGCCACGAGGTGTGGCTTGAAAAGGGATCGCTGATCACCGCGATCCGGGCTTCCTACGCCCTGCCCGGCATCTTCGAGCCGATCAAGGCGAATGGACGCTTGCTGATCGATGGCGCGCTCGTCAATCCGGTTCCGGTTTCGGTGTGTCGCGCCCATGAGCAGCAACTCGTCGTCGCGGTGAACCTCAACTACGATCTCTATGGCCGCTCGGCCGTCGTCAAACACAGCGCCGGTGCTGAATCCTTGGATGCGCCCGCCAAGGAAGCGCCGCACCAGTCGCGCCTCGGCATGACCAGCGTCATGGTCCAGGCTTTCAACATCATCCAGGACCGGATTTCCCGCGCCCGGCTTGCCGGCGACCCGCCGGACCTGGCGCTGCACCCGAAACTCAACGACATAGGTCTTTCGGAATTCCACCGCGCGGGCGAGGCCATCGATCGCGGCTACCACGAGGCAAAGGCGAGGCTGGTTGAAATTCGCCGCATGCAGGAAGTGCTCGTTCGCTGACGGAGCGTGCGCGGCATGAAAGCCGCGATACGCAGCGGCGCACGTTACCGGTCGCCCAAGGTGTACCCTGAACACACGGGTGCTTCGCGGCTCCCAGGGGGATTAAGAGGGCGGCGCAATGCCGCCCTTTTCTCTCAGCCGGCGATATAGGCCTTGATCTGTTCGGTCTCGTGCTCGATGGCGCGGATGTGATGCTTGATCACGTCACCGATCGAGACGATGCCGGCAAGCTGGCCGTTCCTTTCGACCGGCAGGTGACGGGCCCGGAGCTTGCTCATCATTTCCATCAGGGTCTGAACCGACATGTCCTCGGTGCAGCAATAGACATTCTGCCACATGACCGCTGCCACCGGCCTTTCGAGACAGGTCGAACCCTGCTTGGCAATCGCTGCGACGATGTCGCGCTCAGTGAGGATGCCTGCGATCTGATCGTCCGCGTCGAGGATGACGACCGCACCGATATGATTGTCACGCAAGAGGATGGCAGCCTGTTGGACTGTCATTTGAGGGCCGACCGTTACGACATTCCGGCCCTTTTCATCGAGTATGGCTTTTACTGACATGCGCACATCTCCCGTTGCGACAACACCGGGTCGGCAGGGATAGGTCCAGCCATCTCACGTGCGGTACGGTCGGGCGATGGAACCTGTACCCTGGCCGCTTGCGAAAGCCGTCTCGCGTGCTCCTCAGACGCGGATGGCATTCGATACCCGGCCTACACGGGTCGCCCAGTCTTTCGATCACGGGCGACCGTAACAAATGGTGCGCCAGCGCCCTGGGGAAATCAAGCGCTCACAAGCGCCGTCCGCCGATCTTTCGCTCCGTCAGTCACGCGGATCGAAAAGGCTGAAGAGCAGAAAGCCGAAGAGGAAGCCGCCGATATGCGCTTCCCAGGCGACGCTGCCCGCTCCGCCGGGGGTAAACATGCCAAGGCCGATCAGGAAATTGGTCAGGAACCAGATACCGGCAAAGACCACGACCGAGCGGTTGGCCAGAGCCTCACCGACGTCGAGCCGACGATTGAGATGGGCAAACTGCCGGCTGATGCGTCCGCTCGGCGAGAAGACGAAGCGCGCGGCAGCCCCCATGAATCCGGACACCACGCCGGAAGCGCCGACGACGACGATCATTTCCCCCCAGTGAAACGCCGTATGCAGCGCGACTGCGGCCGCCGCCGACAGGCACCAGAACACGGCGAGACGCCCCATGCCGATCCGTCGCACGACCGGCGCACCGAAGGCCACCATCCAGAAGATGTTGAAGATCAGATGCTCCCAGCTTCCATGCAGGAAGGAATAGGTGACGGGGCTCCACAGCCAGGCAAGCCCCTGCTCGGCCAATGGGTGATCGTAGCGGGCCGGGAGAAAGGCGAAGTTGAAGATGATCTCCTGATCGATCGCCGGCGGCAGCACGTAGGTTCGCAGAACATGGATTGCGATCAGAAACAGCAGGATGATGGTCAGCCCCGCCGGCAGATTGAAGGCCGGCTCGCGCGCCGGGCTCGCGGCGCTGTCGCGCTCTGCTTCCGGTGGCGTCGCCGTCTGATCTCGTTCCATGGTTGCTGTGTTCTCCTCTCAATGCGGCCCACACATTCCTGTGCGATCGCGGCGATGGCATGGCATCACCGGAATTAGGACTGGAGTTGGGGCGACCAGCCATAAGCAAACAAAAAAAGACCGTCCAGCAAAAACTGAACGGTCGCCAAGCTCAGATCCGAGCTCCAGTTCAAGTGCCGAAGACAACGCTTCGTAAAGTGATGTCCTCCCCTGCCAGTTGCGGCGGCGCACTGCAACGGAAACCGTTTGTTAACCTTAATTTCCGGCTGGCACGATTTTCGCTCCTTAATCCTCAGAACCGAAATGCATGGCCGAAGATGTCTCGAACCGGGACACAACGGGCCGCAGGAATGGAATGAAAGAAGCGATGCGCAGCAATACGACGACGGAGCTTTTCCGATACTGGAACACCATTCGCGGGAAACGCGAGCTTCCGCGCCGCGACGAGCTTGAACCTTCCGACATCAAAACGCTGCTGCCGAACCTGTTCATTCTCGAGCGCGACCGCAATGCCGGCATCTCGTTTCGCCTGGCGGGAACCCAGGTGTGCGCCCTCTTTGGGCAGGAGCTGCGCGGGCGGCAATTCGGCATGCTCTGGCTCGGCAGCCAGGCGGCGAAAACGCAGCGCATCACCGGCCAGGTCATGACGCACCGTGTGCCGCTCGTGCTTTCGGCCAAGGGCCGTACCGCCGACGCGCGGGAAGTCGATATCGAAACCCTGCTTTTGCCGCTTGCCTCCAGCAAAGGAGAAAGTGACCGGGTCCTTGGCGCCCTCTCACCTCTTTCCCGCCCGTATTGGTTGCATGCAACCTCAATCGAATGTCTCGATGCGACGGGCATGAAGGTTCTCGACCCTGATCGGACTGCTGTGTTTCGCGACGAGGAAACCGAGCGACAGAGCGATGCCTTTGCGAAATCGCCTGCCGCCGGCGCATTTTCGCGCGAATTCCGCCAGTTCGGGCATCTCCGCATCCTCGAGGGCGGGCGCCGCGATTGATCGCGCCGACTGTCCCGAGATGATGTCAGGGACCAACCGGAGGACGAACCTTCTATTAACTTGAAAAGGCTAAGCTCCGCCAGCCAAGCTATGTCGCCACAGAGTCATCATGTTCTCGTTTCAGCACGCACAGAATACCGCTCCGAAACCGCACCACGAAGGTGCGTTCCAGCGCGTTTCCGTGAATCTGGCGGGGCGGCTGATGCTTGCCAATCATGACGAGTTCGAGTGCACCGCCATCGACATGTCGCCCGGCGACGTCCTGCTTTCCTCGCCGGCCCAGCCGCGCGCGGGCGAACGCATCATCGCCTATGTCGATCACGTCGGTCGCCTCGAAGGCACGGTGTCTCGCATCGCCGATGGCGCTTTCGTCATCCAGCTCAACGCGACCGAGCGCAAGCGCGAGAAGCTCGCGGCCCAACTCACCTGGATCGCCAACAAGCATGAGCTCGGCCTGCCCGAAGACCGCCGCCACGATCGCCTTGCGCCGCGCAAAACGGTAACCGAATTGACGCTCGACACGGGCGAGAAGTTCCCGTGCCGCATCATCGACCTTTCGCTGTCCGGTGCTGCCGTCGACATCGAGAACCGCCCACCGATCGGAACCGCCATCCTCCTGGGAAATATGAAGGGCCGGATCGTCCGTCACTTCCAGGAAGGCTGCGCCATCGAGTTCTTGGGCATCCAGTCCCGTGAGGCACTGACCGAATTCCTCTAACGGCGCGCCTGCGCCGTCCTTCGGCTACCCGCCTTGCATTGAGCAACGCTCCTAGCCCGACCATCTCCCGAACTGTCCTTCAGACATAAAACCGTCTTCGTGCTTCTTTTGTGCGGCAAAGAACCCCCGCTCCCACATCGCTCCGCTCGGCTACGCCCGAGAGAACGCGCTAAAGGCGTGCTCGCTTAGGCCCTACGTCCCCGAGCCCGAAGACACACGATGATCGGTGGCAACCGGAGCGGTTTTCGCGAGCAGAAGCGCGCCGCATCCGCGCCTGGATCATTTCGAGACAAGTCCGGCGCCGCGATCAAAATGCTCTCGTCGTCCGCAAATATTTTTCCGGTGGAATTCAAGCGAAAACGCATATTTCAAGTCAAAACTCTCCTGAAGTGTCAAGTAGAGACGCTGCAAAGACGCATCTCCTGCCGTGGCCGCGCCGCAGTTTTTGCACCGCCCAGTCGCTCTTTTCCCGCATAACCAAGCAAATACAGCGGGTTAAATGCTTAACAAATTACGTCTCCACCAGCGGGCGGAGCTAAAATCGATAAAATTTGATTCAAATTCGATTCAAATACAAATAAAATTCTATTCTTGTTTTATTCTTATACGACTTTCATTTGTACTTGTTTTTAGCTCGCAAGTTCGCGAGCGATAAAAACGTCTGTGCCATTGTCGAACCATAACGGGGAGACAATCATGCTCAAGACAATCACCAAGCTGATCGCGGTTGCGGTCCTTTTCACCGGCGGCCTTTTCGGCACGGCTCAGGCGCTTCCGGCCAACATGGTCGTGACCGGCTCCACCAACCCGCCGATCGGCCACTACGAGTTCTGCAAGATCTATGCGTCGGAGTGCACCTCCAACGGCAAGGATGGCGGCCCGATGGTGCTGACCCGCGAAGGCTGGCAGAAAATTCTCGAGATCAACTACGACGTCAACCAGGCGATCACTCCGATGACCGACATGGAAATCCATGGCGTCGAAGAGAAGTGGTCCTATCCGGAAACCGTCGGCGATTGTGAAGACTACGTCCTCCTGAAGCGCCGCAAGCTGATCGAAAACGGCTTCTCCGCATCCGACCTGCTGATCACCGTCGTGCTGCAGCCGAATGGCGACGGCCATGCCGTCCTCACCGTTCGCACCGACCGCGGCGACTTCATCCTCGACAACATGCGCAACAAGGTGCTGCTGTGGTCGGATACCGAATACACCTACCTCAAGCGCCAATCGACCGAGCATTCCGGCCGCTGGGTCAAGCTTCAGGACGGCCGCACCGTTGCCGTCGGTAGCGTTCGCACACAGTAAGATCTGAAACACAGGCGAGCCGCCACCCGGCGGACGTCTCCCAACGGGCCTCGGTCAGTCCATTTTCCCCGTCCAGACCGAGCCTCGGCCGGTTCCGTGTCCCTCGGAACCGGCCGTTTTTTATGCGGCCTTGTCTCCCCGGACGCACGCAGGCATAGGGCATTCATCGAAAGTTAACCGTCTTCGACCAGCGTCGGGCAAGCGGCGTCCGCCACACTTCGGTCCGCCGCCAACCAAGGGCTCGACACTCGACTTGGGCGCGGCCAACGCGACGGGACGGCCACCATGAGCAACGCTCCAAACGGGATAGACGAACCGGAACTCCGGCCGCTGCTGTCGGCCCGCTTCATCTACCGGGTGACGGCGGTCGTTGTTGTGCTCGCAGCCCTGACGGCGGCAATCGCGTTCGCGGGAAGATGGTTCGGCGAAAACCTGGCGCTGGCCGGTCACACCGCCAGCAGGGAGCCCTACGATATCTTCATCGGACAGGATCATCTGCGGCTGCCGGCGAACATGATCCGCTTCGAGGCCCAACGTGCCACCTCGATCGTCGGGCGTGTCGATGTCTACCTGACATGGCCCGGCCTTGAAGGTTACAGCGACGAAAATCGCGACCTCTTCAACGACGTCGACGCGCCTGAAAATCTGATCTTCCTGCAGATTTCGCAAAGCACGATGTCCCGCGACATGTCGGGTCGGGTGGAGCCGATCTACAAGCAGGTCTTCGACGGCACTCCATCCCCCGGGCCGAACGGACTGCTTTTACATGCGACCAAAGCTGCCTCCAGCTACGCAGGCGAAGTCTTTTATACTGCGGAGCGGACAGGCCAGGCGCCCTACGTGATGCGCTGTCTGAAATCCGATGCGCAAACCATATCGACCAGCGCCGACTGCCAGCGCGACATTCATGCCGGCAAGGACCTCGTCGTGCTCTACCGCTTCGCCAATAAACTGTTGCCGCAATGGAAGGAAATCGACAACGCGATTACAGCTTTCATCAAAAGCCGAATCGTGCCCTGATTTCGTCCAACTGATGTGGTGCAGGCAGGCACCGCATCATTGCGCTACACCGGAATTGTCTTTGTACGAATGCGTCCGATTCCGGAAACCAATCATTCATCATAAACCGATTGGTAACGCTATGCCGATACTGTCTCGAGAACGGTCGTTCCCGGAGGCGGCGTCCGGACAACCCCATGACATGAGAATAAAGAGCAGCGTAGTGTCCCAAACCGGTTTTTTTGATCTCGCGAAGCGCCCGTTCGGCGCTCTTTCAAAGATGGTAAAGCGGGTCGTCCTGGCAGGCACCATTGCCTCGGTCGCCTTTGTGTTGCCCGGCTTTGCGGCGTCGACCTACGCCAATCCCAAATATTCGGGCATCGTCGTCGATGCCAAGACCGGCAAGATCCTCTATGGCGAGGATGCCGACGAACTGCGCTATCCGGCGTCTCTCACCAAGATGATGACGCTCTACCTCACCTTCGAGGCGCTCGAAGCCGGTCGGATCAGCAAGTCCACGCAGATTCCCTTCTCGAAAAATGCGTCCGCGGAACCTCCGTCGAAGCTCGGCGTGCGCGCCGGCCAGTCGATCACCGTCGAACAGGCGATCCTTTCGCTCGTTACACGGTCGGCCAACGATGCCTCCACGGCACTTGGCGAGTATCTCGGCGGTTCCGAGCAACGCTTCGCCCGCATGATGACGAACAAGGCGCGCGCGCTCGGCATGACGCGCACGACGTACCGCAACGCCAACGGCCTGCCCAATCCGGAACAGCGCACGACCGCACGCGACCAGGCCCGCCTCGGCCTCGCGCTTCGTCAGCATTTCCCGCAATATTACGACTACTTCTCCACGCGCAGCTTCCGCTTCGGCAAGCAGACCATCGGCAACCACAACCGCCTACTCGGCAATGTGCGCGGCGTCGACGGCATCAAGACCGGCTACACGCGTGCTTCCGGCTTCAACCTCGTGACCTCGGCCCAACTCGACGGCCGCAGCATCGTCGCCGTCGTCATGGGCGGCACCTCGGGCGCCAGCCGCGATGCACAGATGCGCCGCCTGGTTGCGAAGTACATGCCGGACGCATCGCGTCGCGGCAACGGCAACCTGATTGCCGAGACGAAGCCGACCCCCGTTCCGGCCGAAGAGACCCAGGTTGCAGCCGCAGCGCCCGTTGCCGAGACGCCGGTCGTCGCAGCCGTCGCCACTGGCCATGACTTGCCCAACACCGGTCCCGTTCCGGATTTCCGCTACAACGGCGAAAGCGCCAGCAGCGTGCAGATGGCCTATGCCGGCAACAAGCGTGCATCGGACAACCCTATCCTTTCTCCGAAAATCGTTCCTAACACGCTCGACGCGCAGAGCCTGAAGCTTCGCCAGCCTGCGACCGCAGCGATGGTCGACACCCAGATCACCAATTCCGTGCCGAAGAAGGCAGAACCTGTTGCCAAGGCAGAGCCTGCTGAAGTCGCAAAGGCCGAGCCGATGCCGGCGCAGCCGCAGGGCTGGGTGATCCAGATCGGTGCCACTCCGGACAAGGATCAGGCCATGACGCTGCTCGGCAACGCCAAGGACAAGGGTGGCAAGGCACTGCGCAACGCGCAGCCGTTCACCGTCGCCTTCGGCCAGGTCTACCGCGCCCGCTTCGGCGGCTTCGATGACCAGAATTCGGCAGTCAACGCCTGCAAGGCCTTGAAGAAGAAAGGCATCTCCTGCTGGGCCAGCCAGCAGTAGCGACGAAATTTGGCGGCCGGATGTGTTTGTTTTCCGGCCGCCTTCCTCGGATTTGTACAGCGTAACGAGGTTAAACATGGCAATGAACGAGAACGTTCCGGGTGTCACCCCGCTGCCGGGGCGACGGGCTAAACCGTCGCGCATCAATCTGCACCCCCTGCACGAGGCGGCCATGCGCATCGCCGATCTCGGCCTCAATCGATCGAAGGCCAAGACACGCGATCTCGTCGGCATGCTTTTGACGCACGGAGCTCGAGCCTGGCGCTCGACCCAGCCGCGCGCCGGCATCCACCTTCACGTGACGGCGCCAAACCGGCGCCATCCGCTGAAGATGCGGATCACCTGAACATTCACAGTTCGAAAGGCGGCCACGGCCGCCTTTTTGCTTTCTGGCTGGATGATGGTGCGGCCTCGGTAGGGCCGTTTCGCGCGCGCAGAAGAGTGCGAAAGCAGGCGACACCTTCAAGGACGCGTTGGTTGCCGCTCGATTGCCAAGAGCTCAGCAAAATGCCCGCGGCATATGACTTCTAGAGAAGCCCGAGTTCGGCCAGTTCGCGCCGCAGTTCGAGCGGCATCTCGGAGCCGCCGCCCGATAGCGACGCCAGGTCGCGCGGGGCGTCCTTGTCGGTCAGGTAACGCCATCCCTGAAACGCGCGACGCGGCTGCAGTTCGGTTTCGATCACTTCCGGACCCAGCAGCAGATTACAACGGCCGATACCTTCGCCGTCGGTAAAGGTCTCGATGCCGATGAGCGGCTGGCGCGCCTGCACGCTGCCCTTGATCACCCAGTAGAGCGAGCCGCCTTCCAGCAGTTCCTCCACGCGCTTGGGCACCATGCGCGTCGTGTGGAACGAGTGCGGCTCGAGGCCGGCGGCCATGGCCGCCATCGCCTTGCGCGAAACCCATTCGCGCAGGTCCTCGATCGATTCCGCTCCGACGCAGAGCTTTATGAGATGTAGAGACATGGCTTTTTTTGAACACCCGTCCGGCCGTTGCGGTCAAGCGGCCAGACGTCGTTCATCCACAATCACCGCAATACGTCCGGTCGATACACCGGCGTCTGGGCTTCGAGAGGCTTGCAAGCCTCAACATTCGACAACGTTGACCGCAAGACCGCCGGTCGATGTTTCCTTGTACTTCTCGTTCATGTCGACGCCCGTCTGCCGCATCGTCTCGATGCAGGCGTCGAGCGGCACGAAATGCTTGCCGTCACCTTTGAGCGCCAGAGAAGCGGCCGTCACCGCCTTGACCGCTCCAAGCGCATTGCGCTCGATGCAGGGCACCTGCACGAGGCCGGCCACAGGATCGCAGGTCATACCGAGGTGATGTTCGAGTGCAATCTCGGCCGCATTTTCGATCTGCTCGGGGGTACCGCCCATAACGGCAGCAAGGCCCGCCGCCGCCATCGCGGACGCCGAGCCGACCTCGCCCTGACAGCCGACCTCAGCGCCGGAAATCGAGGCGTTGTGCTTGATGATGCCGCCGATCGCGGCAGCCGTCAGCAGATAGTCGCGAATGCCTTCCTGGTCGGCGTCGTCATGGAAATGCATGTAATAGCGGATCGTCGCCGGCACCACGCCTGCGGCACCGTTGGTGGGCGAAGTGACGACGCGGCCGCCGGCGGCATTTTCCTCGTTGACCGCCATTGCGTAGACGCTCAGCCAATCGTTGGCGAGCAGAGGATTGGCCTTGTTGGAACGCCACTCCTCCTGCAGCTTGTCGTGGATCGAGCGGGCGCGGCGGCGAACCTTCAAGCCGCCGGGCATGATGCCGTCCTGGCTCAAGCCCCGGTCGATGCAATTGCTCATGGCGCCCCAGATGCGGTCGAGCCCGGCGTTCAGCTCGTCCGGCGACATCGCCGCCTCTTCGTTCGCCCGCTTCATCTGCGCAATCGTCAAGCCTGAGCGCGCAGACATGTCCAGCATTTCCTGGGCCGAGGAGAACGGGAACGGCACCTTGACGCCCGTCGCCTTGTTCTTCGAGGCGCGCATGGCCTCAAGTTCCGTGTCGGTCACGACGAAGCCGCCGCCGATCGAATAGTAGATCCGCTTCAACAGCAGGCGGCCGTCGCGGTCGAAGGCAGAAAACGACATGCCGTTGGCATGGCCGGGCAACGGCACCTTCTTGTCGAAAACCAGATCGGTCTTCGGCTGGAATTCGTAGGACGGATGGCCCGGCGGTGTAATGCGGCCCGTGCGTTCGACCTCATCGATGAGGGCATCCATGCGATCCGGATCGACGAGATCCGGGCGTTCGCCAACGAGTCCGAGGATCACCGCCCTGCCCGTTCCGTGGCCGATGCCGGTGTGGGCGAGCGAACCGTGCAGGCTCACCTTGATCGCCGCAACGGAGGCATGGGACGGACGTGGCCAGTCGTCGGAAAGGATGAGATCGAGAAAGCGATTGGCGGCCGACATCGGCCCCATCGTATGCGAGCTCGAAGGCCCGATACCAATCTTGAACACGTCGAAGACGGAAAGAAACATAAGCTGCCTGCCCCGGAGACTGACCCGCGACGCACGGGCATGATCGCCCGGCACCGCATTCACGATTGCCTCGATACCACGCTTCGAAGTCTATGCGAACCGGCGTGATACCCTCTTATTTGCTGGTGGATTTTACGCCTTGATCGGTGCCGATTTAAGGAGATCCGCAAGCAGATATAGGAACGAAGCCTAAGCGATCCCATAGCAGGCCGTCAGGCGGTCAACCGACATTCGATCCCGTCCGTGCGACATTGACCTCCCGCAAGGGCTCCGGGTAGCGCCACTGGTTGCCTGGAATCAAAAACGGCGCGGCTTTTGGGAAGCCGCGCCGTCAATCAGTGGACTTTTCTAGATACTAGATATCAAAGGCCGCCGAAAAGATAAGCAAGAACAAGAACGCCAGCGAAACCAGCCACGGCGCGTGCAGTTACGCCCCAGCAAGACTTCTGAATTGTATTGTCCATGATGTCTCCGAAAACACTCTCAACGGCCGCGGGCAGCACAGTGGGCGCCCGCGTCTGGGGCCATGCATATTGAAGAAAGCGTAAATGCGCAATGGGGGAATGTGGCGGAAAGGTGTCAAGCCCGTGCGACCGAACACAGGATCCTGGTGAAAACCGCACAAATGGTCGGTACGGCCGGGAAGAAATTCCGCCGCAATTTCATCACAGTAGTTGACGCGTCGCGGATTCCGACACCGCCCCGGCCACCTTGCAATTTCCAAAAGCCATGCCAAAAACACGTGTATGACCTTCGAAGATTACATAGCGCTTGTCGTGTTTATCCTGCTTTGGGCGGGTTTCAGCTGGGCGACCGATGGCACGCGCGGCTTCAAACGCGTGAGTCTTACGCGCCTCATGAACGAGCATCGCGGCCGCTGGATCCGCAATTCGCTCAACCGCGACCTGAAGATGATCGATACGCAGATCATCGCGGGGCTCCAGGCCGGCACCGCTTTCTTCGCTTCAACGACCATCTTCGCGCTCGGCGGCTGCTTCGCACTGCTCGGCGCTACCGAACAGGCGCAGATGATCTTTGCCGACATGCCCTATGTCTTCCATGGCGGGCGCACGGCGTTCGAGCTGAAGGTCGGCGGCCTCACCTGCCTCTTCGGCTACTCCTTCTTCAAGTTCGGCTGGTCCTACCGGCTGTTCAACTATTGCTCGATCCTGATGGGTGGCATCCCGATGACCGCCGACATGCAGCGGGATCGACATGCGGCGGAGAAGGCGGCCGAACGGGCGATCCGCATGAACGTGCTTGCCGCCAAGCACTTCAACGCCGGTCTCCGGGCGATCTTTCTTTCGATCGGCTATCTCGGCTGGTTCATCAGCCCCTATGTGTTCGTGGCGCTCACCGTCTTCGTCATCTTCGTCTTGACCCGCAGACAGTTCTTCTCGGAGGCGCGTTCCGCGCTCCTCAAGGACGCAACACCCTGACAATCCGCGCAACCGGCGCGCCGGACGGCTGCGGATCGCAGCCGCGGCGTTCCGTCAGCAATCAAGGACGCGTGCCTGGCGCAAGCCAGGCCTGCCACTCTTCTTCACGCCAACAGGATGGCGAATGCCCATGTCCGATATCCATGTGACCGCACCGGCAGCAGAGACCCCAGCGAAACCGACAGGCAGGCGCCTCGCCTTCATCGATGTCGCGCGCGGCGTGGCGCTGCTTGCCATGGCGACCTATCACTTCGTCTGGGACCTCGAGTTCTTCGGCTATGTCGCAGCAGGCACGGCCGGCACCGGCGGCTGGAAGATTTTTGCGCGGCTGATTGCCAGCAGCTTCCTGTTTCTTGCCGGCTACAGCCTCGTGCTCGGACAATGGCCGACGATCCGCATCAACGCGTTCCTGCGCCGTTTCGCCAAGATCGCCGGCGCCGCAGCGTTGATCACGATTGCCACCTATTTTGCCTTCCCGGACACCTTCATCTTCTTCGGCATCCTGCATGCGATCGCCGCGGCAAGCCTGATCGGCCTGATATTCCTCAGGCTTCCTGCCGTCGTTTCCTTCGCCGCAGCCGCCGCGGCCATCGCGGCACCCTTCTATCTGCGCTCGCCGATCTTCGATGCGCCCTGGCTTTGGTGGGTCGGTCTGTCCGAGACGCTGCCACGGTCCAACGACTACGTGCCGCTGTTGCCGTGGCTCGGGCCGTTTCTGCTCGGCCTTGGTGCCGCCAAGCTCTTCCACGCGCGGCTGGTATCCGCGCTTGCAAGCCGGCCCTCCACAGATGGCAAGGGGCGGCTGTGGATGACGCCCCTCGTCTTCGGCAGCCGTCACAGTCTGGCCATATACCTCATTCACCAGCCCGTGCTCATCGGACTGGTCTATCTCTTCTCGCTGATCTCTCCGCCGACACTGCCGGATCCCAAGGAAGCCTACCGCAGCAATTGCGTTGCGGCCTGCAACCAGGGAAATCCTGCCGTGCCGTGCGACAGCTTCTGCGGCTGTACCCTCGACCGTCTGGTGGAACAGAACCTGTTCGACAGCCTGAACAGGGGAGAGATCAACGTCAGCAGCGATGAACGCATTGCGCGAATCGCGCAGCAATGCACAATGAACGTGCAATCAGGGGACTAGGACATGAATGCCTATCGTGCCAAGCCGCTGAACTTCCCATGGCCGGCCCTTCTCTACGGGGTCGCCACTCTTGCGGCGCTTCTACTGGCGCGACATTTTCCCATTCCGGTGGCACATGGCCACGGCTGGTTTCCCTGGATCAGCGGCGGCGCCCTGATTATCGTTGCGATCTGGCTGGCCCTCTGGGCCGTCAAAACGCTGCTCGATCGGCATACGGCGGTCATGCCCTACCGATCAGCCACATGCCTGGTCACCTACGGTCCGTTCCGCTTCACGCGCAATCCGATCTATCTCGGCTACACCTTGATGATGATCGGCTTTGGGCTGGCGACGCTCAATCCGTGGTTCTTCATCATGGCGATTGCAGCCGTGATGCTGACCACACTCTTTGCCATCCGCAATGAAGAGCGGCACCTGCTGTCGCGCTTCGGTTTCGAATTCGAGCGCTACTGCCGGCATACCAGCCGTTGGATCTGAGCGCCGGCAGGGATACACGCAGCAAAAAGGGCAGCGCGAACGCTACCCTTCGAAAATTCCAGACATAAACCAGCGACCCTTCAGGTGCCGACGCCGATTTCGGCCAAACGCGTCAGGCACGCTTCCTCGACATTGTCGAGTTCCGTCAGCGTATCGTCGATGTCCTTGCGCTTCTGGCGCAGCTCTTCGCGCTTTTCCTCGACGCGCGACATCAGCAGCTGAAGCTGGCCGAGCTCGCCGGGAGGGTCCTTGTAGACCTGAATGATTTCACGGATCTCGGCGATGGTGAAGCCGATGCGGCGCCCTCGCAGAATCTCCTGAATGAGCCGCCGGTCGGCCGGCCGGAACAGGCGCGTGCGACCACGGCGCTCCGGATGGATGAGGCCCTCGTCCTCATAGAAACGCAGCGTTCGCGTGGAAATGCCGAATTCCCGCGTCAATTCGGTGATGCTATAGTATTTATCCACGCTGCCATTCCATGTGTTCCTGGGCATGCACTATCGTTGACCTTGACGTAAAAGTCAAACAACGCGCCACGTTACGTGACATGGAACCACCAAGTGGCGATGCCGAGAAAGCTGAAGAAGCCGGTGATATCGGTAATGGCCGTCACGAAGACGGCGGAAGAGACCGCCGGGTCGGCGCCGAAGCGATCGAGGCAGAGCGGCACGAGGATGCCGCCAAGGGCCGCAGCCATCATGTTGATCAGCATCGCAGTTGCGATGATGCCGCCGATGTTCGGGTCCTGAAACCAGAGACCGGCAAGAAGCCCGATCAGCGTGCCGAAGATCATGCCGTTGAGCAGTCCAACGCCGGCTTCACGTCGGATGATGCGCGGCGCGTTGTGAATGTCGAGACCCCGTGTTGCGAGCGCGCGCACGGTAACGGTCATCGTCTGCGAACCGGCATTGCCGCCCATGCCCGCAACGATCGGCATCAGGATGGCGAGAGCCACGATCTGCTGGATCGTCGCGTCGAAGAGGCCGATGACCGAAGCGGAGATGCAGGCGGTCATCGAATTGATGAACAGCCAGGGCACGCGCGAGCGCGATGCCTCCCCGACGGAGTCCGAGAGTTCTTCGTCGCCGACGCCGCTCAGGCGCAGCAAGTCTTCCTCGGCTTCTTCCTGAATGACGTCGACGACGTCATCGATGGTGAGCACGCCCACAAGCCTGCCATTGTCATCGACGACGGCCGCAGAAAGAAGGTCGTATTGCTCGAATAGCTGGGCCGCCTCTTCCTGGTCCATCTCGGCCGGAATGGCATGGCTCGTATCGTGCATGATCGCATCGACCTTGACCGAACGCTTGGTTCGGAGGATGCGGTCGAGGTCCATGGCGCCGAGCAGCTTGAAGGTCGGGTCGATCACGAAGATCTGCGTGAAACTCTCCGGCAGGTCCTCGTCTTCGCGCATATAGTCGATCGTCTGGCCGACGGTCCAGAATGGCGGCACCGCCACGAACTCGGTCTGCATGCGCCGGCCGGCCGTGCTTTCGGGGTAATCCAGCGAGCGGCGCAGGCGAACCCGTTCGGTAAACGGCAGCTTCGCCAGGATCTCGTCCTGGTCTTCCTGGTCCAGGTCTTCCAGAATGTAGACCGCATCGTCCGAATCCATCTCGCCGATGGCCTCGGCGATCTGTTCGTTCGGCATGTGCTCGACGATATCGAGACGGATCGCTTCGTCGACCTCCGTCAGTGCCGAAAGGTCGAATTCCTTGCCGAGCAGCGAAACCAGCGCCAGGCGCTGATCGGGCTGGATCGCCTCGAGCAGGTCACCCATTTCCGACGAGTGCAGGCCGGCAACGTGCTGGCGCAGATAGATCGTATCGCGGTCGGCGATTGCCGCGCCGACATGCATGAGAAAATCAGAGCGGATAGAACCGTCGTCGGCATAAATGTCCGAGCCGTCAAAGGCCTTGACGTCTTCTGAGCCGCGGTCTTCGTCGCCAGTATTGCTCATGCGCGCCCTCGAAACGATTTGCTGCTTCCCGGCCGTCCGCCTCGCGAGCCGGAAAGAATGCGTCCACTGACGTTTGCCTCACCCTCATCCGCCGCCATGGGCGGGAATTCTGGCCTTACAGCCTGCTAGCGCAAAGCCCTGCCGAGGTCCACAGCACAGATACCACCGGGCGCGCCGCAACAACAGATTTATTCAAGCTGTTGCAAATACATGAAAAACCGGCTGCTTCTCGACACAGTCGACATCGACTGCGCGATCGGCTAGCACTTCAGTCGAGATATCGGAGGCGCAACACCCATTTGGCGCCGCCAAGGAAGATCTGATGGCCATTCGCCCCATTGTCCGCTTTCCCAACCCGCTGCTGACGCGGAAGGCGGAGACGATCACCCGCTTCGACGCGGCATTAGAGGCGCTGGCCGCGGACCTTCTCGACACGATGCGGGACGCCCCCGGCGTCGGTATCACCGCGCCGCATATCGGCATCCTGGAGCGCTTGACGGTGATCGAGCTCGATCGCGAAAGCGGCGCCAGGACCTTCGTCAATCCGGAGGTCATCTGGTGTAGCGACGAGAAGGCGACCCATACGGAAGGCAGCGTCTCGATGCCGGGCATCCTTGAAGAGGTCGAGCGCCCCCGCGCCGTTCGCGTCCGCTACCAGACGTTTGGCGGCGAGACGATCGACGAGGAAGCCGACGGCTTCATGGCCACCTGCCTGCAGCACGAAATCGACCAGCTCGACGGCATCTTCTGGACACAACGGCTCTCGCGCCTGAAGCGCGACCGCGCCATCAAGAAGTTCGAAAAGCTGACCAGGGAGCAGGCGCGCGGCTAGCGCACCGATTCCCTGCTCGCAACATCACGTCATAGTCACCAAGGACCGAACCATGAAACCGACCTATCTCGCCCTCATCGGCCTCCTCGCGCTCGCCGGCTGCAACAGCGCCCAGCAAGATCTCGAGCCCCTGCCCCAGAGCCTGACCTATGGCGAGAACGCGGCCAACAGGAAGACACAGGCCGCACCGGGCGCCATGATCCAGAACCGCTTCATGTATGAAGGCCAGATGGTCTACGAGACCTACGAAGTTCAGCCCGACCGCACCTACAAGCTCGTCCGCCGCCGCATGGACCAGAGCGGACCTGCCGGCAACAACTGACACGGATCAGGGCGTACGGGCGCAGCGACCTCTGTCGCCCGTCGCCGCTATGTATTTCGAGCCGCGTACACCGCCGTTTCGAAATCGAGATAGCTCCCGAACGAAACGGGATCGGCAAAGGGCAGTATCTGTGTCGCCCACAGGCCACCGAGACCGTTTTGGCGATCTATCCAGTAGTAGAGGTTCGCAAGCCCCGCCCAGGCTAACGCACCGGCTGGCCGCCCCGTCGGTGCTGCTTCATCGTTGATCATGAAGCTTATCCCCCAGGACTTCGGTATGCCGGGGAAAAATTCGGCGTCGTGCGACAGGCTTCTTATTACCCCCGGGAGCCTCTTGATCTTCCTTTCTCCGAGGCCGTTCCTTGCCGCCATTTCGACCGTTTCCGTCTTTAGCAGCCGACCGCCGGGCGACATCCCATCGTTGAGCCACATGCGGATAAATTTGGCGTAGTCGACGGCCGTCGAATAGAGACCGTGCCCGCCCATCTGGACCTCCGGGTCCTGCGGGAGCCTGAAATCAGGCAACGGCGACAAACGTCCGGCGTCGTCCCTTTGGTGCAAGGTAACCACGCGGGATGTCATGGATGCGGTCATTGCAAAACCGGTGTCCTCCATGCCAAGCGGCTGGAGGATGCGTTCCGCCATCACAGCGCCAAGCCGCTTGCCGGTGATGCCCTCCACGACCTGCCCGGCCCAGTCCAGGCTGCTCCCATATTCCCAGTCGTCGCCGGGGTCGAAGAGCAAAGGCGTCCGGATGGATGCATGGGACGCGGTGATCACGCTCGGCTGTCCATGTTGCCGCGCCAACCGGGCATAGGTCTCGTTGAAAAAATCGTAGCCAAAACCGGCCGTGTGCAGGAGCAGCATGCGCGTGGTGATGTCCCGTTTGGGCGGGCGGAGTTTCGGATTCCCCGCGAGGTCAAACCCCTCGATCACCTGCAGCGTGCCGATTTCGGGCGCGTATTGCCTGGCGGGAGCGTCGAGATCGAGCTTGCCCTCCTCGACCAATTGCAGGCAGGCCGTCGCCGTGATCGCCTTCGTCATCGAGAAGATCGCAAAGACGCTGTCGATGGTCATATCCGTCGCGCCAGCCAAAGAGCGCTTTCCGGTGGCGCCCGCGTAAAAATTGCCATGGCGATCCGTGGCGATTGCGACAACGCCTGGCACGCCATCGGCGGAAGCGACCGCGGCATTGAGGATTGCATCGGCAGCAGTCTTGAGATCGCCGGACAAAGGAACCTCCCGCACAGCCAAGGCTTCGACACGCGTGGCGGTCGTGCCACCCTTCACGTTGAACCGCCGCGCAAATCTTAACATCAAAGGGCGGCCCAAGCCATTTTCTAACGGCTGTGGAAAAAGAGTGCCGTCGGCCAACCCAGCGCGAAACGAGCGAGACTCGGATTGCCAGAAGGCATCACGATGCCGCCGATCAGGGTGCGCCAGAACGGGGAAGCTAAACATGGATTTGAAACAAAAAACCCGGCCGAAGCCGGGTATTTGGTGCGGTCGAGAAGACTCGAACTTCCACGGGTTGCCCCACAGCGACCTCAACGCTGCGCGTCTACCAATTCCGCCACGACCGCATCATGGTAGGGCCGACTTGCGTCGGCGCGGCTGCATGTAGCAAAAGCCCCTTGAGTGCACAAGGGATGGCTGTGGACAAATTAAACGATGGCGACGGACGGGAGGGCATTCACAGAGCGGCACGAAAAGACGGCGTTCAGCGCGCGCATTTCAGACCAGCGAACGAACCTCCCCCGACGCCTTTCGAGGCTCGCTCTCGCCACGACGGGATCGTCGGCAATTCGTTCGGCATTCGCGCGCAAGATCAGCGACGGCCGCCACCCCTATTCGAACGCATGATATGGACTGGAAGACAAAGGGATGCGCCGGTTGCGCCCGGGCAGAAGGCCTAATTGGCTAACACCAGGATTAAAAACAAAAAACCCGGCCGAAGCCGGGTTTTTTTGGTGCGGTCGAGAAGACTCGAACTTCCACGGGTTGCCCCACAGCGACCTCAACGCTGCGCGTCTACCAATTCCGCCACGACCGCATCGTGGTAGGGCCGACTTGCGTCGACGGGGCTGCATGTAGCAAAAGCCCCTGGGGGGCACAAGGGGATCACGACAGAATTTTGACGGGAAATGAAACTATTTCAACAGCCCGCCCAAGGAGCCCCGGAAACGCTGGACTCTTGCCTCGCGCCATCCCATGTACAGGCTCCAAAAAACAGGAATGCCGAGCGAATGCAGCGTGAAAATCTGAGCCAGGACATGTTTTCCCCTCCGGAATCACCCCCGGTTCGCTGGCGGATTGCCTCCGAACTGGTCGATTATCCGCAGGCCGTCGAGCTGATGGAGCA
The DNA here is from genome assembly GCF_900103045.1 of Ensifer sp. YR511. Taxonomy (NCBI): domain Bacteria; kingdom Pseudomonadati; phylum Pseudomonadota; class Alphaproteobacteria; order Hyphomicrobiales; family Rhizobiaceae; genus Ensifer; species Ensifer sp. YR511. The sequence goes on from NZ_FNGR01000005.1 coordinate 329,907, forward strand.
GGAAGCCGCGGCGATTGCCGCCGGCACCGCAGATGAACTGGTCTGGCTCGTTGAGCATCCGCCGCTCTATACGGCCGGCACCAGTGCCGACGCCGCCGATCTCGTCATGCCCGACCGTTTTCCGGTCTTTGCCACCGGCCGCGGCGGCGAATACACCTATCACGGCCCGGGCCAGCGCGTCGTTTACGTCATGCTCGACCTCAAGCGCAGGAAGCAGGACGTACGCGCTTTCGTCGCGGCACTCGAAAGCGTCGTCATCTCCACGCTCGATTCGATGAACGTTCGGGGCGAGCGGCGTGAAGACCGGGTCGGTGTCTGGGTGCGGCGCCCGGAAAAGCCTGCCCTGCCCGACGGCTCCATGTCGGAAGACAAGATCGCCGCGATCGGCATCCGCCTGCGCAAATGGGTGAGTTTCCATGGCTTTGCGCTCAACGTCGACCCGGATCTCGACCATTTCGGCGGCATCGTGCCCTGCGGCATTCGCGGTTATGGCGTCACCAGCCTCGTCGATCTCGGCCTGCCCGTAATGATGCCGGACGTGGACATCCGCTTGCGCGAGGCCTTCGAGACCGTGTTCGGTCCGACGCGGAACGACGCGCCGTAAGCCCGTTCAACTTGCCGTTCGACGTCCAGCCTGCCCCTCACGCCAGATGATGAAGAGGCCCGAGCCAACGATGATGGCGATACCAAGCCATTTGGAGAGCGACGGAAAGTCTCCGAAGATGAGATAACCGAGCGCCGTCGCCGTGACGATCTCGAAATAATGAAACGGTGCGAGCAGCGAGACGGGTGCCGCCCGGAACGCCTTGACCACCAGCAGATGGCCGTAGCCGGACAGCGCGCCAAGCACGATCACGAGCATCCAGCCAAGCGGCGACTTCGGCAGCGACGGCACGAAATCGGCGCTGCCCATGCCGTTGCCGATCAGGATCACCAGCGCCATCGTCAATGTGCCGCCGATGCCGGCAATTGTCTGCATCGTTAGCGGCGAGTCGCCGGTACCGACAGCACGGTTGAGGAGCAGGTAGCAGGCAAAGACGAAGGCGCAGGCAACCGGCAACAGCGCGGTTAGGCCGAAAGCGGCAAAGCTCGGCTGGATGACGATCATCGCTCCACCGAAACCGACGACAATGGCGAGCCAGCGCCGCCAGCCCACTCTTTCCTTGAGGAACACCGCCGAAAGACAGGTCAGGATGAAGGGCTCGACGAAATAGATGGCGAAGGTGTCGGCAAGCGGCATGTACTTCACCGATATGAAGAAGAACAAGGCCGCGGTCGCCAGCAGTACACCGCGCAGCAGATTGGCCCAGGGCCGCTTTGGCCTCAGCGCCCGCAGGCCACCGGCGCCAAGCAGCATCGGTAGCGTCGCCACCAGTTGGAAGAAGAAGCGGTAAAAGGTCACCTGCCCCGGCGACATGCCCTCATAGACGGCCATGTATTTCGCAATCACGTCCATGCCCGGCAGGATGACCATGGCAAAGAGCATGATGGCGACGCCCTGCATCACCGTGTCGGTGTGGTCGGTGGTCGCAGTTCGGGCGTCTGTCATGGGGCAAGCTCCTGTGGCCGCCGCACATTAGAGCCTACGCGTTGTTTTCAACGGCCGAAGATGCGACGGGCAAGGAACTATCCGCGCCCTAGCCGCAATTGACGGTGTTTTTGGCGCTTCGGGGTGTCCCTCGCCGCCCAAATGCCTATAAGCTCAGGACAATCTTCCGCCCCGGATCTAAAGGTCGGCCGTCGGCCCCCATGGTTCGGGACCTTTGAACGTGACCGTGGCAAAGGAGATGTCCATGCGCTTGTCCACCGAAACGATGATTGCCCGCCTGCGCGACACCAGCGACGGTGATACGCTGGGAGGACGCATCTGGAGGGCGCGCGACGCCGCAAATCTCAGCGCCAAGGAACTGGCCGATCAACTCGGCGTGCGCACGGAGACCATCGCGGCCTGGGAACGGGATCGGGCCGAACCCCGCACAAACCGGCTGTTCATGCTTGCAGGCGTACTCGGCGTCACCCCGGCCTGGCTGATCGCCGGGCTCGGCCGCGCGCCGGATGCCGACGCAATCGACGAGAAGGACGGCCTGCGCGAGCAGCTCGCCCTCGTCAAGAAGCTGCACGAACAGACCGGCAAGGCGATTGCCGCTCTTGAGATGGAACTCAATCGCGTTCAACAGAACATTCGATAACCTATTGCGATTCCACTTAGGGCCGCCGTTCTGGCGGCCCGACGTCATTTCAGTCCAAGGAGAAAATAGATGGATGTACGCGCCGCCGTTGCCGTTCAGGCAGGCAAGCCGCTCGAGGTCATGACGGTTCAGCTCGAAGGCCCGCGGGCCGGCGAAGTGCTGATCGAGGTCAAGGCCACAGGCATCTGCCACACCGACGATTTCACCCTGTCCGGCGCCGATCCGGAAGGCCTGTTCCCTGCGATCCTCGGCCATGAAGGCGCCGGCATCGTCGTCGACGTCGGCCCGGGCGTGACCTCGGTGAAGAAGGGCGACCACGTCATCCCGCTCTACACGCCCGAGTGCCGCTCCTGCCCGTCGTGTCTGTCGCGCAAGACCAATCTGTGCACCGCGATCCGCTCGACACAAGGCCA